>DAINOF010000043.1:0-15263 GCA_036735505.1 Paracoccaceae bacterium
CGATCAGACGCTCCCCTCGTTCGCCGTTGGCTTCCCATACCGCAAGCCCCGTATCCACCAGATCACGGGCCAGCGAATCGATCTGTTGCCGCCGCTCCAAGATTTCGCGCCGGATAACGGTATGCAGATCCGACAGCGTCCGCCCCTCGACGATCGCGTTCAGAAAATTCGCAGCCTCGCGCATGGCTGACGGGGTTTGACCCGGCGGCGGGATGAACAGACGGTTCTCCACATGGCCGTCAGAGAACACCAGAACCACCAGCGCACGCTCGGGCGACAGGCTGACGAACTCGAGGTGTCGGATCTCGGCCTCGTGTTTTGGCGCGAGAACCAGCGAGGCACCACGCGTTACACCTGACAGGGCTGTGCTGATCCGGTCGAGCATGCCGCCGACATCCTGGCCGTTGTCGCCCAGCGTCTCGTCGATCTTCTGGCGGTCGCCCGCGTCCAGCTCACCGACCTCCAGCAGCCCGTCGACGAACAAGCGCAATCCCATCTGGGTCGGCACGCGGCCGGCACTGACATGAGGACTTCCCAAAAGACCCATGTATTCAAGGTCTTGCATCACATTTCTGATGGTCGCAGCACTGACCTTTTCGCTCAGGGTGCGGGTCAGGGTGCGGCTGCCAACGGGATCGCCGCTTTCAAGATAGCCTTCGACAACGCGTCGAAAGACTTCGCGCGAACGGTCATTGAGGTCCTGAAGAATCTTGCCGCCGTCCTGTGCCATCTGTTCCCACCCGATAGGGCATTAAAGAGGATGCGCGCCAAAGGTCAATCGGGCTTGCGCGACAGGGGCCGCCGCCTGTATCCCCACGCTCAAACGAAAGGAAACATCATGCGCCCCTCTGGTCGGAAACTAAGCGAAATGCGGGCCGTTTCAATTGAAACAGGCATCACGAAACACGCCGAAGGATCCTGCCTGATCCGCGTCGGCGACACCCATGTCTTGTGCACGGCATCGATCGAGGACCGCCCGCCGCCGTTTCTGAAAGGAACCGGGCTGGGCTGGGTGACCGCCGAATACGGCATGCTGCCCCGCTCGACCGGCAGCCGCATGCGGCGCGAAGCGACGGCGGGCAAGCAGGGCGGGCGCACCGTCGAGATTCAGCGCCTGATCGGCCGCGCCCTGCGCGCGGGTGTTGACCGCGTGGCCCTGGGCGAGCGCCAGATCACCGTGGATTGCGACGTGATCCAGGCCGATGGCGGCACGCGCTGCGCCGCGATCACCGGGGGCTGGGTCGCGCTGCGGCTCGCCGTCAACAAGCTGATGAAGGCGGGGGTCGTGATCTCGGATCCGCTCGTCGACCATGTGGCCGCCGTGTCCTGCGGAATCTATGCAGGGCAGACGGTGCTCGACCTCGATTATCCTGAAGACAGTGAAGCGGGGGTCGACGGGAATTTTGTGATCACAGGCGCCGGGCGACTTGTGGAAGTGCAAATGTCGGCCGAAGGGGCGACCTTTTCCAAGACCGAGATGGATGCGCTGCTGGATCTTGCCGGGCAAGGCGTGGCCGCGCTGGTGGCGGCGCAGAAGGCCGCCGTGGCATGAGCCGAAGGCTGACCGGCGGGCGGCTGGTGATCGCCTCGCACAACGCGGGCAAGATCCGGGAGATCGGGGAGCTTCTGGCGCCCTTCGGCGTGGAGGTCGTGTCGGCCAAGGCACTGGGCTTCGAGGAGCCCGATGAGACGGAAAGCACCTTCGAAGGGAACGCCCGGATCAAGGCCCATGCGGCGGCGCGTGCCTCGGGCCTGCCCGCACTGTCGGACGACAGCGGGATCGAGGTGGATGCGCTGGGCGGGGCGCCCGGGGTCTATACGGCCGACTGGGCCGAGACCGGGGCGGGGCGCGACTTCGTGATGGCGATGACGCGGCTCTGGCGCGAGCTCGAGGAGATCGGCGCGCCCGAGCCGCGGACCTGCCGGTTCCGCTGCACCCTGTGCCTTGCCTGGCCCGACGGCCATGATGAGGTCTTCGACGGGTCGGTCGAAGGCCGCGTGGTCTGGCCGATGCGAGGCGAGCAGGGCTTCGGCTTCGATCCGGTCTTCCTGCCGGACGGCGAGAGCGGGACCTTCGGCGAGATGGCGCCGGAACGAAAGCATGCCATGTCCCACCGGGCGCGAGCCTTTGCGCGGCTGGTGGACGCCTGCCTTGGCGGATAACTGGCAGAGGGGCGGCTTCGGGCTGTATCTCCACTGGCCCTTCTGCATGGCCAAGTGCCCCTACTGCGACTTCAACAGCCATGTCGCCGCCGAGATCGACGAATTGCGCTGGAACAGAGCCTATCTGCGCGAGATCGCGCGGGTGGGGCAGGAGACGGAAGGACGGGTTCTGTCGACCGTCTTCTTCGGGGGCGGGACGCCGAGCCTGATGTCTCCGGACCTGGTCGGGTCGATTCTCGAGACGGTGCGCGCAACCTGGGTGGTGGCGAACGACCTCGAGGTGACGCTCGAGGCGAACCCCACGTCGGTCGAGGCCGGGCGGTTCCGGGGGTACCGGGATGCCGGCGTGAACCGGGTGTCGGTCGGCATCCAGGCGCTGCGGGATGCGGACCTGAAGGCGCTCGGCCGGATGCACTCGGTGGCGGAGGCAAGGGCGGCCTTCGGTCTCGCCCGCGAGGTCTTCGACCGGGTGAGCTTCGATCTGATCTACGCGCGGCAGGGGCAGTCGCTGGAGGAGTGGCGGGCGGAACTGGCCGAGGCGCTGGCGATGGCGGTCGATCACCTGTCGCTCTACCAGCTGACCATCGAGGACGGCACGGCCTTCGGCGACCGGTATCGGCGCGGGCGGCTCAAGGGGCTGCCCGACGAGAACCTCGCCGCGGACATGTACCTTCTGACGCAGGAGATGACGGAAGCGGCGGGGCTGCCGGCCTACGAGGTGTCGAACCATGCAGCCCCCGGAGCCGAGTCACGGCACAACCTGATCTACTGGCGGTCGGGTGACTGGGCGGGGATCGGCCCCGGCGCCCATGGCCGGCTGACGCTGGGCGGGCTGCGGGTGGCGACAGAAACGCCGCTGTCGCCCACCGGCTGGCTGCGGCAGGTCGAGACGACCGGCTCCGGAGAAGCGGCGCGCGAGACGGTGACGGACGACGACGCGGCGGCCGAGGCGGTGATGATGGGCCTGCGGCTGGCCGAGGGCGTGCCACTCGCAAGCGTGACCCCGGACAAGATGAGTGAAATCAATGGCTTGATCGAAGATGGGCTGCTGCGGCGCGAGGGTGATCGCCTGTGCGCGACGGCCCCGGGGCGGCTGGTTCTCAACCGGATCACCGGGGCGCTGCTCACCTAGTCGGCCAACACATCGCCCATGATCGAGAGGCGCCGGCAGACCTCGTCGAGATCCTCGAGCGAGGTGTAGCGGACGGTCAGCCGGCCGCCCTCGCTGCCCGCATCATGATCGATGCTGACGGCCATCCCGAGCGCGGCTGCGAGGTCGCGTTCGAGCATCCGGGTGTCGGCGTCCTTGTCGGCGGGGCGCGCCGCTGCGGTCTTGCCCGGCGAGGTCGCGGGCGCCTTCGCCAGCTTTTCCGCCTCGCGGACCGACAGGCCATCTTCGACGATCCGGCGCGCGAGGCCCATGGGGTCGACCGCCGTGAGAAGCGCGCGCGCATGGCCCGCGCTCAGGCGGCCCTCGCGCAGATGGGCGAGGATCTCGGGCGCGAGGTTCAACAGGCGCAGCGTGTTGGCGATGTGGCTGCGGCTTTTGCCCAGCGCCTCGGCGAGCTTTTCCTGCGTGTGGCCGAAGCGGTCCATCAGCTGGCGATAGGCGGTCGCCTCTTCAACCGCGTTCAGGTCGGCGCGCTGGATGTTCTCGATGATCGCGATCTCGAGCACCTCGGTGTCGTCGAGCTCGCGCACGATGGCGGGCACCTCGTGCAGCTGGGCGCGCTGCGCGGCCCGCCAGCGGCGTTCGCCGGCGACGATCTGGAAGCCCGAGGGGTTGCGCGGGTCGGTGCGGAGGATCAGCGGCTGGATGATGCCCTTCTCGCGGATGGAGTTCGCGAGATCCTCGAGCGCGTCCTCGGCGAAGGAGCGGCGGGGCTGGTCGGGATTCGGCGCGATCTTCTCGATCGGGACGACCTGCTCGGCCTTCGGTACGGCGGCGGGCGCGGCGACCGCCGGGCCGACATCGGCCATCAGCGCCGACAGCCCGCGGCCCAACCCGCGGCGTTCCGGTTTACCGATCATGGCGAGCCCCTCATGTTGTGGCCGGTTCCTTGCGGTATACCATTTCATGCGCGAGCGCGCGATAGGCGAGGCTGCCGCGCGACAGCGAATCGTATTCGAGCACCGGCACGGCGAAGGACGGCGCCTCACTGAGCCGCACGTTCCTTGGCACGATGGTGCGGAAGACAAGCGCGCCCAGCGTCTCGCGCGCGTCGCGTTCCACCTGCTGGCTCAGACGGTTGCGGATGTCGAACATCGTCAGCACGACCCCCTCGATGCGGAGACCGGGATTGGCGGACTGGCGGACCTGGCGGATCGTGAGCATGAGTTGCGAGAGACCTTCCAGCGCGAAGAACTCGCTCTGCAACGGCACGAGCACCGAATCGGCCGCCACCATCGCGTTGACGGTCAGCAGGCTGAGCGACGGCGGGCAGTCGATCAGGATGAAGTCGAACTGCCAGGCGTCCATCGCCCTCTGGCGTAGCGCGTCGCGCAGAAGGAAGCTGCGCTTCTCGTTCGCCATCATCTGGATGTCTGCCGAACTGAGGTCCGTCGTGGCCGGCGCGATCCAGAGCCCCTCGGTCTTCGTCTCGCGGATCACGTCCTTGAGGTCGACCTCCTCGAGAAGAAGATCGTAGGTCGTGTAGGACCGATCCTCGGGGCCGACGCCGAGGCCGGTCGAGGCGTTGCCCTGCGGATCGAGGTCGACGAGGAGGACGTTGAATCCCTCCTCGGCGAGGGCTGCGCCAAGATTGATCGCTGTCGTCGTCTTCCCCACGCCGCCCTTCTGGTTGGCGATGGCGATGATCCTGGGCTGTGCCGGGCGCGTCGGGTCAGACACGGTAGATCTCTCCGATTCTCAGGATGGCGCCCTCGGGCGAGGTGGCGCTGGAGAGGTTGTCGCAGCGGAACCGCCAGCGTTCAAGGGCTTCCTCGACTTCCGCCCGCCAGCCGGCGCCTTTCGGGAAAAGTGCCGTGCCGGAGGACGCGAGGTGGCGGCTTGCGTGGTCGAGAAGGACCGTGAGCGGCGCCAGCGCGCGGGCGGAGAGGATGTCGGCGCTGAGCGGCGGAAGCGCCTCGATGCGCGCGGCGTGGACCGTGACGGAGACACCGGTGCGCTGTGCGACCGTGCGGAGGAAGACGGCCTTGCGCTGGTCGCTCTCGACCAGCGTGACGCGAAGCGCGGGACGGAGTTCGGCGGCGAGGATCGCGACGACGAGGCCGGGAAAGCCGGCACCGCTGCCGAGGTCGGCCCATGTGGTGGCCTCGGGCGGAGCAAGCGCAAGGAGTTGCGCCGAATCAGCAAAATGGCGCGTCTCGAGATCGGCAAGCGTCTGGCGCGAGACAAGGTTGATCCTCGGGTTCCAGATGCGGAGGAGACCGGCGTACTCCTCAAACCGCCCGGCTGTTTCACGTGAAACATCGAGCCCCAGGGCGGTCATGCCGTCTTCCGGCGCGCCTGGCGGATGCGGGCAAGGATCAGCGTGAGCGCCGCCGGCGTCATCCCCTCCACGCGACCGGCCTGCGCCAGCGTCGCGGGCCTCGCAGCCGTGAGCTTCTGCCGAAGTTCGCTCGAGAGGCCGGAAAGGGCCGTGTACTCGAAGTCGTCAGGGATCGCCTGCGCTTCGTCGCGCGCCATGGCGGCAACGTCCCGCTCCTGCCGATCGATGTAGTTGGCGTAAAGCGCATCGCGCTCGAGCTGGTGGCGGGTAGATGGATCGACCGCGGCGAACTCAGGCTCCATCGCGACGAGCGTATCGAAGGTGACATCGGGGAAGGCGAGGAGTTCATAGGCGGTGCGCCGGGCGCCGTCCGCCGCAACACGGATGCCGGCCGACGCCGCCTCCCGCGAGGTCCAGCTCTGCCCGGAGAGGAGGTCGCGGCCCGATGCCAGGCGCGCCATCTTCTCTTCGAAGGCCACGCGGCGCTCCTCGCCGACGCAGCCAAGCGCCATACCCATCGGGGTCAAGCGTTGATCGGCGTTGTCGGCGCGCAGCGAGAGACGGAACTCGGCCCGCGACGTGAACATGCGGTAGGGCTCCGACACGCCCCGGGTCGTGAGGTCGTCGATCATCACCCCGATGTAGGAGTCGCGGCGGGAAAAGACGGCCTCTTCGCGCCCCAAGACCTTGAGGGCGGCGTTGAGTCCCGCCACGAGCCCTTGTGCCGCCGCCTCCTCGTAGCCGGTCGTCCCGTTGATCTGGCCCGCGAGGAAGAGGCCCGGGACGTCGCGGACCTCGAGCGTTTGCCGCAGCGCACGCGGGTCCACGTAGTCGTACTCGATGGCATAGCCCGGCTGGAGGATCACTGCCGCCTCAAGGCCCGCGATGGAGCGGACGTAGGCTTCCTGCACGTCCTCGGGCAGCGACGTCGAGATGCCGTTGGGGTAGATCGTCGGGTCATCGAGCCCTTCGGGCTCGAGGAAGATCTGGTGCGACTCCTTGTCGGCGAACCGCACGATCTTGTCTTCGATCGAGGGGCAATAGCGCGGGCCGACACCTTCGATGTGGCCGCCGTACATGGCCGAACGCGACAGGTTCTCGCGGATGATGTCGTGGGTGCGGGCATTCGTGTGGGTGATGCCGCAGGAAATCTGCCGGGCCACGGGTGCCTTGGAGAGAAACGAAAACAGCGTGGGATCGTCGTCGCCCGGCTGCATCTCGAGCCCGTCCCATGCGATGGTCCTGCCATCGAGGCGTGGCGGCGTCCCGGTCTTCAGGCGCCCCAGCGGAAGGCCGAGGTCGTCGATCCGCTCGGCAAGGCGGACCGAGGGGCGCTCGCCCATGCGGCCGCCGGCCCGGCGGACGTCGCCGATGTGGATCACACCGCGGAGAAACGTCCCGGTCGTCAGCACCACGGCGCGGGCGGTAAGGTCCGTGCCGTCGGCCAGCGAGAGGCCCGACACACGCGGGCCGTCCATCAGCAGGTCCACCGCTTCGCCCTCGATGATGGTGATCCCCGGAACCGCTTCCATCTCTGCCAGCATCGCCTGGCGATAGAGCTTGCGATCGGCCTGGGTCCGGGGGCCTTGCACGGCAGGGCCCTTGCGGCGGTTGAGCAGGCGGAACTGGATCCCGGCGCGGTCGGCCACGCGGCCCATGACGCCGTCCATCGCGTCGATCTCGCGGACGAGATGCCCCTTGCCGAGTCCGCCGATGGCCGGGTTGCAGGACATGACACCGATGCCCGCGCGGGTCAGCGTGACGAGAGCGGTTCGCGCGCCGAGGCGCGCCGAGGCATGGGCCGCGTCGGCGCCGGCATGGCCGCCGCCCACCACGATGACGTCGAACGCCTGTTTCACGTGAAACACTCCTACTTGCCGAGGCAGAAGCTCGCGAAGATCTCGCCGAGGATGTCCTCGACATCGACACGGCCGACGAGGGAATCAAGGGCCCTCACCGCCGTTCGCAGATCCTCGGCCGCGAGCTCGGTCCGGTCGCGCCCGTGCTGTACCTCAGCGCGCGCCGATTCCAAAGCGCCAATTGCGCGGAGGATGGCCGTGCGATGACGTTCCCGAATGGCGAGACCGGCGCCCTCGGCCCGGGTTGCGAGGGTTGTGGCAATGCGGTCCACAAGTTCGGTGATGCCGGCGCCGGTCTTGCCGGAGACGGAAAAACCCGGGCCGGTCCGAAGGTCGGCCTTCCCGAGCGCGGTGATGTCCCCGGGAAGGGGAGCGAGGGGAAGGGCTTCGCCTTCGTCGTCAAGCAGGAAGACGCGGAGGTCGGCGGCCCTCGCGCGATCGAGGGCCCGAGCGACGCCGATCGATTCGACCGCGTCGTCCGTATCGCGCAGCCCGGCCGTGTCGAGGATGGTGACCGGCAGCCCGCGGAGGTCCATGCGGACCTCGATCACGTCGCGCGTGGTCCCGGCGACCTCGGAGGTGATCGCGGCCTCGCGGCCCGCAAGCGCGTTCAGAAGCGTGGACTTGCCGGCGTTCGGACGCCCGACGATGGCGACCTCAAAGCCGTCGCGGATGCGCTCGGCGACGGATGCGCCCTGCGCCTCGCGCCGAAGGTCCGCGAGAGTGGCATCGAGGAGGGCGGTAACTTCGGGAGACACGTCGGCCGGCACCTCCTCGTCGGCGAAGTCGATGGTGGCCTCGAGAAGCGCGGCGGCGCGGATGAGGCTGCTGCGCCACACTTCGGCCCGGCGGCCGAGGTCGCCGGAGAGGACGCGAAGCGCCTGGCGGCGCTGCGCCTCGGTCTCGGCCTCGATCAGATCAGCGAGGCCCTCGACCTGGGCGAGGTCCAGCCGGTCGTTTTCGAGCGCGCGGCGCGTGAACTCGCCCGGTTCGGCGAGGCGGAGGCCGGGCATCGCCCCAAGCTCCCGAAGGATGGCGGCGACGACGGCCGGACTACCGTGGAGGTGAAGCTCGCCCACCGGCTCTCCGGTGAAGCTCGCGGCATCGGGGAAGAGAAGAATGAGCGCCTCGTCGAGATGGCTGCCGTCCGCAGAGGAAAGGCGGCGCAGCGCCGCACGGCGGGGTTCGGGAAGGGCCCCGGCAAGACGCGCGACGGCCGCGTGCGCGCCCGGACCGGACAGCCGGACGACCGCCACGCCCGCCTTGCCTCGGCCAGAGGCCAGGGCGAAGATCGTGTCCATGGCCGACCCCCTTCCGTCGGAACGGTCAGGCGTTCATCGAATCGAAGAACTCGCTGTTGGACTTCGTCTGCTTGAGCTTCGAGATCAGGAACTCGATGGCGTCGGTCGTGCCCATCGGGTTGAGGATGCGGCGAAGCACGTAGGTCTTCTGGAGGTCCGACTTCTCGACCAGCAGCTCTTCCTTCCGGGTCCCGGACTTGAGGATGTCCATCGCCGGGAAGACGCGCTTGTCGGCGACCTTGCGGTCGAGCACGAGCTCGGAGTTGCCGGTGCCCTTGAACTCCTCGAAGATCACCTCGTCCATGCGCGACCCGGTATCGATCAGCGCGGTCGCGATGATGGTCAGCGACCCGCCTTCCTCGATGTTCCGTGCGGCGCCGAAGAAGCGCTTGGGCCGCTGCAGCGCGTTGGCGTCGACGCCGCCGGTCAGGACTTTGCCCGAGGACGGGACGACCGTGTTGAAGGCGCGGCCGAGGCGGGTAATCGAATCGAGCAGGATCACCACGTCGCGCTTGTGCTCGACAAGGCGCTTGGCCTTCTCGATGACCATCTCGGCGACGGCGACGTGACGGGTCGCAGGTTCGTCGAAGGTCGATGAGATGACCTCGCCCTTCACGGACCGCTGCATGTCGGTGACTTCCTCGGGCCGCTCGTCGATGAGCAGCACGATCAGGTAGCACTCGGGGTGGTTCACCTCGATCGAGCGCGCGATGTTCTGGAGAAGCACGGTCTTGCCCGTCCGCGGCGGGGCGACGATGAGGCTTCGCTGGCCTTTCCCGATGGGCGCGACGAGGTCGATGATGCGGGCCGAGCGATCCTTGATGGTGGGATCCTCGATCTCCATCTTCAGCCGCTCGTCGGGGTAGAGCGGCGTCAGGTTGTCGAAGCTGACCTTGTGGCGCGCCCGCTCGGGGTCCTCGAAGTTGATCGTCTCGACCTTGGTAAGCCCGAAGTAGCGTTCATTGTCGTTGGGGGCGCGGATCACGCCTTCGACCGAATCGCCGGTGCGGAGCGAATACTGCCGGATCATGTCGGGTGAGACGTAGATGTCGTCGGGACCCGGCAGGTAGTTGGCCTCCGGCGAGCGGAGGAAGCCGAAGCCGTCCTGCAGGACCTCGAGCACGCCGTCGCCGCCGATCACCCAGTCTTCCTCGGCCCTCTCCTTGAGGATCGAGAACATCATGTCGCCCTTGCGCATGGTCGAGGCGTTCTCGATCTCGAGATCCTCGGCCATGGCGAGAAGCTCTTTGGGGCTGTTGGCCTTGAGATCGGCGAGGTTCAGTCTGTTCATCATGGGAATGCGCCTTGCGACCGGGCCTGGGCCACGCGGTCTTGCGGAGAAGGGAAACGCCCTTGCGACCGGACGGTCGGGCTATCGACGGAAATAGGCACCGCGTCCGGGCTTGTCAATCGCGATCAGAACGGGCGCGCGATGACCGAGAAGACGATGACGAGCAGGAGAAGCGTCGGAACCTCGTTCATGATCCGGTACTGCCGGCCGGTGCGGGTGTTGGCGCCCCCCGCGAACTCCTTCCGGCGCGCCGCGCACCACATGTGGAACCACGTCATGCCGAGCACGGCCCCGGCCTTGGTCCAGGGCCAGACCTCGGCCCAGTTCACCACGCCGGGCGTGAAGACGAGCGCAAGGCCGAAGATCCACGAGGCGATCATCGAGGGGTTCATGATCGCGCGGAGAAGTCGCCGTTCCATCGTCTGGAAAAGCTCGTCGGTCTCGTTCCCGGCCGACACCCGCTCGACATGGTAGACGAAGAGCCGTGGCAGATAGAACAGCCCCGCCATCCAGGCGATCACCGAGACGACGTGCAGGGACTTCGTCCAGGGATAGGCGGCACTCAGAAGGTCGAACATCACGCGCTCCTGCTGCGGCGCCTCTTAGATCAAAGAAGAAGTAAATATAAGATGATGATGCAGTAGGGGGGCGGGAAAAGTCGAATTCCCGAGAAGGGCACACCCTTATCCGAGGAACTCAGCCTGTGGATGAGCCTGTCCCCATGGCGGAGCAAACAAATTCTTGGCGCTCAAGTCATTGATAATATGAACATAATGCAGAAATTTGCCAAGACAAGCCTGTGGACAATGCGGTGGAATCAATGACGGGCCAAGATGTCCACACCGCCCCGCCGCCGTTGTTCAGAGGTGGACAACCGGCGCAATGATCTTGACATGAAGGCCCGGGACCCGCGACATCCGGGCAGCAGGTGGAGAACCACCTCGGTTGCACCCATCGGAGCGACGGAAAGCCCACAGGTTCCTCCACATGGTCCAGCCGATCATCCTGGCCTCCGGGTCCGAGATACGACGACGCCTTCTGCTCAACGCCGGCGTCGCGGTCGAGGTCGTGCTGCCGCGCGTCGACGAGGAGAGCGCGAAGGCCGCCCTTTCCGAGGAAGGCGCCGCCCCGCGCGACGTGGCCGATGCGCTCGCCGAACTGAAGGCCCGCCGCGGCGCGGACAAGCGGCCCGAGGCGCTCGTCATCGGCTGCGACCAGGTGCTGGTCCTGGGCGATCGCATGATGTCGAAGCCTTCGACGCCCGACGAGGCGCGCGCGCAGCTTGGCGCCTTGGGCGGGCGGACGCATCAGCTGCACTCGGCCGCCGTTGCCTATGACGGGGGCCGCCCCGTCTGGCGCCATGTCGGCACCGCGCGCCTGACCATGCGCACCCCGTCGGAGGCCTATCTCGACGACTACGTCGCGCGGAACTGGGAAAGCATCCGCCACTCGGTCGGCGGCTACAAGATCGAGGAGGAGGGCGCGCGGCTCTTCGCCCGCGTCGAGGGGGACCACTTCACCATCCTCGGCCTGCCGCTTTTCGAACTTCTGTCCTGGCTCACGCTCAGCGGGAAGATACCGGGATGACCGAGCCTGTTCCCCTGGCGGGCGTCATCGGCGCGCCGGTTTCGCACTCGCGCTCGCCGGCACTGCACGGCTACTGGCTTCGCAAGTACGGCATCCGCGGCTACTACGTTCCGCTCGAGGTTGCGCAGGATTCGCTCGAGGCCGTGCTGGCGGCGATGCCCGAGATGGGCTTTCGCGGCGCGAACGTGACGATCCCCCACAAGGAGAAGGTGCTGCGCCTCGCCGAGACGGTGAGCGACCGTGCGGCGCTGATCGGGGCGGCCAACACGCTGACCTTCCGGCCCGACGGCAAGATCCACGCCGACAACACGGACGGCTTCGGCTTTCTCGAGAACCTCCGGCAGGGCGCACCCGGGTGGCGGGCCGATGCCGGTCCCTGCACCGTCATAGGCGCCGGCGGCGCGGCCCGGGCCGTCGTCGCCTCGCTGCTGGAAGCCGGCGCGACCGAGATCCGGCTGACGAACCGCACGCGGACCCGCGCAGAGGCGCTCAAGGCCGAATTCGGGACCAAGGTGGTCGTCTACGATTGGGTGCAGGCCGGGAACGCCATCGAGGAGGCGGCGACCGTCATCAACACCACCTCGCTCGGAATGGTGGGCAAGAACGAGTTCCGCGTGCCGCTCGACGGGCTGTCGCCGGATGCGGTCGTGACCGACCTCGTCTACACGCCACTCGACACGCGGCTTCTCGTCACCGCGCGCGAGGTGGGTTGTCGGACGGTCGACGGGCTCGGGATGCTGCTCCACCAGGCCGCGCCCGGGTTCGAGCGGTGGTTCGGCGTCCGGCCGGACGTCGACGACGCGCTGCGCGCGGCCGTCCTGTCGGCATGAGCCGGCCGTTCGTCATCGGGCTGACCGGGTCCATCGGCATGGGCAAGAGCACCACGGCGGCGATGTTCGCGGAGGAAGGCGTGCCGGTCTGGGACGCCGACATGGCGGTGCGGCGGCTCTACGCCCCGGGCGGTGCGGCCGCGGCTGCCGTGCGCGCGCTCTGCCCCGAGGCGGTCGTGGACGGCGCGGTCAGCCGAGAGCGTCTGAAGGACTGGATCGCCGCCGATCCGGGGGCGCTCGGGCGGCTCGAGGCGGCGGTGCATCCGCTGGTGGCCGCGGACCGCGCCGCGTTCCTCGCTGCCGCGGCGGCGCCCGTCGTGCTGGTGGATGTGCCGCTTCTCTTCGAGACGGGCGCCGAGGCCGAGGTCGACGCGACGGTGGTCGTCTCGGCCCCCGAGGCCGAGCAGCGGCGGCGGGTTCTCGCCCGTCCGGGGATGACCGAGGCGCGGCTCGAGACCCTGCTGGCCCGCCAGATGCCCGACACCGAGAAACGGCGCCGCGCGGACTACGTCATCCGGACCGAGACGCTTGAAGCCGCGCGCCGCGACGTCCAGACTGTGCTGAACGACATCAGGCGGCGGGCAGGACATGCGTGAGATCGTTCTCGACACCGAGACGACGGGCTTCGAACCGGATACGGGCGACCGGATCGTCGAGATCGGTGCGGTCGAGCTGTGGAACCATGTGCCGACGGGCCGGACATATCACCAGTACGTCAACCCGCAGAGGGCGATGCCGCCGGAAGCCTTCGCGGTCCACGGGCTCGGCGACGATTTCCTGCGCGACAAGCCGCTCTTCGCAGAGGTGGCCCCGGCCTTCGTTGCCTTCATCGGGGATGCCAAGCTGGTCATCCACAACGCCGCCTTCGACATGAAGTTCATCAACGCCGAGCTTGGCTGGCTCAGGCTCCCTCCGGTTCCCGTCGAGCGGGCGGTGGATACCGTGCTGATCGCGCGGCGGCGCTTTCCGGGGGCGCCGGCCTCGCTCGATGCGCTCTGCCGGCGGTTCGGGATCGACATTTCGGCGCGCACGTTTCACGGCGCGCTTCTCGACGCGCAGATCCTGGCCGAAGTCTATCTGGAACTGATCGGGGGGCGGCAGCCGGGGCTCGTCCTTGGCGGCCTTGCGTCGGCTGGGACCGAGGCGGGCGACGCCGCCTGGCGCCCCCGGCCGCGTCCCCATCCGCTCCCGCCGCGGCTCACCGAGGCCGAGGCGGCGGCCCACCGGGCCTTCGTCGACAAGCTCGGGCCCGACGCGCTCTGGGCCCGGCTCGAGCCGCGTCAGCTCACCGGCTGATCAGCGGGCTTCTGCTGTGCCTGGCGGGCGAGAAGCTGCTGACGGTAGAGGCTGACGAAGTCGATGTTGTCGACGTTGACCGGCGGGAAGCCGCCGTCGCGCGTCACGTCGCTGATGATCCGCCGCGCGAAGGGAAACAGCATCCGCGGGCACTCGATCATCAGGAAGGGGTGCAGCTGGGTCTCGGGCACGCCCTCGATCAGGAAGATGCCGCCGTATTCGAGCTCGAGCAAGAACAGCGTGTCGCCGGTGGCCTTGTTCTTCGAGGTCACGATGTACTTGCAGATCACCTCGTACTGGTTCTCGACCGACCGCTTGCGGCCGTCGAGGCTGACCTGGACCTGCACCTCGGGCTGAAGCTCGCCCTGCAGCCCCTTCACGACGAGCGCATTCTCGAAGGACATGTCACGAATGAACTGGCCAAGCACGTTCATCTTCAGTTGCGGCTGATCCGGCTGCGCGGCCCCGTTGTCGTTTTCGGCCATCTGGCCCTCCACCGTCTGTTCTGGGTCGGGCGCTCTGTAACAGAGGGCGGCCGGGCTCTCAATGCCCGGCCCGCCGGTGCGGTGCCGTCAGTGCCGGGTCCAGCCCGAGGGCCGGTGCGTCGGGCGCCGCGGCGCGCCGACTTCTTCCCACTCGCCCTCGATCGTGTCGGCCTCCGGCTCGGGCGGGCGCTGACCGTAGGCGAAGGTCTCGACGCGGAAGCGCGCGCGGATGTGGCGGAGCGCCGCACGGCGGACCGGCGGCATCAGAAGCGCGAGGCCCAGCGCATCGGTGAAGAAACCGGGCGTGAGAAGCAGCGCGCCGGCGAAGAGGATCATCGCGCCGTGCGCCAGCGGATCGGTCGGGTCGCGAAGCTCGTTGAACGAAGCGCGAAGGCGGGCAAGCTCCATGCTGCCCTGGCTGCGGACGAGCCATGTGCCCGCGAGCGCCGTCAGGATCACGATCCCGAGCGTCGGCCAGAGGCCGATCAGGCCGCCCACCTGGATGAACAGGGCGATTTCGATGAGCGGGACGGCAAGAAACAGGACGAGGAGCCACATGGCGCTTTTCCTTTCGGCGGGTCGCGGTGGACTTGACCGGGTGGAGCCCTTACATATGTGCGGCGCATGCAGGATGCCAACCGCTCTGCTTGGTCATGAGGTATAGATGAGCTCCGCCATCATTCAGTTGCTCGTTCTGGCGGGGATCGCCGTTTTCCTGATCATCCGGTTGCGGAGCGTGTTGGGAACGCGGGACGGCTTCGAGAAGCCGCCGGTGCCGGTGACCGACCGGACGCCCGCGCGGCAGAGGGCGCGGCCCGAATTCGACGTGATCGAGGGCGGGCCGGACCGCGACATCGTCGACCATGTTCCCGACGGGTCCGATGCCGCCAAGTCGCTTGCCGCGATGAAGATGGCCGAACCCGGCTTCAACGTCGGCGAGTTCCTCGACGGCGCGAAGGGCGCCTACGAGATGATTCTCATGGCCTTCGAGAACGGCGA
>DAINOF010000044.1:0-15187 GCA_036735505.1 Paracoccaceae bacterium
TCCTCGCGGCTCTTCTTGGCCATGTGGCCGAGGCCCCAGTCCTCCTGCAGCCGGTAGTGCAGCCAGTACTGGCTGACCGCGGTCAGCTCGCTTCGGAGCGCCCGGTTGAGATACTCGATGACCTTATCGTCGCCCTTCATTCAGCTGTCCTTCGAATGGCTTCCTGCGGAGGTTCCGGAGTTCCACCGGAACCGCCAAGTTATCGTTCTTCCGCATGGTGGCAAGGAAAAGGGGCAGGCAGCCGCCGCAGTCGGCGGACTTGCCGAGCGCGCGGTAGACGCGCCCGGGTGTGATGACCACGTCCACGTCCGAAGCGCGCATCCAGTCGATGGCCGCGTGGATGTCGCCATCCGAGATGCTCTGGCAGTGACAGATGATCATCCGGCCCCCGGAAAATCCGACAGTACGACTCGGAGATTATACCCGACCGAAGATGTCGGCAATACCGCAACCACGCGGCACGGGGGTGTTCCGGAGACGATCCTGCCCGAGGGCGCCCATCGGTGCTGGCCAGGAAGTACCGGCTTGCTTCACCGATCTTCCGCGGGACAACGGGTCGCACCGGTGCTACGGTCACGCCGTCTTCCTGGGGGTTGGACAGATGAATCAGCTTTCTCATGACGCGTTCACGCGCGGAGCGCGAAAACTGCGCAGCCCGGTCTCGCGGCGACGCGCTCAGCGTCTTCTCCGGCTTGGCCTGGTCTGCGGCGCCTTCGCCATCGCGGCGGCGGCACTTCTCGTCGCGGCCTTGCGGGCCTGACGGGGCCCGGCCTGACGGGGCTGGCATGACTGTACGATGCGCGAGGGGCGGGGGCGGCGCGGCCAGCCCCCCACCGTCGGGTCTCAGGCTTCCTCGAGCTTCTCCACCGCCTGCTGGAGCGCGTCCTTGGACACCTCGCTGGGCGTGACCTCGGCCCGTTCGAAGACGTAGTCCACGACCTTGTCCTCGAACAGCGGCGCCTGGATCTGCTGGCGCATCTGCGGGTTCTTCTGGACGAACTCGAAGAACTGCCGCTCCTGACCGGGGTACTGCCGCGCCTGCGACAGCACGGCCTGCGTCATTTCGGCATCCGTCACGCCGATCTCGTTCTTCCGGCCGATCTCGGCCAGAAGAAGCCCGAGCCGCACCCGCCGCTCGGCAAGCTTCAGGTGCTCTTCGGTCGGCTCGATATGGGCGTGGTCGTGGCCGTGATGGTCGGGGTGCTCCTCGTGCCAGAGCTGGTGGGCGATCTGGTCCGCCTCGGCCTTGACGAGCGAGGGCGGCAGGTCGAACGACACCATCTCGTCGAGCCGGTCGAGGAGCGCGCGCTTCATCACCTGACGCGCCGCGCCGGCATACTCGGCCTCGAGCCGCTGGGCGATCTGGCCCTTCAGCGCCTCGAGGCTCTCGGCGCCGAAGCGCTTGGCGAGATCGTCGTCGATCGCGGCGGGCTTGGGCTCCTTCACGGCCTTCACCGTGACGTCGAAGGTCGCCTCCTTCCCGGCGAGATGCGCAGCGCCGTATTCCTCGGGGAAGGTGACCGTCACCGTCTTTTCCTCGCCGGCCTTCGCGCCGACGAGCTGGTCCTCGAAGCCCGGGATGAACGAGTTCGAGCCGAGCACCAGCGGATAGTCCTCGGCCGCGCCGCCCTCGAAGGGTTCGTCGCCGAGCTTGCCCAGGAAGTCGATCACGACCTGGTCGCCGTCCTTGGCCTTGGACCCCTTCTTGCGGTCCTCGAAGCTCTGCGCCGTCCCCGCGAGGCTCTGCAGCGCCTCGTCCACGGCCGCGTCGTCGGCCTTGACCACCAGCTTCTCGAGCTTGACGGCCGTGAGGTCGACTTCCGGGATCTCGGGCAGCCGCTCGTAGCTCATCTCGACGAGGACGTCGTCGCCCTCCTTCCAGTTCTCGTTGGCCATCTTGACCTCGGGCTGGAAGGCCGGTCGGTCGCCCGTCTCCTCGAAGTGCTTCGACATGGCGCCGTCGACGCTTTCCTGCATCGCCTCGCCCAGAAGCCGGGGGCCGAACTGCTTGCGCAGCAGCGGCAGCGGGACCTTGCCCTTCCGGAAGCCCTTCATCGCGATCTCGGGCTGCGCCTCGGCGAGCTTCTCGCTCACTTTCGCGTCGAGCTCGGCGGCGCTGACCGTGATCCGGTATCCGCGCTTCAGACCGTCGTTCAGGGTCTCGGTGACCTGCATCGTGTTCCTCACGTCGACAAGCCGCCCGAAGGCGGCAGGAGTGCTGCAAATTCAGCGGTCCTTCTAGGGAGGGGCGGGGCGGGTTGCAAGTCGAAAGGGCACGACGGCCGGGTTTGGCTCCGGCGCCGGAACGCCCGGTCGACGGCCTCGGGTCGCGACCGCGCGCCGGGCTCGACGCGGGCGCGGGCGGTGTCGTCAAGCAGCGAACGGCCGGTGATCGCGAGGCGGCCGGCGAGGGCCGCGACCTGCGCGCCCTCGGCCAGTGCGGCGGGGATCTGCCACGCGCGGAGCGACGGCGCCGCCCCGGCGCGCCGGCTGACCGTTGCCGTCCGTCTCAGGATCGCCGGCTTTCCCGGCTACCGTGGCTCTGATCGATCACAGCTTGATGAATCGGAGATGACGAACCGACACGCCAGCGACCTGCGCGACCGCCGCGAGGTGGCGGGAACGCAGCCGAGGCCGAGCCTCGAACGCGTTCGGCAATGGGGGAGCTTCGTTGCGCCCGCTGTGATCGGCGCGGCGCTCGGCGCGTCCTTGCACGCGGCCTACGTGATCGCTGTGCGCGTCACGGACCAGCCAGAGATCGACGCCGCGCGCGTCTTCGCATCCCTGCCGCCGCAGACGCGCATGGAGCTTCGATCGGACTGGATGGGCATCCAGATCGCGCGCGCGTTCAGAAACGAGGCGCTCATCGACACCGACGTCTGGCAGGACTATCGGACGATCTTCTTTGCGGAAGAGAACAGACTGCTCGTCTGCGCCCCGGACGACGGGCCCGTTCCGACCGGTTTCGCCTACTGGGGCTGGACCGGCATGAAGACCGCGATGCCGCGGGACCCATCGGTTTCCTTCGAGATCCTGTTGCTCTGTTCGGTGCGGATCTGACGTCATGGCGGATCGGATGAAGACCCGATCGGTCGGGCCCGTCGACCTCGCGCAGGCGCGTCCCATGCCGGGATACCCGAGCCGAAGCGACGGACGCTCGAGGCCCGGGGCCTTCGCCGCCGGCCGCCGCGGTGGCGCGTTCCGCCACCTGAGCCTCGCGATCGGGGAAACAGGGGACGCCGCGATGCCCCCCCGACTGCTGCGATGGTGCGGGTGGAGGGACTTGAACCCCCATGCCTTGCGGCGCCGGAACCTAAATCCGGTGCGTCTGCCAGTTCCGCCACACCCGCGGCGACGCCGTCCTAGCAAAGCCGTGCTGTCTGCGCGAGGGCATTTCGCGTGGACGGCCCTGGCTCAGCCCCTGCGCGCGGTTCCGTCCCGCGCGGCAAGAAGCGCGCCCTCGGTCCGCCGCACCCCAGGCCGTGCGGGGCGTCCCACGCCCACGGCCGCGAGGCGCTCGGCAAAGGTCAGCCCGCCCAGCGTCTGCGCCCCCGGCAGGTAGCTTTCGCTCAGGATCCCCTCGCTCTCCACGATCTCGTGGCGGTCGAAGACGAGGTGATGGTAGACAACCTCGCGCGCCGAGGGGTCGACCACGACGCGGGCGCCGTCGACCAGCGCGCGCGCCGGCACCAGCACCTCCTCCGCCCCCCAGTGAAGCGCGCTGCGCCAGTCCGAGACAAGGATCCGGTGCTGGGGCGACACGCGCATGTCCCGCGCCGGGCGCCCCTGGCCGAGCGCGCCGGCGCGGATGAGGATCGGGGCGAGCGAGGGGTCGGCGGCCAGCGCGCCCGCGTCGACCCGGCGCGAGAGCAGGAGCCGCAGGGGCTTCGGCCCGCCGTCCGCCGTCCAGACGAGGTCGCCGGGACCCAGCGTCTCGACCGGTCGGGCGCCTTCGGCGGTGCGGATCAGCACGCCGTCGGTGAAGCACGGCGGCGCATAGTAGGTGTCGGCCGGCGCCGGGCCCTGCGCGCTCGAGCCCGGACCCTCGCGCGCCTCGACGACCTCGAGGCTCACGCCGATGGGCGGACGCTGGCCGATGAAGGCCAGCCCCTCGATGGTGCCGTAGGCCGGGCTCTGCCCGGGCTCGTTCACGTTCACGCCGACGGCGGTGTAGTCGTTGCCCTCGGGGTCGCGGAGGATGATGACATATTCCGCCTCGATGACGCGGTCGGTGTAGGAAACCCCGAAGACGGTCTGGGTGACCCGCTGCCCGCCGTCGTTGTCGTGGAAGTTCGCGTCGTCGTCGGCGACCGCGATCGCCTCCCAGCCGCCGCCGTTCCAGACGATCGTCGCCCCGACGAGATGCGTCCCGTCGCCCTGCGTGATCCCGTCGAGACCGTTGCCGCCCGAGGCGCCGGTGATGGTGAGCGACGATTCCGCGATCGCCCAGATCGTGTAGGCCATGGTTCCGCCTGCCCCTGCCCGCGACCGTTCCGATGCGGCCATTTTCCGACAGGATGAAGCCGGCCGGCCGCCCTGGCAAGGGGCATTGTCAGAGCCCCAGCGCCCGGAAGACCTTCGGCAGTTCCTCGGGCAGGTCCTCGGCGATGAGCCCCGGCCCGAAGGACCGCGCCGCCTCGACATGCAGCCAGGCGGCGGTCTCGCAAACCGGGTGCACCCGTTCCGGCCCTGTCGAGCGCGCCAGAAGCCCCGCGATCATCCCCGCCAGCACGTCCCCGGCCCCGGCGGTGGCGAGCCACGGCGCCTCGCGGTCGTAGGCCGCCGCGTGGAGCGAGGCCGCGCCGCCCGGGCTTGCGATCACGGTGTCCGGACCCTTCAGGAGGACCGTGCAGCCCGCGCGCTCGGCCGCCCGCCGCACCGCCTCGACCTTCGAGACGCGCCCCCGGGCCCGCTGGCCGAGGTCGGGGAAGAGCCGCGCGAACTCGCCTTCGTGCGGGGTCAGGACGCACCGGTCGTGAAGCTGGTAGAAGAGGCTCGGCGGATCGTCCTCGTAGGCGGTCAGCGCATCGGCGTCGAGCACGGTCACGCGTTCGGCCGCGAGGACGGCGGTGACCTGCTGCTGCGCCTTCTCGCCCGTGCCGAGCCCGGGACCGAGGCAGACGGCGGTGATGCGGTCGTCGGCGAGGAACTCGATGAGGTCCGTGATCTCCCTGAAGGGCCGAAGCATGATCGCATCGAGCCGGGCCGCGTTCTCCTGGAGGGCCGCGGGCGGGCAGCCGACGGTGACGAGCCCGGCGCCGACCCGGAGCGCCGCGCGCGCGGCGAGTCGTGCCGCCCCCCCGCGCCCCGGCCCGCCCGCGAGCACGAGCGCGTGCCCCCGGTCGAACTTGTGGCCCCCGGGCGGGCGCACGAAGACCCCGGGCCAGACGCGGCCCGTGCCCTCGCTCAGCGGACCAATGAGGCGCAGGCGGTCCGCCGGCGGCTGGACCGGGAGCGGCGCAGGGCGGTCCTCGCGAAGCCCGATGTCGACGATCCCGATGCGCCCGCAGAACCCGGGTGCCTGCCCGAGGTAGTGGCCGTGCTTCGCCCTGTGGAAGGTCACCGTCAGTTGGGCGCGCAGCATCCGGGGCACGGCCTCGCCCTGCCACCAGTCGGACCAGGCCGGGTCCTCCGCGTCGGGCGCGTCGGGGAGAAGGAACTCGCCCGTGTCGCAGTCGAGGCCCGAGGGACAGTCGACGGAGACGATGTGCAGTCGCGGTGGCCGGGCGCCGGGGGTCCGGCGCGCCGCAACGGCTTGCGAGGCGCGCGCGAGGTCGAGAGGGATGGGCCGCGTGAGCCCCGTCCCGAACATCGCGTCGATCAGAAGCGCGGGCCGCGCGCCCTCGCCCGCAGCCTCGGGCGTGAGCGGGCGGACCTCGCCCATCGCCTGCCAGACGTCGAGGTTCGTGCGCGCGTCGGGGGGCAGTCTTTCGGGATCGCCGTAAAGGAACACCTCCACCTCCCAGCCCCGCTCCCGCAACAGCCGCGCGACGACGAACCCGTCGCCGCCATTGTTGCCCGGACCGCAGAGGACGACGGCTCGGTGCGCGCCCTTGCCCAGCGCCGGCCATTCCGCCAAGACCGCCTCGACAACGCCTCGCCCCGCCCGCTCCATCAGCTCGAGCCCGGTGACACTGCCGCTCTCGATGGCGGCCCGTTCGAGGGCGCGCATCTCGGCGGCGGTCAGAAGGTCGGTCACGCGCGAGAGCCGTTCATGAACCGCCCACTCTCAGAGCGACTTGCACAAAATTCAGGCACTTGCATCGCAACCCCTCCCATTTCGGAGATACTTACAACTCTAGCGAATTGTGGCTGTCTGCGGGAAGTGGTCTGACCCGCCAAAGACAAGAAACCTCGGGAGTCGACGCGCCATGAAGAAGATCGAGGCCATCATCAAGCCGTTCAAGCTCGACGAGGTGAAGGAGGCGCTGCAGGAGATCGGCGTTCAGGGCCTGTCCGTCATCGAGGTCAAGGGCTTCGGTCGGCAGAAGGGCCACACCGAGCTCTACCGGGGCGCCGAATACGTGGTCGACTTCCTGCCCAAGGTGAAGATCGAGGTCGTCCTGTCCGACGACCAGGTCGACGCAGCCATCGAGGCGATCATCGCCGCCGCCAAGACCGACAAGATCGGCGACGGCAAGATCTTCGTCACCAACATCGAACAGGCGATCCGCATCCGGACAGGGGAATCCGGCACGGACGCCCTCTGACGCACAAGAATACCCATCCAGGAAGGAAGAAGGGACAGACATGGACAAGAAGGACGTTCTCAAGAAGATCAAGGACGAGGAGGTCGCCTATGTCGACATCCGCTTCACCGATCCGCGCGGCAAGCTCCAGCACGTCACGGTGATGTCGGACCAGGTCGACGAGGACTTCCTGGACGAAGGCTTCATGTTCGACGGCTCCTCGATCGCCGGATGGAAGTCGATCGACCAGTCCGACATGAAGCTGATGCCCGACTGCTCGTCGGCCTACATGGATCCCTTCTACGCCGAGAAGACGCTCGCGGTGCATTGCAACATCCTCGAGCCCGACACCAACGAGCCCTACGACCGTGACCCGCGCGGGACCGCGCTCAAGGCCGAGGCCTACCTCAAGTCCACCGGCATCGCCGACACCTCCTACATGGGTCCCGAGGCCGAGTTCTTCATCTTCGATGACGTCCGCTATTCCGTCACGATGAACAAGGTCTCCTTCCAGGTCGACGCGCTCGACGCGGCCTGGAACACCGATACCGAGTACGAGATGGGCAACATGGGCCACCGGCCCGGCGTCAAGGGCGGCTACTTCCCGGTGGGGCCGATCGACGACGCGCAGGACCTGCGCTCCGAGATGCTGTCGACGATGAAGCGCATCGGCATGAAGGTCGACAAGCACCACCACGAGGTGGCGTCCTGCCAGCACGAACTGGGCCTCATCTTCTCGACGCTGACCGACCAGGCCGACCAGATCCAGAAGTACAAGTACGTCATCCACCAGGTGGCCCAGGCCTACGGCAAGTCGGCCACCTTCATGCCGAAGCCCATCAAGGGCGACAACGGCACGGGGATGCACGTCAACATGTCGCTCTGGAAGGACGGCAAGCCGCTCTTCTCTGGCGACAAGTACGCCGACCTGAGCCAGGAGGCGCTGTACTACATCGGGGGCATCCTGTCGCACGCGAAGGCGCTCAACGCCTTCACGAACCCCGGGACGAACTCGTACAAGCGACTCATCCCCGGCTTCGAGGCCCCGGTGCTGCGCGCCTATTCGGCCCGCAACCGCTCGGGCTGCGTCCGGATCCCGTGGACGGAAAGCCCCAAGGCCAAGCGCGTCGAGGCCCGCTTCCCCGATCCGTCCGCGAACCCCTACCTCGCCTTCTCGGCGCTCCTGATGGCCGGCATCGACGGCATCAAGAACAAGATCGACCCGGGCGAGGCGATGGACAAGGACCTCTACGACCTCCCGCCCGAGGAACTGGCCGGCATCCCCACCGTCTGCGCGAGCCTCCGCGAGGCGATGGAGGAGCTGGAGAAGGACATGGACTTCCTGCTGGCGGGCGACGTGTTCACGAAGGACCAGATCCACGCCTACATGGACCTCAAGTGGGCCGAGATCTACGAATACGAGCACACGCCGCACCCGGTCGAATACAAGATGTACTACAGCTGCTGACCCTCCCTTCGGCGGCTGAACGGAAGGGCGCCCTCCGGGGCCAGCCGTTAACTTGGCTGGGGCCTCTTGCAGAACTGCTCTGGAACAGGCCCTGAAATGTGATTGCGGGCAGTGTGTTAGCACGCTGCCCGTCTTTTTCTGCGTGCGAAGATATTTGAAGCACGCGGGTCAGTTGGCAAAGTCAACCATCACAAGATCTGGGAACGCCCCCTCACCGCGGCACCGGCTTCCCGAGCCGGCGGGCGATCTTGAGGCCAACTTCTGCAAGAATCCGTCGTGCCGCGACCTCGGGATCCGGCCCTTCCCGTCGTGGACAGATCCCGTCGCACACGAACGCGAACCGCCTTTACCACGGCTACCACGCCCATGACCCGAAGCGCGTCCTCCAGATCATCGAAATGTTCCGGGTGTACACGAACTACGTCTGGACCGGCAAAGACAAGTCGACGCCCGCGATGCGGTTCGGTCTCGCCAAGGGCCCCGTCAGGATCGAGGGCATCCTTTATTGGACCCCCTTTGACGCATCTGCACCGCTTGCGCCGAAGAATCCGCAACGGCCTATCAAGGAAGCAGAGTCTGCGTCCGTACAACTTTTACAGTTGGCTGTAGAAATTGGTCGTCGACCCGGTTCGTGAAACATGACTCACCTTCGGCACGGAACTGTCAGGATAATGCGGAATGGTAGCCCGCTTGACATCGGTCAATGTGAGGAAGGCTGCGCAGACGCAGGCTGAGATTGGGTCATCCTCCGCGTGGGAGTGTTGGCCGAAGAGGAGAGTGCGATGCACAACGACCATGACGAGAGACAGGCCGGCCGCAATGCGGAAGACCCTGAGGGATCGGGGATCGAGGCGTCACGCCGCCGGTTTCTCCAGTTCTCTGCCGTCACCTCGGCCGCTGCGGTGGGCGGGCTGGTCTCGTCCGGAGCCCATGCCGATGACAATCTCGCCATGGCGGCAGGCAGCGACAGGCCTTCCTGAGCGCCCACAAAGTATCTGATCGATTGCCACTGCCATCTCGGCTCCGGACCGACGGTTGCAGAACTGGCGCCGACCATCCGCAGCGCCGCGGACTGGGGCGCGCTTCGCACCGGACAGCCCGAAGTGTTCGCCAGGGCCGTGGGCGAAGATGCCGTTGACGACTCCGCCATCCTGCTGGGGGCCATGGACAGGTATGGCGTCACGCACGCCATCGTGCAGACCGCGCCCGGCAATGGCACCAACAACCAGATGGTGCTCGGCGCCGCGATGGCGAGCAACGGGCGATTCTTCCCGATCTACCGGCCCGAAGCCGTGTCAAATGCCGCCGCAAGGGGGACGCTGGGCGTGGACTATGGCGGCGAGGTCAGCGAGGTTGTGCGTCAGATCGCCGATGAACTGCAAAGTCCTGCCATGAGCGCCATGCTTGGTGTGGGTGAGGTCGTGCCGATCACAACTGAAATTCATCCGGCCAAGATCACCCGCGATATGGCGCCGATCATGGAAGTGCTCCAGTCGCGGGGCGACCTGCCTATCATGTTCCCGACCGGATACACGGGCTGGAAAGGCGTGCACTACTACGTCTTTTCTCCCATCTGGGTGGACGAGGTCGCAGCGACTTTCCCGACTGTCCCGATCGTCCTCACGAAGATGGGGCGGAGCATCCAAGCGTCCTTCGATGCCTGCCTGTCCATCGCCATGCGCAATGCCAACGTCTACTTCGACATGACCGACACCTCGGCCGAGCACCTGCGTCATGCGATCTCCATCATCGGCGCGCAACGGATCATGTTCGGCAGCGACCTCAGCGCCATCGCGTCGAACCATTCGATAGCGGACAACCTCAGAACGGCGATCGAGACCCGGCTGTCCGCGGAGGAGCGTGAGCAAATTGCGTGGAAGACAGCAAGCCAGATCTACAAGCTTGGTCTGGAGGGCTGATTCCGGGTCGGCAGGTCGCTGATCAGGTCTGCTCTCGCCCCGGTTTTCGGAACATGACTTACCCTCGGCAGGGAACGTCGGGTGTTTGGCGTTTCCGGCTCATTGTTTCCCTGAAGAGATAGCGGTAGCCTCCAGCGTGTGTGAGGCCACGCCCAGCGGCAAGATCAGGCGCGGGCGCCTGCGAGGATCGCAGCGCATTGATGACAAAGCCCCTCATCACCGAAAAAACGAAGTGGAATCTGAAGATCTGGCAGATCCACGTACGATTTTCTTCGACCGAGCTCAGTCATCTTGCGTTGATGCCGATTGCTTATAGAGGATGAGGCCCCGACTTTTGCGTCGAGGCCCCATTCAAGTTAACGACTGGCCCTCCGGGGCGCCCTTTTTCATGTGCGGGAGAGCGTGAAGAAGGCGGGCGCCCGTCCCCGTTCGTCCATCCGCCCCATCACCGTGTCGTCGTCCACCTTCCGGAAGACGTCGAGGATCGGCCGCTGGTCGTAGATCATCGCGGTGGTCAGGCAGCCCCGGTCGTCGATCAGCCTGAGCCGGGCGCGCGGGCGGCGGGTCGAAAGGAGCGGGCCGAGAAGGCGGAAGGCGGCGCGCACCCCGGGAAGCCGGGCAAGCCCCGTCGCCCGCGCGACCCCGAGCGGCACGAGACCCGGGTTCAGCCGGTAGCGGCCAAAGACGCCCTCGTGGACGAGGGGATGGACCTCGTCCTGAGACAGGAAGTCCTTGCCGATCCAGGAAGATGCGCGGAGCAGTTCATCCACGGGATGCCCCGTCTCCACCGCCCGCCCGCGCCAGAAGCCCGTCAGCATCGCCACCGGCACGGGACCAAGAGCGGCGAACAGCGCCTCGGCCTCCTCGGGGCTCGTCCGCTCCGGAACGGCTGCCGTCAGAGCTCGACCTCGCCGCCCTCGCCGCCCTCGGGCGCGGCCTCGAGCGGCGCCTTGCGGCGGATGATGATGTCGCCGTTCGGCAGGATCTCGGGCGGGTGGTAGGCGTCGAGTTCGCGCAGCGCGCCCTGAAGCTCGCGCAGCGCCGGCTCCATCTCGGACAAGAGCCCGCGCAGGAGAAGCCGCGTGCCCTCTTCCAGAAGGCTGAAGCCCTCTTCCATGTCCTCGGCCGAGCCGTCGCCGGCGCCTTGCGCGAGGGACGGAGGCGCGGCGAGCGCGAGGCAGAGGGCGAGGATCGATGCGTGTCTCATGGCCGGAATATAGGCGATCGCCATGCAGGATTTAAGTCAGAGGTCGATGTCGAGCGTGACGGGGAAGTGGTCGGACGCCGCCAGCAGCGCCTCACGCAACTCGGGCACCCTGTAGCAGCCCGGGTCGTCGAAGGGATGCCAGATGCGCCAGCGCGGCCCGCGCGCCATCAGGTCGGGCGAGACCATGACGTAATCCACCAGCGTCTCCATCCACCGCCCCTCGTCCGGGATCCAGAACCGGGCCGAGGTGGGCGCGGCGGTCGAGGGGCCCGCCATCGCGCGCCGGGCAGCGGGGTCGTGAAGCTGCACCGCGCCCTCCCCGCCGATCACGATCTCGAGGCTCGAGCGGCCAAAGAGCGCCTCGTATTCGTCGAGCCCCGGCCCGTCGTTGAAATCGCCGAGCACGACCAGCGGCTCGCCCGCTGCCAGGTGCTCGTCCACCCGGCGCCGCAGCCAGACGCTCTGGGCGAGCTGCTTGCGCCGGTTCTCGATGGCGCGCCGCATGATCGCGTCGGGGCTGCGCGCGCCGTGCGGCGCCTTCGACTTCGTGTGGACGCCGATCATCCGGAAGGCAAAGCCTCCCGCCGTCCGGACGGCCAGTTCCAGCGGCGGCTTCGACCACCGCACGATGTCGGGCGTCGCGTCGATGTCGAGGTCGATCCGGAGCGCCCCGTCGAATCGCGGCGCGCCCTCCGCCCCGCGGCTCGGCGCCGCCTCGCCCCGCGGATCGTGGACCGCGGTCATGGCATCGGGATCGTGCAGGAAGGCGATCTCCTGCTGCGTCTCGTTGACGAAGCCGAGGAGCGCCTTGCGCGCCCGGATCCCGAAGGCCGCCGCGAAGGTCTCGAGCGCCTGCGCGCCGTCCCGCCGCCGGTGGCCGTCCGGCGCCTCGATCACCATGATCCCGTCGGCATCGAGCGCCGCGAAGACGATCCCGAGCGCGGCAGCCCGCTCGGTCCGCGTCACTCCCGCCCGGCCCGAGGGCTCGTCGTCCATGAGAAGCCGGCCCGCATCGTCGAAGAGGGCCGTGAACCATTCGACATTCCAGGTGGCGAGCCTCATGCCGCCTTCCCGCTGATCTCCTCCCAGGCGAGGTTGATCGCGACGAGCCGCTTTTCGGCCATCTTCACCGCCTCCTCGGGCACGCCCCGCGCGATCATCCGGTCGGGATGGCTTTCGCGCACAAGCGCCCGCCAGGCCGCGCGCGCCTCCTCGAGCGGCGTGCCGGGGGCGAGCCCCAGCACGTCCCAGGGGTCGGGCAGCGCGTCGGGCACGAAGCGGGTGCGCAAGGAGCGGAAGCGCCGCTCGTCGATCCCGAAGATCGCCGCGACCCGGGCGAGGAAGGCGTCCTCGGCCGGGTGGTAGCTGCCGTCCGAGACGGCGATGTGGAACAGCCCTTCCATCAGGTCGCAGAGCGCCGGGTCGCCCTGCCCGAACATCCGCGCGATGCGGCGGGCATAGTCGTCGAACCCCGCCACGTCCTGCCGGGCGAGGTTGAAGACGCGGGCCGCGTTCGCTTCTTCGCCCTCGGGAATCAGGAAGACCTCGCGGAAGGCGGTCACCTCGGTACGCGTCACCTGCCCGTCGGCCTTGGCCATCTTGGCACCGAGCGCGATCACCGCGATCGCGAAGCCGACCGACCGCTCGGGCGGCGTGCGAAGCCGGTCGAACACGACCGACAGCGGCTCGCCCGAGGTGAGCGCGGAAAGGGCGTCGGCGATGCGGGACCAGAGCGACATGGGGGCGAGAATAGGGGCGCGCCGGGACCGGTTACAGGGTTTTCTGCGTCGGATGCCGATCGATCGGGCGGCCCGGCGCCGCTCCCGCCGCGCGGATCAGGCGAGGAACCTGCGCCCGGCCGGCGTCGCGATCTCGGCCCAGATCCGCTTGACCGGACCCGTCGCCACCCGGACCCCGTCCACATGGCCGAGCGCCGGCCAGGCCGTCAGCAGCGCGTCGGCCTCCGGATGCTCGACCGTCAGCCCCTCGAGCCGGCAGCCGCGGTCGGGCAGCCGCTCGGCCGGGTGCAGCGCGCTTTCCCATTCGATCAAGGCCGGCGCCGCGCCGTCGAAGGGCAGCCTGCCGTCGGGCGGGACGCCCATCTGCCACAGATACGGCCCCCGCGCGAAGGAGATGGGCACGCCCACACCGGCCGGTGCCGCGGCCAGCGCCGCGCCAAGGTCGTCCGTCCGCAGGATCCAGTTCGTGAGCCGCGGTTTGCCCCTGAAGTTGTCGAGGTCGAACCAGCGCGCCTGCGCGGGCGGCGCCGCGTCGGGATTCACCGCGATGACCTCGAGGTAGACCCCGGGCCCGAGCGACAGAAGGCGGTTGTGCGTGCCCATCCGGTCGTGCTGACCCACGTCCGACAGCACCACGCCGAGCGCGGCCTCCACATGGGCCGCGCCCTCGGCCAGCGTCTCGGCCGCCACGGCGACATGGTCCAGAACCAGCATTTCGATCCTCCAGAAATGCGACTCGCGCCGCCGCCCAGTTGGGGCCGTCCCGCCGCCGCTGACAAGCCTTGAAGCGGCTTCCGCATCCCCGCCCGAGACCCTAAGCTGCGCCGCGATGGCCAGAAGCGACGGACCGATGGACGACCCCGCCCCCGATTCCGAACACCGGTTCCCCTGCGAGGCCTGCGGGTCGGACCTGAGGTTCGACCCGGCCGCGGGCGCGCTCGTCTGCGACCATTGCGGGAACCGCGAGGACATCGCCGCCGCCGCGCCGTGGAGCGGGATCCGCGAGCTCGACTTCCGCGCGGCGCTGTCGTCCGACCTGCCCGAAGCCGAGATGGAAGAGGTCCGCGCCGTCCAGTGCACGAGCTGCGGCGCGCAGATCGAGCTCGGCACCGACCTCCACGCCCGCGAATGCCCCTACTGCGCCTCGCCCATCGTCACAGACACCGGAACGAACCGGCACATCAAGCCGAGGGGCCTCCTGCCCTTCGCGCTCGGCGAGGAAGAGGCGCGGCGCGCGATGTCCGACTGGCTCGGCCGGCTCTGGTTCGCGCCGAACGGGCTCAGGCAGTACGCGCGCAAGAACCGGCGGATGCAGGGCATCTACGTGCCCTACTGGACCTTCGACGCCGACACGAAGTCGAGCTACCGGGGCGAGCGCGGCACCGTCTACTACGTCACGCAGACGGTGATGCGCGACGGCAAGCCGATCCAGATGCAGGTCCCGAAGGTGCGCTGGACCCCCGCCTCGGGCCGCGTCGCGCGCTTCTTCGACGACGTGCTCGTGCTGGCCTCGCGGTCGCTGCCCAAGCGCTTCACCGACGGGCTCGAGCCCTGGGACCTCTCTTCCCTCGCGCCGTACCGCCCGGAATACCTCGCGGGCTTCCTGGCCGAGGGCTACCAGGTCACGCTCGAGGACGGCTTCGTCGAGGCGCGGGCCTACATGGACCGGATGATCGACCGCGACGTGCGCTTCGACATCGGCGGCGACCAGCAGCGGGTGCATGGAATCGAGACGCAGGTGTCGGGCGTGACCTTCAAGCACGTCCTCCTGCCGGTGTGGATGGCGGCCTACAAGTACCGGGGCGAGACCTACCGCTTCGTGGTGAACGGCCGCACGGGGCGCGTGCAGGGCGAGCGGCCCTGGTCGGCCTGGAAGATCGCCGTCGCGGTGATCCTCGGGCTGATGCTGGCGGCGGCGGTGGGGTATCTGGCGGGAGATGTGGGGTAAGGGCCGCGGCAGTGCCGGAGGGGTTTCGGGAGGACATCGCAGTGGAACCCGGAAACGGACGGTCAAGGCACTACGGCAGGGCGGCGGATGGCCGCGGGCAGCCGCCACGACTCCGGTGGTCTTCACTTCATGGCGTCAGGCCGGACGACGCCTGACCGCGCGCTGGCGTTTCCAAAGCGGCTGGCCGAGGGGGCGGCCATCCGCTGCCCGGGCCGCT
>DAINOF010000045.1:0-15109 GCA_036735505.1 Paracoccaceae bacterium
ACGAGGGCCAGAGCCGCGTTCCGGACCCACCGCAAAGGATGACGGGATGTATCATCGGCACTCTCGCAGGGTCGGGACGATCGCTGTCAGGAAACACCGGGCGTGGCGGCACGGCAAGCACGCGATACTCGTCGGGCCTTCCGGTTCTTCGACCGCCCCCGAGCGCAGCGCGCGGACCGGGTCCTTTCCGATCCGGAGGGCATGAACCGGCTGGCGCGGCGCCGCGTTCTGGGGCATTCCGGAGTGCAAGAGATGGAGGTGCGGAATGCGCGTGACGCGACGGACGTTCGGAAGCGGAAGCATCGCTCTTGGCCTTGCCGCCGCAATGCCCGCCGCCGCTTTCGCCGACCTGCCGTGGACCGCGCGGCTCGAGAAGGCGCTGAACGCCTGCGTCGCACAGTCGCCCGTCCGGGCCGCCTTCTCGGTGACCGAAATCGAGACCGTCGCGCGTCCCGGCGAGGGACCGGCGACGCTGTCGGTGGCGGTCCTGCTCGACTGGACGCCGGGCATGCGCCTGCGCGTGTTCCGGGTCTCGGCCGCCACGCCCGAGGCGGCCTTCGCCGACCTGAAACACGCAGCGACGAAGGCGTTCCGCCGCACCGTTCCGGGCTTTGCGGCGACCTGCATGACCTAGGCGCCCGCCGCCATTTGGCGGAACTCGTCGTCCATCGCGACCAGTTCCTCGAACCGCCCGCTGGCCGCGACGCGTCCCTCGCGCAACAGGAAGATGCGGTCGCAGTCGCGCACGGTGCTGAGCCTGTGGGCGATCATCACGATGGTCTTCTGCCCGGCGATGCGGTGCACCGCGTCCATGACCGCGCGTTCGGTGATGTTGTCGAGCGCCGAGGTCGCCTCGTCGAGGATGAGCGTGGACGGGTCGTGGTAGAGCGCGCGCGCGATGCCGACGCGTTGCCGCTGACCGCCCGAGAGGCGGACGCCGCGTTCACCCACCGGGGTGGCATAGCCCTTGGGAAGCTCGTTCGTCACGAAGTCGTGCAGCGCGGCGACCCGGGCGGCGCGCTCGACCGCCGCCATGTCGATCTTGCCGGGCGGCAGGCCGAAGGCGATGTTCTCGGCCACGGTCCCGTCCGACAGGAAGATCGTCTGCGGAACGTAGCCCAGCGTCTTCTGCCAGGCGCGTCGCGTCCCGGCGGTGATCGCCTGACCGTCGACGCGCATTTCGCCCTCGGCCGGATCGAGAAGCCCCAGGATGATGTCGATAAGCGTGGTCTTGCCCGCGCCGGTACCACCGACGATTCCCACGGTCGTGTTCGCCTCGATGGCGAGATCGAGGCTGCACAGCGCCGAGCGGTCGGTTCCGGGATAGGCGTAGCGGATCTCTTCGAGATCGAGCCTGCGCGTGAGCGGGATCGCCGGCACCTTCTCGCGCTCGGCGCGCAGCTTCGAATGCTCCTGGTCGAGCCCGATCATGTCCTCGTGCACGCTTCGAAGCGTGGCCTCGCCCTGGCGGATCGTCGCGAAGAGGTTGTAGATGGTCTGGAGCGACGGGATCAGCCGCAGGCCTGCGGCCGCGATGACCCCGAGGGTGGGCAGCATGGCCGTGAGATCGGCGCCGTGCTGCACCAGCAGGATCAGGATCAGGACGATCATCCCGCCGAAGGCGATGGCCTCGAGCACGTAGCGCGGCGACTGGGCGAGGATCTCGCCGGTGGCCTGCACCCGCGCCATGCGGAATGCCGCCTTGCGGAAGCGCGACAGGTAGACGTCCTCGAGCCCGATGATCTTGAGCTCCTTCACGCCGCCCATCGATTCCTGGACGGCGTGATAGCGTTCGCGGTTCGCCTCGAGCCGCACCTTGCCGATCCGCCGCATGAGGCGTCGGATCGAGAAGTAGATGCCGCCGTAGATCACCGCGACCGTGACGGCGCTGCCGATGGCGATGGCGGGCTCGATGACGCAGAGCGCCAGCACGAGCAGGGCCGCGGTAAAGGTGTTCGGGATCAGCCGCACCGCCGGCAGAAGCGACTTCCCCACCACCTCGCTGACCTCGGACAGGATCGCGGTGCCGAGGCTGGCGGTATGCCGCGACAGGAACCATTCGTAGGGCTGGTGCAGGTAGCTCGTGAGAAGACGCGAGCTGAAGGAATAGGACCGCATCACCGCGAAGCGCGTCGTGATCCAGAGGGTCGCGATCTTGGTGAGAAGACCGGCGAGCGTGACGGCGAAAACGGCGACGCCGCTCCAGATCATGAACTGCCGGACCGACTCGAAGCCGAACAACGCGAAGAGCCAGGCATAGACCCGGTTCGTCTCGACAAGCTCGGGATTGGCGACGAGCTGGAGGAAGGGCAGAATCGAGATCACCGAGGCCGCCTCGATCGCGGCCATGAAGAAGGTGATGACCACGAGGATCCAGAACCGCTGCCGCTCGCGCGGCGTCATCATCTCGAGCAAGAGGCGATAGGTGTTCAGAATGGCCGTTCTCCGTCGTCTCGAGCAGGCAGGACGCGCGCCGCCGCGCGAGCGGAGTGGTAGGCGCCATCCGCACGCCGCGCAACCGCGAAACTCGCCCCGCCGGTCAACGTGGTTTCCCCCCATCGGTCTTCGGCGACGGTCGGGCCCGACCGCCCCGACTGTTGCGGCGGGGCCAGGTCCGCAGCTTTTCCTCGCGCCGCGACCGGGCTAGGCTGACCCCGACCCGCCGCCGGAGCATCATGGTGCCGACCCTCGCCCCGCTCCTCTGTCTCGCCATCCTCCTTGTCGCGGCCCGGGCCGTACCGGCGGCCGAGATGACGCTTAACGCGACCGACCTCATGCGGTTGCCGACGGGTCACTTCGTCGCGCCGGATGTCGCGGTGCCCGAGGAGGACCGTTCCCAGCCCCTCGTCGCGCCCGACCTTCCGGGCGAGGCGGCCGAGCGGCTGCGCGCGCTTGCGGCGGAGGGCCGGGCGCGCGGATTCGCGGGGGTGGTCTACGACAACCGCGACCGCGGGCATTCCGCGCTGCACCCGCATCTGTTCCCGCGCCTGACGCGGCTCGCCTACGGCTTCGAACTGATCGCCGAAGACATGGACATGGGCCTCGCGGGCGCGATCGTGCTCCCGGTGCCGGTCCTCGGGAATTCGTCGATGGCCATCACCCGGGGCGACGCGCCGCGCAGCCTTGTCCGCCACGCGATGACGCGTTCCGGGCTGCCCCAGGCGCAGGCGCGGCTCTACCAGTCGAACCATCTCTACGTCTATCCCGAACACCGCGATCACGACGCGGTCGATCTCTACCCCGCGAACTGGCCCTTTTCCGTGACAAGCCAGGGCTCGTCCGGATCGGACCGGCCGTTTCTCGAAGCCCTCGCGATGACGCTGGCCGCGTTCCGCGAGGAGACCTTCGCGCGGCTCGTCACGGAGGGGCTGGTCGCGCCCACCTTGCAGATGATCCTGCGCCGCTCGCTCGACCCGGTGCGGTCCGAGGTGGATTACCTGTCCGCGATCGCCCATCCGGTCGTCTTCGACGCGCGCCTCATCCGGCCCGAGCGGATGGTCGAGGCTGCAGCCGCGCTCGCCCCCGATGCGATCCCGCCCATGGTGCGGCTTGAGGTGATCGACGAGGACTTCCAGGCGGACGCGGGGCTCGCCGGGCTCGACGAGCGGCTCTTCGACACGCCCTCGGCGCTGGCCCGGGTCTGGCGCGATGCCGCGTGGGAGCGCGAGATGGTGATCTCGGCCGCCGCGACGGTCGACCCGAACGGACGGCCGCTTTTGTTTTCCTGGCACCTTCTGCAGGGGCTGCCGGACCGGGTCGAGATCGAGCCGCTCGACGCCATTGGCCGGACGGCGCGGGTCCGGCTGCGCTGGCACGACCCCTTTGCGGTGGTGCAAGGTGGCCTCCCGCGTGTCGCATCGCGCGTCGACATCGGCGTCTTCGCCTCCAATGGGGCGGCGGTGAGCGCGCCCGCGATCGTTTCGATCAGCTTTCCCGCACACCAGCGGCGGGTCTACGCGGAGGCGGAGGACGGGCGGGTCCGGCTGGTCTTGGTCGACCACGACGCGATCGGCCGGGGCGCGCCCTTCGACCCGCTGCTGCACTGGTCGGCGCCCTGGACCGACGTCGCGATCTACGAGGCGGGGCGCATCGTCGCCTGGGAGCGTCGGGATGCGGCGGGCGGGTCGCGGATCGTGCCGGAACCGCGGGCGGGCGGCTATCGCCTGGACCGCAGCGGCGGCCGGCCGGTCCTCGTCGAGGCGCCGCCCGCGGCCGAATCGCCGCCCTAGGCCGCGGGCGCCGCGCCGCCGGGCCTGCCGGTGTCCACGAGGCCGCGGAGCACCGCGTCCACGAGATCGGCCGCCGCCTCGGTCGACAGCCGCGCCTCAAGCGCGCGGAGCCCGGCATCGGCCATGCACTGGCGGGCGTCCGGGTCGTCGAGGAGGCGAAGGATCTCGGCCGCGCAGACCTCCGCATCGTCGCTGAGGATGCCGGTGTCCGGCGTGAAGAACAGCGGATGGTCCGCCGCATCTGAGGCCACGACCGGCACCCCGCGGTCGAGATAGGCGAGCACCTTGCCGAAGGACTTGCCGCGGCTGAAGGCGTTCTCGGGGCAGATCGGCGAAAGGCCGACCGCGACATCGTCGAGCGCCTCGAGGAACCGCGCGTAGGGCATCATCGGCAGCCACTCGGGGGCGACGCCCGCGTCGCGGAAGGGCGCGAGGATCGAGTCGTCGTCCCCGGCCCGGCGGCCGAACAGCCTGAGCCGGACGCCGGGCCGACGCGCTGCCACCCGCCGCATCACGTCGAGCACGAAGCCGCGCTCGAGCACGTAGTTGACCGGCTCGCTCTGCGCCCAGGCGATGACCGGCGGGCGGTCGGCCTGTGGCCGCCGCGGGCCGCGCGACAGCGGCGTGCCGGTCCAGACGACACGGGCGTCGGCGCCCTGCGCCCGGCACCAGTCGGCGACATAGCGGCTGCCGGCGAAGACGACATCGACCTCGGCCATCGCCTCGCGCACGGCCTCGGCGAACTGCGGAAGCTCGAAATCGGCGTCGTCCATGTCGTAGGCGATGGGGCGCCCGGGGTAGAGAGCGGGGCGGTTCAGCGGATGGCGCGCGCCCTGCATCACGAGCACGTCGGGGGCGAATCTGGCGATGAGGCGCCGGCGCTGGGCGAGGTCGAGGCCCGCGGGAAGGACGATAATCGACCAGCCCCGCGCCTTCAGCGCGTCGGCCACCGCATAGATCCGCAGCAACGACGACTGCGCGCGAGGCTTCGATGGCAGGAATGCGGCGGATCTGCCGCCGCGTGAGCGGAGGATCGCCGGCCAGAGCGGAACTTCGCGCAATAGTCCGCGCAGCCGTCGGAGCTTGCCGCGGGGAGTTTCCGTCACAATGCTGCCGCCATGGGCGCGCGGATGCGGGTTTCCGCTTTTCATTGCGCCGAGGTCCCCGTTTTCCGAAGGCTGCCCATCCGTCGCGACGTCGACGTGCAGGCGTTTCAGGACAAGAGGTTAGCGCGCAAGGCACCGGTCCTCCATCCGATTCGCTCTCCGTTATCGGAAGCCCGAAACGCGGACGACCGGGGCTGCGCACAGCTGCCCGGCGCCTTCTCGCCGGTGCGGAAGGGGCAGGATTGTCTGGGAACCCTAAACAATCCTACGTCGACCGAAAGGTTCCTCTCGTGAAACAAAATGAGGCCAAAGCCGTGCCGCCTGATTAACCAAAATTCGACACAAATGCCGTCTTCCCTTCGCTCGTGTCGAGTGCGTGCGGATTTCGAGTGCCCCGTTCTACCCACGTTCGCCAGGCGAAGTTCCTGGCCGGCAGAAGCCACTCAGAGTCAGAAGGCTCCAGGAGATACTGAATGAACCCGATGGCGATTGTTCTTGCGCTGATGTCCACGGCCGGCACGCTCGGTGCTCTTGGGCGGGGCCGTCCCCGGCGGGTTGAGACCGAAGAGGATAATGCCGTCGCCGGCACCGACTCGACCACGGTAGAGGAGAGGGTGCCGGCCGGCAGCACGCCGCCCGTGGACAGTGGACGGCCGGCCACCGGTCAGGAAGTCCCGGTCCAGAACGATCAGCCGCGCATCGATCCCAACCCGACGCCGCCCCGTGAAGACACGACCCCCACGCCGCCCCGCGGCGACACGGCCCCCACGCCGCCCCGCGGCGACACGACCCCCACGCCGCCTCGCGAAGACACGACCCCCCCGAGGCCGCCGGAAGAGCCCGTAGCCCAGAAGCCCGTATCGATCCCGAAGCCGCCGGTCCAGACCGGGGGCGAGGCAAGCGATGGCGGCGACGTGGCGCCCACGGAACTTTCCGGCGATCCCGTCGCGGCCTATTCCGGGCGAATGATGACGCTCGCGCCCGAGGGTGACGACATCACCTCGGTCCGCATCGTGAGCCAGCCGCAGCACGGCCATGTCTCGGTCAACCCCGACAACACGCTCGCTCTCGTGCTCACGCAAACCGAGGCGACGGGCCCGATGTCCTTCACCTACGAAGTGACGCATACCGACGGGACCACAAGCCTGCACAAGACGCCGCTCGACGTCACGGCAGGCCCGCAGCTGAAGGGCTGGGGAACGAGCGAGAAGCACTACATGCTGGAGGTCGACGAGAACGACCGCGTCGTCGTCGAGCACGGCGAGAATCACCGCAAGGTCTACATCTCGAAGTCGGACGCGGCCCTGACGCGCGCGGACATCGCGGCGCTGGAGGGGGTGACCGTCGACAAGGTCACTGGCAGTTTCCTCGCGGCGCGCCCGCACTACGGCGCGAGTGAGGAGACGGCGCTGGCGCCGGACGCGGGGATGCAGCTCTGGGGGCGTGTCAGCGGGAAAGGAAGCGAGACGTCGAACTGGCTTCTGTTCGAGCGCGGCTACAGCTACGGCGCCGAAGTGTCCCACCCGGTTCGCCTCGTGCAAGAGGCCGCGTCGGGCGAGAGCGAACTGAACCCGCTCTACATCGGCGCCTGGGGCGAAGGCGCGAAGCCGACAATGACGGAAAAGCAAATGGTGTTCCAGGACGTCAGCCGGAACATCGTGATGCAGGACCTGCACTTCGCGGACGGGCTCAAGATCTTCGAAGCCGAGAATGTCGTTCTCGACAACCTGACCGTCTCGGATCAGGAACTGGCCGTCCTGGGTGGTTCGGAAGGCTCTTGGGGAATCACGATCCGCAACACGGACTTCCGAGACGTGTGGCGCGAGGAGCCCGTCTCCTCGAACACGGGGGATACGTGGTCGGGGACACCCAACCGGATCTCCGGCCTGTATGTCTCCGGAACGGAGGGCCTGCTCCTCGAGAAGAACTTCTTCGACCACAACGGGTTTGCGCCGGACTACCGGGCCGACGGGTCGCTCGAGGGCGGCCAGCCGCCGAGCATGTTCAGCCACAACGTCTATCTCCAGTTCAACCTCGACGACGTGACGGTCCGGGACTCGATCTTCATGCGCGGCGCCTCCTTCGGCATCCAGGTACGCTCGGGCGGGTTCATCGAGGACAATGTCTTCATCGACAACAACATCGGTCTGAACGCACTGGGTGGCGTGGACAAGAAGGGCCTGCCCAGCGACAACTATTCACTCATCGTCGACAACGTCGTCACCGCTGCCGCCTACCGTACGGCGCCGCAGATCGGCGCGCTGAACTGGGGCATCAGCACGGACGGCTTCCTGAACAGCCTTGTCGACAACATCGTGGCCCACTCTGCCGATCCCAACAATCCCGCCGAGATCGCGGCCAAGGGCGGAAACTTTGGCGGCAAGTCGAACATCCGCGGCAACAACCTGTACGAAGACACCATCCACTACAACTGGGGCGCGAACGACGGCGTCGAGGGGCTCGACCCCGCGATCCTGAACCAGACAACGATCCAGCTCTTCACGGCGCAGCTTCTGGGCAAGCCCAACGCGACGATCCAGGATCTTGCGAAGGTCCTTCGGGCGCAGGCTGACGGCCAGCTCGACGACGTGGTGGATGCCGATCTCATCGTGCGCTTCTTCCAGTCCGGCTTCGGCATCGCGCCCGACGTGCGGATGGAGGCGGGGCTCCTGCGGTTCATCCCCGACGAGCTCGGCGAGGGCGTGCGGTGGGACAACCGGATGAACTGGTCGACGAAGGACCTGCCGGGCTTCGCGGGGCTCGACAGCGTCGACCTGGGCGGCAACGAGGTGATCTTCGGCGGCAACGTGAAGATCGACGAGCTCGAGTTCGGGCCGAACGGCGGTCTGCACGTCCTGCACGGCAAGCTGACCGTCTCGGGCGGCCTCGAGACCGGGGCCGAGGCCGCGGCGCTCGATGTCGGAAAGGCCGGGCAGGTCTGGACCGAGGGCGGGCGCGGCACCGGCGAGCTCGACATCGACGTGACCGGCGGGCGGTTCGCGAACACCGGCAACTTCCGCATGGACAGCGACCTGACCGCGAGCGGCGGCCAGACGCTCCTCGGCGTCGACGGCGCGCGCTATGCCGTGACGAACGGCAGCCGGCTCGAGATCGAGGGCGACGCGAAGGTCGGCTTCGACGGCGAAGCGAACGGGCAGTCGATCCTTGGCCTCGGGCGCGAGGGGACGCTCGCCTTCACGGCGAAGGACGGCAAGCTCGGCACGATCGAGGAGTTCCGGTCCGGCGCGTTCGGGGACGATCCCGCGGTCCTGTCGGGTGCGGACCTTGGCGGCGGGCGGCTCGAGATCGACCTTACCGAGCTTGTCGACGGGGCGGGCACCTTCACGCTTCTCGACGTCGACGAGCTCATCGGCGGCTTCAAGAGCACGAACGTCACCGGGCTCGGCGCGCGGAACGCGGAGCTCGTGATCGACTACGGGACGGACGCGGTCTCGCTGATCCTGTCGGCGGGCTCGGGCAAGACCAGCGTCAAGACCGTGGGCAACGAAGGGATGTTTGACGCAGGCGAGGCCGCGCTCTGGAACGCGCTCACCGCGGGCCGCGGCACCTACGACGAGGCCGCTCCGGCGACGGACGACGACGACTATCTCTTCGCCGCCTAATCCGTCTGGCCCGGCGCGAGCCGGCGAGAAAACAGGGCGCTCCCGCAGAATTGTCCACGGGGAGCGTCCCAAAGGGCTGGGACTCCGGCCCTTGCGATGGAAAACCGAACCGAAAGTCGCCATACTGCGTTCGAGTCGGTCCCGCGGCTGTTTTCGGGTTGGGTGAGGTCAGGACATGTCGATGACGAGTACGCGGTCGAACACCGCGGCGCCGCTGTGGGGATTTGGCACGGCGGGCATGTTCTGGTTCGGAGTCGCTGTCCTCGGCGCCGCGCTGTTCTTCAGCGACGGCCTTGATGCACTAGTCGCCGCCTGGTCGCTGCCAGAGTACAGCCACGGGCCGCTGATCCCGCTCCTGTCGGGGCTTCTGTTCCTGCGCCAGCTGAAGGAAATCCCGACGGGCCAGGACCTGCCGCGCAGCCGCTGGGTGGGCTTCGGCGTCGTGCTCCTGTCGCTCTGCTTTGCGGCGCTGGGCAAGCTCGCCAACATTTCGGACATCGTCGCCTACGGGATCATCATCTGGGTCTACGGCATCCTTCTGGTCAGCTTCGGCTGGCGGATCGGCTGGCTGCTCTGGCCGCCGGTCCTTCACCTCGTCTACATGCTGCCGCTGCCCGGGACGATCTACTACAAGTTCTCGGCCTGGCTTCAGCTGGTCTCGTCGGAACTCGGGGTCTACTTTCTCCGGGTCATCTCGGTCCCGGTGTTCCTCGAAGGCAACATCATCGACCTCGGCGTCTACAAGCTGCACGTGGCCGAGGCGTGTTCGGGCCTGCGCTACCTCTTCCCGATCCTGTCCTTCTCCTACATCTTCGCCGTGCTGTACCGCGGGCCGATGTGGCACAAGGCAGTGCTCCTGATCTCGGCCGCGCCGATCACTGTGGTGATGAACTCGGTCCGGATCGCGGTGGCGGGCTTCATCGTCAACCACTACGGCATCGAGTGGGTCGAGGGCTTCACCCACTTCTTCGAAGGCTGGGTCATCTTCCTCGTCTGCATCGTGATCCTGTTCGGGCTCGCGCGCGTCCTGCTCATGCTTCAGCCCAAGAAGATGAGCCTCGCCGAGGCGCTTGACCTCGAAACCGATGGTCTGGCGGCGCAGGCCGGCCGCATCCGCCTGATCGAAGCCTCGCCGGCGATGATGACGACGGCCGTCGTGACGCTGGCCCTCTCGCTCGCCTGGTTCGCGATGCCCGACCGATCCGTCGACCCGAACATCGAGCGGGACCGCTTCCACCTCTTCCCGCGCACCGTCGGGGACTGGCGCCAGGACGGGCCGGCCGAGATGCTCGAGCCGCACATCGCCGCCTCGCTCGGGGCGGACGACTACCACTCGGTGCAGCTCGTCGACGCCAGCGGCGCGGCGCCGGTCGGCCTGTTCATGGCCTGGTATGCCGACCAGACGCAGGGCGGCGTGCACTCGCCCGAAATCTGCCTGCCGGGCGGCGGCTGGGAGATCGCCTGGCTCGAACGGTCGGACATCACCGAACGGCTCGGGGCGGAGACCCCGTTCAACCTGAACCGGGCGATCATCCAGAAGGGCGAGACCCGGATGATGGTCTACTACTGGTTCCAGCAGCGCGAGCGGCGGATCGCCTGGGACATCTCGGCCAAGTTCTGGCTGATGATGGACGGCATCACGACGGGCCGGACCGACGGCGCGCTTGTCCGACTGACGACGCCGATCCGGCCGAACGAGACCGACGCCGAGGCCGAGGCGCGGCTTTTCGACGTGCTCAAGGGCCTTCGGCCGGAGATGCCGCGGTTCCTCCCGGGGTCCTGACGCGGGCTGGCATCGGGGCCAACATGAAATCGTCACCTGCGGACGACTAGGGTCTTTCGGGGCGCGGCAGGGGCGATGAGATGACGGACGGCACCGAAGGCATCACGGCGCGGGGCAGGGACGGCACGCCTGCCGAGGTCTTCGGCGTGTTCCTCAAGCTCGGGCTCACCTCCTTCGGCGGACCGATCGCGCATCTGGGGTACTTCCGCGACGAGCTCGTGACGCGGCGCGGCTGGCTGACGGACAGCGCCTATGCCGATCTCGTGGCGCTCTGCCAGTTCCTGCCCGGGCCGGCCTCGAGCCAGGTGGGCTTTGCGCTCGGCCTGATGCGCGCGGGCTGGCTCGGTGCGATTGCGGCCTTCACGGCCTTCACGCTGCCTTCGGCAGTCATTCTCGTCGCCTTCGCGCTGACCGCCGCGTCGCTCGCCGGCCCGGTGGCCGAGGGCGCGCTTCACGGGCTCAAGATCGTCGCCGTCGCCATTGTCGCGCAGGCGGTGCTCGGGATGGCGCGGTCGCTCGCCCCCGACGCGCCGCGCGCCACAATCGCCGCGGGCGCGGTGGCGCTTCTGGCCGTCGCCCCGGGGGCGGTGGGCATGATCGGCGCCATCCTCCTCGGCGCCGCGGCCGGCGCCCTCGCCTTGCGGGGCGGGCCGGCCCCGGGCGGTGGCCCTGTCCGGATGCCCGTGCGCCGCGGACAGGCGCTGGCGGCGCTCGGCCTCTTCGCGGGTCTTCTCGTCGGTCTTCCCCTGCTCGCCGGAACCGCGCAGGCGCTCGCCGTGTTCGACGCCTTCTTCCGCGCGGGCGCGCTCGTCTTCGGCGGCGGCCATGTCGTCCTGCCGCTCCTCGAGGCCGAGGTCGTGGCGCCCGGCTGGGTCTCGACCGATGCGTTCCTCGCCGGCTACGGCGCGGCGCAGGCGGTGCCCGGGCCGCTCTTCACCTTCGCGGCCTATCTCGGCGCGGTGCTCGGCCCCGCGCCCAACGGCGTCGTGGGCGCGGCGCTCGCGCTCGTCGCGATCTTCCTGCCGGGCTTCCTCATCCTGGTGGCTGTCCTGCCGTTCTGGGACCGCTTCCGCAGCCTTGAGGGGGCGCAGTCGGCGATGCGGGGCGCGAACGCCGCGGTGGTCGGCATCCTCGGCGCCGCGCTCTATTCGCCGGTCTTCACGGGCGCCATCGGCGGCGCGGCGGACTTCGCGCTGGCGCTCGCCTGCTTCGTCCTCCTCGTCGCCTGGAAGACGCCGCCGGGCGTCGTCGTCCTCGTCGCGGCCTCGGGCGGCGTGGCCCTCGCCTTCGCCGGCTGACAGGGGTCAGACCGGCAGCGCCGTCGTCCGCAGCACCGACTTCAGCGAGAAGGACGACTGCAGCTTCGCCACGCCCGGCAGCCGGGCGAGGTAGCGGCGGTGGATGCGCGCGAAGTCCTCGCTGTCGGTGGCGCAGACCTTGAGCAGGTAATCGGCCGAGCCCGCCATCAGATGGCATTCGAGCACGTCGGGGATCAGCCGAACCTCGCGCTCGAAGGCCTCGAGAAGCTCGTCCGACTGCCCGGCGAGCCCGATCTCGACGAAGACGACGACCGGCCGCCCGATCCGCCGCGGGTTCACCAGCGCCACGTAGCCGTCGATGTACCCCCCCGCCGCGAGCCTGTCGACGCGGCGATGGCAGGCCGAGGCCGAGAGGTTCACCCGCTCGGCCAGCTCCGCGTTCGAGATCCTGCCTTCCTTCTGGAGAACCCGCAGGATGCGCCGGTCCGTATCGTCGATCTCGCTCATGGAAGAAGATGCTTCCGTGATTCCCCGCCTGCGCGCAAGAAGCTGCGACGGGGCACGGGAATCGCGTGAAGCTGCCAATGCGAGGAACCACTTCCGCCTGAAGCGCCCGGAACCCGACCTCCGGCCCGATCTGGCGAAGCATGCTCTCGGAGGGTCTTGCCGGAGGCGCGCCCCCGGCAAGGTCAGGGGGCCGACGGCCCCTCGGCACCGCCTGCCGTCAGGCGCGCGCCTTCAGCGCGTCGCGGATCTCGGCCAGGAGTTCTTCCTGGGTGGGCCCCTTGGGCGCCTCGGGTTCCACCACCTCGACCTTCATCGCCACGTCCTTCATCCTGTTCACTCCCTTCACGATCAGGAAGACGACCCAGGCGATGATCAGGAACTTGATGACGGCGTTGATGAAGTTGCCGACCATGAACTGCGCGTCGCCGATGCCGAAGCTGATCGAACTGAAGTCGACACCGCCGATGATGAGCCCGATGAGCGGGTTGACGAGGTCGTCGACGATCGAGGTCACGATCGCCGTGAAGGCCGCCCCGATGATGATGCCCACCGCCAGGTCAAGAACGTTCCCCTTGGCGATGAATTCCCTGAATTCCTTGATCACTCTGAATATCCCCTCTGGTGCTTCACATGGGAGGAAAGGCCCGCCCGGGCGCGTTCTAGCACAACGGCATGACTGTAGAACCCCGCCTCGCGCCTCAGCTGTCGTCTGCAAGATGGCGGCGGAGCGCGCGGCGGAGGATCGCGAGCTCGGTCCCGAGCGCCGCGATTTCGACGCGCAGGTCGGCCGCGAGCGGGTCGCCGAAGGCGAAGGCGTCGATCACGAGGGGCTCGGCGCCCGGCTCTCCGATCGCGACGGTCTGCACGCCGTCGGTCAGGAGGTCGCGCGGCAGGTCGAGGGCGACCGTCCAGACCCCCTCGCCCGCCGGGACGACGCGGACCGGCGCGATCTCGGCGCCGTGCCAGAGCGCCACGAGCAGGGGCGGCTCTGCCCCCTGCGGCCCCGACAGCCGCCCCTCCCAGGTTCCCGCCGAAAGCCGCAGGCGTTCAAGCTGCCACACGGCCATGCTCAGACCTCCGCCCGCGGCGTGCGGCTGAGGTGGAGGTCGGCGAGGACGAAGGCGTTCGCCTCGGGCGCGTCGAGGATGAGGTCGAACCAGAACTTCTCGGCACGTGCGAGGTCCAGCTTGACCGCGGCGAGGTCGAAATCGACGAAGGCTGTGACGCCCTCGGGCGGGATGGCCAATGACCGGACGATGCGCGCGGTCGTGGCGCCCTGCGCGAGGTTGAGCCGGACATAGACCTGCGCGGCGCGTTCGGCCGTCATCCTGAAGTCAAGGCGCAGGACGTGGCGCCGCCGGAGCCCCGCCCGCGCGGCCTCGGGCAGGTCGACCGCGAGGCTCAGGTAGGAGCCCCGGAAGGCGAAGACGTCGATGGCGAGCGCGAAGGGCGGCGCGTCGGCCCGGACCTGCCGCACGCCGATCTCGCCCAGCGGGCAGTCGTGGAAAAGCCGCAGGCCCTGCGCGAGGTCGGTCGCAGGGGCGGCCGCGTCCCAGGCCGAGGGATCCGCCGGCGCGGACCAGGCCGCGGGGCGCCACGTCCAGTCGCTGTGCGGGGGCAGGTCGTCGGGGCCTGCGCGCCCCGCCGCCTCCTCGGCCCTCAGGCGGCGGTCGGCGGCTAGCGCCTGCGACAGGGCGTCGCGCAGGTCGATGGCACGCGCGCGCTCGGAGGCCGAGAGGCGCAGGTCGGTCTCCTCGGCCAGACGGCGCAGGAGGCGCAGGTCGGTCATGGCCGGCCCGCGCGCGCGGTGCGCCCCGGCCGCGGGTCAGAGATCCATGTAGACATGGCGTTCGGCCGCACCGCCGGGATGCGTGCAGGCGCCAAGATGCGCCGGCCCGACGAGCTGGGCGTATTTCCAGAGCGCGCCGGTGGCGTAGATCGTCGCGCGCGGGCCCGCCCAGGCCTGCCGGCGGCGGTCGAGTTCCTCGTCGGACAGGTCGACCGACAACTCGCCCGTGAGCGCGTTGATGGTGATCATGTCCCCGTCCTTCAGAAGCCCGATCGGGCCGCCCACCGCCGCCTCGGGGCCGACATGCCCCACGCAGAAGCCGCGGGTGGCGCCCGAGAAGCGGCCGTCGGTGATCAGCGCGACCTTCTTGCCCATCCCCTGCCCCGAGATCGCGGCCGTGGTGGCCAGCATCTCGCGCATGCCGGGGCCGCCCTTGGGGCCTTCGTTGCGGATGACGATGACCTCGCCTTCCTTGTAGGCGCGGGTCTTGACCGCTTCGAAGGCATCCTCCTCGCATTCGAAGACATGGGCGGGGCCGGTGAAGACCTGCTCGGCTTCGGACATCCCCGCGACCTTCACGATGGCGCCTTCGGGGCAGAGGTTGCCCTTGAGGCCGACGACGCCGCCCGTCTTCGTGATGGGTGTCTCGACAGGGTAGACCACGCGGCCGTCGGCGGTGCGCGTGATGACGTCGAGCTCCTCGCCCATGGTCCGTCCCGTGGCGGTCATGCAGTCCTCGTGGATCAGACCCGCCTTGCGCAGCTCGTTCATCACCACGGGCACGCCGCCGGCCTCGTACATGTCCTTGGCCAC
>DAINOF010000046.1:0-15097 GCA_036735505.1 Paracoccaceae bacterium
CCTTGGACACCGGCGGATGCAGCACCTCGCCGTCCTCGGTCACGAACTGGTCGAGCCCGGGGATCTTGCCGTCGAGCGAATGGGTGAGGATCAGCGAGCCCAGGTAGGGAATGGCGATTTCGTAGTCGTTCTCGCGGTCCTCCTCGTCCGGGAGGGCGAAGAGGATGAGAGGCACGGGCGACTTGTCGCTGTGCCAGTGACCCTCCATCGCCGCGACCTTGGCGGGCTGGTGTTCAAGCGTGTTGATCCCGTGCATGTCGCCCGCGTAGATCTGGATCGGGATCAGGAGCGCGCCCAGCGTCGCGCCGAAGCGGAGCGTGGTGCGCACCTCGTCCGACTTGTCGCCCCAGAGGATCCGCAGCGCCGAGATGCCCGCGATCAGGAAGGCGACCGTCAGGCCCGAGGCCAGCAGCATGTGCGTCAGCCGGTAGGGCATCGAGGGGTTGAAGATGATCGCCCACCAGTCGGTGGCGAAGGCCACGCCGTCGCGCATCTCGAAGCCCGCCGGCGTATGCATCCAGGAATTGAGGACGAGGATCCAGAAGGCCGACATCGTCGTGCCGAAGGCCACGAGGAAGGTGGCCGTCGTGTGGAGCCAGGGCGGCACGCGGTGCGTGCCGAAGAGCATGATCCCGAGGAACACGGCCTCGAGGAAGAAGGCGGTCATCACCTCGTAGGCCAGAAGCGGACCCGCGATGTTGCCCACCGTTTCCATGAAGCCGGGCCAGTTGGTGCCGAACTGGAAGGACATGGTGATGCCCGACACGACGCCCATCGCGAAGGACAGCGCGAAGACCTTCACCCAGAAGCGGTAGGCGGCCATCCAGCGGTCGTCGCCCGTGGCCTGGAAGCGGAGCTTGAAGAAGAGGAGCACCCAGCCGAGCGCGATCGTGATCGTCGGGAAGAGGATGTGGAACGAGATGTTCGCGCCGAACTGGATGCGCGAGAGGATCAGGGTGTCCATGGGTCAGCCTTTCTTGCGCGGGGTCATCAGGGCGACGACGGAGCCCGTCGAGGCGATGAGCTTGCGCAGCTTGTGGCCCGTGTTCAGGAGCGCCACCAGCTTTTCGGTCTCGAGCCGGTTCATCTCGTCGTAGAAGGCGGTCATCGTCTCGATCAGCTCCCGAAGCTCGGACATGCGGTGGACCGCATAGGCGTCCGCGCCCTCGGGCGCGGCGAGTTCAAGCTCGCGCAGTTTCGTCAACGTCGGGTCAATCTCGCGCTTCTTGCGCTCGGCGATCAGGGTGCGGACGATCTCCCAGAGGTCCTCGGGCGTCTGGAAGTAGTCGCGCCGGTCGTCGGGGAGGTGGCGGAGCCGGACGAGGTTCCAGGACTGGAGCTCCTTGAGGCTCATCGACACGTTGGACCGCGAGACATGGAGCGCGCCCACGATGTCGTCCGCGCAAAGCGGCGTCTCGGAGAGGAACAGGAGGGCGTAGATCTGGCCGACGGTGCGGTTGATCCCCCAGCGGGAACCCATCTCTCCGAAGTGCAGGATGAACTCCTGCTGGATCTGGCTTGGCATTTCAGGACTTTCGCGCATTTCAGAAATTTCTGAAACAGATGTAGCGCATGGTCCGGAAGGGGTAAAGGGGTGCGGCAGGATATGCCGCACCCCCCGTGTCGCGGGGTCAGCCCGAGGCGGCGACGCAGTCGGCGATGGCGGTCGCGAGCGAGATCAGGAGCGTCTCGTAGAGCGCCGGCCCATAGGTCATCGAAGAGCCCGAGGGGTCGAGCATGCCCATCCCCACGCCCGTGTCCGCCGCGATCGATTCCACGATCGAGGCGTCGTGCTGGGGTTCGCGGAAGACGCAGGCGATCTGTTCCGCCCCCATCCGCTCCTGCAGCTCACGCAGGCGCTGGGCGCCGGGGGCGGCGGCGTCGCCGAGCGCGATGGAGCCTGCGACCTCGACGCCGAAAGCGCGGGCGAAGTAGTTGTAGGCATCGTGGAAGACGACGATGGGCTTGTCGTGGGCGGCCGCGAGCGTCGCGGCGGCCTCGGCCGCGGCGGCGTCGACGCGGAGGGCCGCGGCCTCGGCGTTGGCGGCGTAGGTCGCCGCATTGGCAGGGTCGGTCGCCGAAAGCTCGGCGGCGATCACCGAGAGCCAGACCTTGGCGTTGTCGGGGTAGAGCCAGGCATGAGGATCGACGCCGCTGTGGTCGTGATCGTGACCCTCGTCCGCGGACTCCTCGTGCCCATGGTCATGGTCATGCGCGGCTTCTTCGTGCGCGTGGCCGTGATCGTGGTCGTGCGCGGCCTTCTCATGCGCATGGTCGTGGTCATGCGCCGCTTCTGCGTCGTGGGCATGGTCGTCGTCATGGGCATGCGCGCTCGAGCCGTCGCCGAAGTTGATGAGCGTCACGCCCGGAGCGTCGAGAAGTGCGATCGCGGTCGCCGTGCCCGAGGTCGCCTCGAGCGCGCGGGCGAGCCAGGGGGTCAGCTTCTCGCCGACCCAGAAGACGAGCGCCGCGTCCGACAGGGCGGCGGCCTGGCTGGGGCGGAGCTGGAAGTTATGCGGGCTGGCGCCGGGTTCGAGAAGCGCCACGGGCGCGCCGAGGTCGCCCATGACCTGCGCGACGAGCGAATGGACGACCGGCGTGTCGGTCACGACGACGGGCACGTCGGCGGCGGCGGTTCCGGCGGCGAGGGTCGCGGCGGCGAGGACGTGAAGGCGCATGGGGCGGGCTCCTTGTGAATGACCGGCCGGGTCCTTACACTAGAATGTAATATCATAACAAGAGGGGATCGTCCATGACCGATGCGGCGGCGTTCCACAGCCACGATCACGACCGCTGCACCGGCATGGCGATGGCCCATGCCGAACGGCTCGCGCGCGAGCGGGGGCTGAGGCTGACGCCCGTGCGGCGCCGCGCGCTCGAGATCCTGCTCGAGGAGCACCGGGCGCTCGGCGCCTACGAGGTGCTCGAGCGGCTGGCCGCCGACGGCTTCGGCAACCAGCCGCCGGTGGCCTACCGCGCGCTCGACTTCCTCGTGGAGCATGGCCTTGCCCACCGCATCCGGCGGCTCAACGCCTATGCGGCCTGCACCCGGCCGGGCGAGCGGCATTCGCCCGCCTTCTTCATCTGCGAGACCTGCAACGCCGTGGCCGAGGCGCCGGGGACCGAGGTCGCGGCCGCGATGGGGCGGGCGGCCGAGGGGATCGGCTTTCGCATCCGGCGGATGAACGTCGAGGCCGTGGGCCTTTGCCCCGCCTGCGGGGGCACGGCGTGACTGCGCTGGTCGAGGCGCGGGGGATGGCGGCGGGCTATGCCGGGCTGCCGGCGCTGCGCGACGTGGAGTTCGAGATCGCGCGCGGCGAGATCGTGACGGTGGTGGGCCCGAACGGGTCGGGGAAGTCGACCCTTGTCAAGGCGCTGATCGGGCTTCTCGCGCCCACGGCGGGCGAGGTGCGGCGGGCCGAGGGGCTGACGATCGGCTACGTGCCGCAGCGGCTGGCCATCGACGCCACGCTGCCGATGACGGTCGCGCGGTTCCTGTCGCTGCCGGTGCGGCGGGGGCGGGCGGAGATGGCCGGGATGCTCGCGCGCGTCGGCGTGCCGGGGCTCGAGGGGCGCCAGATGACGCGGCTTTCGGGCGGGCAGTTCCAGCGGGTGCTGCTGGCGCGGGCGCTTCTGGCGCGGCCGGACCTGCTGATTCTCGACGAGCCGACGCAAGGGCTCGACCAGCCGGGCGTGGCCGAGTTCTACCGGCTGATCGAGGAGGTGCGGCGGACGACCGGCTGCGCGATCCTGCTCGTCAGCCACGATCTTCATGTCGTGATGAGCGCCTCGGACCGGGTGATCTGCCTCAACGGCCATGTCTGCTGCGAGGGGACGCCGGACCATGTGCTGTCGGCGCCGGAATACCGCGCGCTGTTCGGCGCCGAGGCGCAGGGCACGCTCGCGCTCTATCACCACCACCATGACCACTCGCACGACCATGACCACGACCACGACCACGATCCTGCGGGTCCGAGGGAGCACGCGCACTGATGCTCGACGATTTTCTCGTGCGCGCGGGGCTTGCGGGTGCGGGCGTGGCGCTTGCCGCCGGGCCGCTCGGCTGCTTCGTCGTCTGGCGGCGGATGGCCTATTTCGGCGATGCGACGGCCCATGCGAGCATCCTCGGCGTCGCGCTCGCGCTCATGTTCGAGGTGTCGACCGTGGCGGGGACGCTGACCGTCGCGCTCGCCATGGCGCTGTCGGTCAGCACGCTCACGGGGCGGGGGCATGCGATGGATGCGACGCTGGGCGTGCTGTCGCATTCGGCGCTCGCCATCGGGCTCGTGGCGATCTCCTTCGTGCCGGCCGTCCGGGTGGACCTGTCGGCCTATCTTTTCGGCGATATTCTCGCGGTGTCGCGCGGCGATCTCGTGGTGATCTGGGCGGGCGGGCTCGTGGTGCTGGGTCTGCTCGTCTGGCGCTGGTCGGCGCTTCTGACAGCGACGCTCAACGAGGAACTCGCCTTCTCATCGGGCATCCGGCCCGAGCGCGAGCGGCTCGTCCTGACGCTCGCGCTGGCCGTGGTGGTGGCGCTGGCGATCAAGGTCGTGGGCGCGCTTCTGATCGCGGCGATGCTGATCATCCCGGCGGCCGCGGCGCGGAACTTCGCGCGCACGCCCGAGGCGATGGCGGCGGTGGCGGTGGGCCTGGGCCTCGCGTCGGTGTGGCTGGGTCTCGGGGGGTCGCTCCGGGCCGACACGCCGGCCGGGCCGTCGATCGTGGCCGCGGCGGCGGCGCTTTATGCCCTGTCGGTCGGCCTCGGGACCGCGCTCCGCCGCGGCTGACTACTTCGTCAGGATCAGCTTTCCGGCGCGGGTGATGCGCAGGTCATAGACCTTGCCGTCAAGCACGATGCGCGCGCGGTCGGTGTTCGCGGTGAGGTCGCGCGCGTCATGCATCGGGATCGAGGCGAGTTGCGCCGGTTCCGGGCGTTCGGGCGAAAGCGCGTTCATCTGCGGGTCTCCATCCGATCGAGGAAGGCTTCGAGCCGGCTCTCGGAGGTTCCGGTTCCCTGAAAGAGGGTTTCCCGGAGTTCGTTGAGCCAGTCGTGTCCGGTCTGCGGCGGGCGGTCGTCCCGCGGCCGGTCGAAGGTGTGTTCGCGCATGGGTCTCTCCGACTGCTGGATGCGTCCGGGCTTCCCGAGGCGGGTGGCTGGGCTATGGTCAGAAAACTGACTTAAACAGTCGGGTATGTCAACGCCCGTCAGCCGTCGAAACGGAGGAGGCCCGCGAACTGCTGGCGGGCGATGCCGGTCAGTTCGGCGGCAATCCTGTCGTAGGTGGGCCGGGCGCCTGCGCCCCGGCGCCAGACGAGGCCGACCGACCGGGTGAACTGCCCGCGCGCCATCGGCCGGGCGACGACCGCCGATTCGCGCGGGTCGATCTCGGAGGTCACGTAGAGCTGCGGCATGAAGGCCACGCCCATGCCCATGGCCACCATCTGCCGCAGCGCGTCGAGGCTCGTGCCTTCGTAGTCGCGCAGGAGAGCCGCGCCGTGATCGGCGCAGATCGCGGCGATCTGGTCGTGGAGGACGAAGTCCGGGCCGAGGCTCAGCACCTCGAGGCCCGCGAGGTCGCCGGGCGTGACGGAGGCCTTGCCGGCAAGCGGGTGATCGGGCGGCGCCACCAGGAGCAGCGCCTCGGAGAATAGGCGCCGGACCGCGAGGTCGCCGCCTGGCAGCGGCAGCTGGCTCAGGATCATGTCGTGCGTGCCGTCGAGCAACTCGTCACGCAGGAGCCGGGGGGTGCGTTCGCGGATATAGAGCTTGAGGTCGGGGAAGGCGCGGTGGAGGTGGCCCACGATGCGGGGAAGGAAGTAGGGCCCGAGGCTCGGGCTGACGCCCAGGCGGATCGTGCCGGACAGGCCACCGCGCAGGGCGGCGGCGGCGTCCACGACCTCTTGCGCGGAGTCGAGCGCGCGGCGCGCCAGCACCAGGATCTCGCGGCCCGCGGGGGTAAGCGTGACCGGTCCGCGGCCGCGCTCGACGAGCGTCGTGCCGAGCTGCGCCTCGAGATTGGCAATCTGCAGGCTCAGAGAGGGCTGGCTCACGCCCATCGCCTCGGCCGCGCGGCGGAAGTGGCGGGTTTCGGCGAGCGCGGCGAAATAGCGGAGCTGGCGGAGGGTCGGCAGGTTGAACATGGCGGACGGCACGCGATAGGAATTTCCTATGGAAACTCGCAGCGGATCATCATTCTATCAAGGGGTATTCGGCCGTATGTTGTTTCACGGCCGCCCTTCAAGGCGGAAAGCCCGGTAACTGGCGGGCAGTCGCGGTTCGGCAATGCAGCACGTCGGACACTTCGGCCCCGTCAGATGAGAGAGTGGTGTGAGGTCCCGAGGTCGCCGCTCTCTTTCCGAGGCTTGGCGTCCGTTCCGGTCATTTTGCCGGGGCGGACGCCTCTTCCTCGTCACAGCACGGTCACTTCCGGCGCGCGCCCCGTGAGGATGCCCGCGACGATCTGCGACAGGTCACGGAATTCGGCGTCGCGCGCCGATTCCTTCCGCCACACCATGCCGATGACGCGGGACGGCGGGGCGCCGGCGAAGGGGCGGGCCACCACGAGCGTCTCGCGCGCGACCTCGGACCGGACGTAGAGCGCCGGCAGGAGTGACAGGCCGAGGCCCATGGCCACCATCTGGCGCAGCGTGTCGAGGCTTGTGCCTTCGTAATCGCGGCTGACCGCGGCCTCGAGCTCGTCGGCCAGCGCGCAGACCTGTTCGTAAAGCCGGTGGCCGGGCTCGAGCGTCAGGATCGTCTGGCCCCTGAGCGCCGCCCGCGGCACCGTCCCGGCCGCGGCAAGCGGATGGTCGCGCGGCAGGACGACCATCAGCGGCTCGCGGAACAGGGGCACGGTGACGAGATCGGCGCGGACGAGCGGGAGCGGGCAGAAGAGAAGGTCGATCGTCCCCTCCTCGAGCCGGCGGATCAGCGCGTCGGCCAGGCCCTCGCGCAGGTAGAGGCGGAGGTCGGGCAGGCCCTCGTGCAGGTCGGGGATGACGAGCGGCAACAGGTAGGGACCGAGCGTCTGCACCACGCCCACCCGGATCGTGCCCGCGAAGGGCCGCTGGGCGCCGTGGGCGAGCTCGCGGATCGCCCCGACCTCGGCGAGGACGCGGCGGGCGCGGGCGGCGATCTCGGTCCCCACGGGCGTCATCACGACGCGCGCGCGGGTCCGCTCGACGAGCTGCACGCCAAGCCGGAGCTCGAGGTCGCGAAGCTGCGCCGACAGCGTCGGCTGGGTGACGTTCACCGCCTCGGCCGCGCGACGGAAGTGGAGCATGTCGGCGATGGCGACGAGGTAGCGGAGCTGCTGGAGGCTGGGCACGGGCGGTGTCCTCGCGCTGATAGAGGATGGCTATCAAGCTACCGGCGGGTTTCGATTTCTCCAATCAGGAAACATCGCTATGTGTCAGGGGCGACTTCGAGGCAATGATCGCCGTGCCACATGACCTTCCCCTTCCGGACGACCGATGAGGACGCCTGCCGACGGCCCGAGGCCCGAGCGGATCATCGACGCCTATGACGCGGCGGCGCTGGACGAGGCGCGCGCGGCGCTCGTCCGCGATGTCGGGCGCTACGACGGGGTGACGGCAGCGCAGCGGGCGCTGGTCCTGGCCGAGGTCGAGACGATCCTGCGGCGGCTCGCGGCTGCCGAGGCCGAGGCCGCGCGGGAACGGGCGGAGACCGCGGCGCTCGAGACCGAGCGCGACCGCTACGCCCGGGCCGCGGAAGCCCTTGCGGAGACAGGGTCAGGCACGGCAGAAGACGCGCGGGACATGGACGAGGCGATCGCGATGGCGGACCGGGTTCTGGCGGCGCAGCGGGCGGCCGATACGCGCGCTGCCGTGTGGCTTGGCGCAGTGCGTGCCTCTGTCGAGGGACTGGCGCAGGCGCTGGCGGAGGACCGCGCGGCGGTCGAGGCGGCGCCCTCGCCTCCGGTGCTCCGCTCGCTCAGCCGGGCGGGCGCGATGCTCGGGACGATGCTGCGCGCGGCCGAGGCGCAGCGCGACCGGACCGAAGCGGCGCTGAGCGCGGCGCGGGCGCGGCCCTTCGCCGCAATCGAGCGGAACCCGGTGGTGGCGGAAGCCGTCGCGCGGGCGGACCAGGACGCGGGCGGCGCCGGGCGCCGGCGCGGCGGCTAGGACGGGGAGCGGCATGGGACAGGCGTCAGGGCATCACCCGACCGAGACGAGCCTTGCCGGGCGACTGGCGGGACTTCTTCCCGCGGCGATCGCGGCAGCGATCTTCGCCTGGTTCGCGACCGCCATCCCGACGGTCGGCGGCGGCGGGGAGATCCGCGTGGTGTGGGAATGGATCCCGAGCCTCGGGATCGACCTGTCGTTCTACATCGACGGTCTGAGCCTCGTCTTCGGGCTTCTGATCTCGGGGATCGGCGCGCTCGTGATGCTCTATTCCTCGAAGTATCTCGAGGGGCACGAACACTTCGCGCGCTTCCACCTGTTCCTCGTGCTGTTCATGCTGTCGATGCTGGGGCTCGTGCTGGCCGACAACCTGCTGACGCTGTTCGTGTTCTGGGAGCTGACCACGATCACCTCCTACCTGCTGATCGGCTTCGACCATGCGACCTACAAGTCCCGCCGCTCGGCGCTGCAGGCGCTTCTGCTGACCGGGACCGGGGCGCTCGCCATGCTGGCGGGCTTCATCCTGATCGGGACGGTGGCGGGCACCTTCGAGCTTTCGGAGATCCGCGAACAGGGCGACGTGCTGAAGGAGCACGCGCTCTACCTGCCGATCCTGATCCTGATCCTGGCCGGGACCTTCACGAAATCGGCGCAGTTCCCGTTCCACTTCTGGCTGCCCAACGCGATGGCGGCACCGACGCCCGTGTCGGCCTACCTGCACTCGGCCACCATGGTGAAGGCCGGCATCTACCTGATGGCGCGGATGCATCCGAACCTCGGGGGGACCGAGGTCTGGCTGTGGACGCTCACCATCTTCGGCGCGGTCACGGCGGTCTTCGCGAGTTTCATGGCGCTGAAGCAGACCGACCTGAAGCAGACGCTGGCCTACACGACGCTCATGGCGCTCGGCACGCTGACGATGCTGCTGGGCGAAAGCAGCGCCTATGCGATCACCGGGGCGATGGCCTTCCTGATCGTGCATTCCTTCTACAAGGCGGCGCTGTTCCTGGTCGTGGGCGTGATCGACCATGGCACCGGCACGCGCGAGGCCGACATCCTGGGCGGGCTCGCGCGCTTCATGCCGGTGACGGCGGCGGCGGCGGCGCTGGCGGCGCTGTCGATGGCGGGGCTGCCGCCCTTCATCGGGTTCATCGCCAAGGAGGTGATGTACGTGGGCACGCTGGGCGCGCAGTCGAGCGTGGTCTTCGTGACGGCCGCGGCGCTCGCCGCCAACGCGCTGATGTTCGCGGTGGCGGGGATCGTGGCCTTCAAGCCGTTCTGGCGGCCGGGGCGCGAGACGCCCGTCGCGCCGCACGAGGGACCCGCGCGGATGCTGGCCGGGCCGCTTCTCCTGGCCGTGCTTGGCGCGCTGTCGGGGCTGTTCCCGGCGCTTTTCGCCTGGGCGCTCGTCAACCCGGCGGTGGCCTCGATCCTCGGGCCCGAGGTCAAGCCCGGCGCGCTCAAGCTCTGGGCCGGCGTGAACCTGCCGCTTGTCCTGTCGCTCGCAACCTTTGCGCTCGGTTTCCTGCTCTATGCCGTCCACGGCCGGCTTCGGGCCTGGCTCGCCGCGGCCGGCGACCGGAGCCCGAGCTTCGACCGGGGCTGGGACAGCCTGATCGACGGGCTGAAGGCCACGGCCGCGTGGCAGACGCGGACCGTGCAGTCGGGCGTCCTCAGGCACTACATCTTCATCGTCTTCGCCGTGCTTCTGGTGGGCATCGGCGGGACCGCGGCGCTGAAGGGGGGCCTCACCTGGGCGGGTGCGGTGACCGAGTTGCAGATCACGCACTACGTCATCGTGGCGCTGATCGTGGCGGGCTGTCTTCTGGCGCTCGTCACCTACAACCGTATCGCGGCGATCACGGGACTGGGTTCGGTGGGGATCGGCGTCGCGCTGATCTTCATCCTCTACGGCGCGCCGGACGTGGCGATCACGCAGCTTCTGGTCGAGACGCTGGTCGTCGTGCTGGTCGCGGTCGCCGTCCTGCGCCTGCCGCGGCTCGACAAGGGCGGGCGCGAGGGCTTCCGGCCGCTTGATGCGGCTCTTGCGGTGGGGCTCGGCGCGGCGGTGACGGCGGTGCTTCTTGCCGTGACGGCCGGGCCGCTCGACCGCCGCCTCACCACCTATTTCGAGGTGACGGCCTGGCCCGAGGCCTTCGGGCGCAACATCGTCAACGTCATTCTCGTGGACTTCCGCGCGCTTGACACCATGGGCGAGATCGCCGTCGTCGCCATCGCCGCGCTTGGCGCCTTCGCGATCCTCAAGGGACGCGGGCAGGGGGACAGGACATGAATTCGATCATCTTCCAGGCGGGTGCGCGGCTTCTCGTGTCGCTGTTGCTGGTGTTCTCGGTCTTCATGCTGCTGCGTGGGCACAACCTGCCCGGCGGCGGCTTCATCGGCGGGCTGATCGGGGCCACGGGCTTCATCTTCTACACGATCTCGAGCGGCACCGCGGCCGCGCGCGAGGCGCTGCGCGCGGCGCCCGAGAAGATCGCGATGGTGGGCCTTGGCATCGCGCTCTTCGCGGGCTTCGCGGCGATCTTCGCGGGCGAGGTCTTCTTCACCGGCCAGTGGCTGTTCATCGGGGCCACCGAGGACGACAAGGGCATTCCGCTGTCGACGGTGCTGATCTTCGACATCGGCGTCTACCTCGTGGTGATGGGCTCGATCCTGTCGCTGGTCTTCGCGCTCGAGGAGAGCGTCTGATGGAGCCTGTCATCGCCGTCCTCGTCGGCGTGCTCGTCGCCGCCTCGGTCTACCTGATGCTGTCGCGCAACGTCCTGCGCTTTCTCTTCGGGCTGATCCTGATCTCGAACGCGGCGAACCTCATCATCTTCACCTCGGGGCGGCTGACGGCGGCGGTGCCGCCGCTGGTGCCCGAAGGCGCCGACGCGCCGCTCGCCACGGCGGCCAACGCGCTGCCGCAGGCGCTGGTGCTGACCGCCATCGTCATCGGCTTCGGGCTTTTCGCCTTCGCGCTGGCGCTCGCCTTCAAGGCCTACCAGACGCTCGGCACGCTCAACACCGACGAGATGCGGATCGCCGAGCCCGATGGTGAGCCGAAATGAGCTGGCTGCTCACCCTTCCCATCATCATTCCCTTCGCGACGGCGGTCTTCGCCTACCTCGCCAAGGACCGGTCGTCGGGCGCCTGGATCTCGGTCCTCGGCTCGCTCCTGTCGCTTCTCGCCTGCGGGGCGCTGATGGTCGCGGTGCTGGACCGGGGCGTCATCGCCGCGCAGATGGGCCAGTGGCCCGCGCCCTTCGGCATCACGCTGGTCGCGGACCTTCTGGGCGCGGTCATGGCGGTGATCACGGCGATCATCAGCCTGGCGACGGCAGTCTATGCCCTGTCCGACATCGACGCCGAGAAGGAGCGGCTGGGCTACCACGCCCTCTTCCAGGTGCTGATCGCGGGGGTGACGGGGGCGTTCCTGACGGGCGACCTCTTCAACCTCTACGTCTGGTTCGAGGTCATGCTGATCTCGTCCTTCGGGCTGCTCGTCCTCGGCAACTCGCGCGCGCAGATGGACGGCGCGATCAAGTACGTCACGCTGAACCTGATCTCGACGATCCTGTTCCTGTCGGGCACGGGCCTTCTCTACGGGATGACCGGCACGCTCAACATGGCGGACCTGAGCCTTGCGGTGCGCGAGGTCGAGAACCAGGGGCTGCTGGCCATCGTGGCGGTCATGTTCATGATCGCCTTCGGGGTCAAGGCCGCGGTCTTCCCGCTGTTCTTCTGGCTGCCGGCCGCCTACCACACGCCGGCCTTCAGCGTCTCGGCGGTCTTCGCCGGGCTTCTGACGAAGGTGGGCGTCTATGCGCTGATCCGCACCTTCACGCTGATCTTCGTGACGGACGTGGCCTTCACGCACACGATCCTCCTGTGGGTCGCGTGTCTCACGATGGTGGTGGGCGTCCTTGGCGCCGCTGCGCAGTCGGACTTCCGCAAGATCCTGAGCTTCCACATCGTCAGCCAGATCGGCTACATGATCCTCGGGCTTGCGCTCTACACGCCGCTCGCCATCGTGGGCGCGGTGTTCTACCTCGTCCACCACATCATCGTGAAGGCGAACCTGTTCCTCGTCTCGGGCGTGGCGAACCGTATCGCGGGGTCGACCGACCTCGGCCGGATCGGCGGGCTCTACAAGGCCTCGCCGCTTCTGGGGCTTCTGTTCCTGATCCCCGCCTTCTCGCTTGCGGGCTTCCCGCCGCTGTCGGGCTTCTGGGCGAAGTACCTGCTGGTCAAGGCCGCGCTCGACCTCGAGGCGTGGGTCGTGGCCTTCGTGGCGCTTGCGGTGGGCCTGCTCACGATCTTCTCGATGACCAAGATCTGGGGCGAGGCGTTCTGGAAGCCGCATCCCGAGGGCGTGGAGCCCACGGTGACCGCGCTGCCGCGCGCGCAGTTCTGGCCGCTGATCCTGCCCATCGCGGCGCTCGCGGCGCTGACCGTGTTCATCGGGCTGAACCCCGAGCCGTTCCTGCAGTTCGCCGAACGCTCGGCCGAACAGCTTCTCGATCCGGCGGACTACATCCGGACCGTCCTGGGGACCGCGCCATGAACATCTTCGCGCTGAACCTTGTCCTCGCCTTCGCCTGGCAGGCGCTCTCGGGGAGCTTCACGCTCTTCTCGCTCGTCTCGGGCTTCGCGCTCGGCTATGCGGCGCTGTGGTTCGTCCAGCCGCTCTTCGGCGAGCGCAGCAGCTATTACGGCCACGTCTGGGCAGCCATCCGGCTGGCGGTCTACTTCCTGTGGGAGCTCATCATTTCGTCGTTCCGCGTGGCCTGGGAGGTGATCACGCCCGGCGACACCAGCCGCGCGCAGATCGTCGAGATGCCGCTCGACGTGCACAGCGACATCGAGATCCTGCTGGTCACCAACCTCATCTCGCTGACGCCGGGCACGCTGAGCCTTGACGTGACGCCGGACCGCAAGACGCTTTATGTCCACGCGATGTTCGTGGACGATCCGGATGAGGTGGTGCGGAGCCTGAAGGACGGGATGGAGCGCATGGTCAGAGAGGTGTTCGAGCCATGACGGGCGAGGAATTCCTGCAGGTCTCGATCACGGCGGGCTTCGCGATGATCATGATCGGCATCGTCTTGTGCTTCATCCGGCTTGCCAAGGGTCCGACGCTCGCCGACCGGGTCGTGGCGCTCGACATGATGACGGTGGTGCTCGTGGCCTTCTGCGGGCTCTATGCGGTCTTCGCCGAGGAGGCCGCCTTCCTCGACGTGGCGATCGTGCTCGCGCTCGTGGGTTTTCTCGCCACTGTCGCGCTGGCGCGCTATGCCGAACGGCGGACGCTCGGGATCGGCGGGGACGGCGCCGAAGAGGAGGAGAAGTGATGGACTGGATCGCAGGGATACTCGTCCTGGCCGGCGGCGCCTTCGCCTTCATCGCGGGGCTGGGCGTGCTCAAGCTGCCCGACGTGCTGACGCGGATGCATGCCTCGACCAAGGCGGGCACGCTTGCCTCGCTTCTCATCCTCGTGGCGGTGGCGATCGAGTTCCAGTCGCTTCCGGTGACGGCGAAGGCCGTCGCCGCCATCCTGTTCCTGATGCTGACCGCGCCGCTCGCCGCCCATCTTCTCGGGCGGTCGGCCTGCGGCGACAAGACCCGGTTCGGGCGATGAGGCTCGCCGTCTTCGGGCGCACGGGGCAGGTCGCGACCGAACTTGCGCGGCTCGGGGGCGTGACCTGCCTCGGCCGCGAGGTTGCGGACTTCGCCGATCCCGAGGCGGTTCGCCGCGCCGCGCAGGCGGTCGAGGCCGACGCCATCGTGAACGCCGTGGCCTACACCGCCGTCGACCGGGCCGAGACCGAGGAAGAGATCGCCCGCGCGGTCAATGCGACCGCGGTGGGCGCGCTGGCCGAGGTCGCCGCCGAACGCGGCCTGCCGTTCGTCCACATCTCGACCGACTACGTCTTCGACGGCGGCGGCGACCGGCCCTGGCGGCCGGACGATCCGGTGGGGCCGCTCGGCGCCTATGGCCGCACCAAGCTCGAGGGCGAGGATGCAGTGCGGGCGGCGGGCGGGACCCATGCGATCCTGCGCACGTCCTGGGTGTTCTCGGCCCATGGCACGAACTTCGTGCGTACGATGCTGCGGCTCGGGGCCGAGCGCGACCGCCTGCGCATCGTCGCCGACCAGATCGGGGGCCCGACGCCTGCGCGCGCCATCGCGGCCGCCTGCGCCGCGATCGCCGGGGCGCTGGCGCGGGACCCGGGCCTTTCGGGCACTTACCATTTCGCGGGCGCGCCGGACACGAGCTGGGCCGGCTTTGCCCGCGCGATCTTTGCGGAGGCCGGGCTGACGCCCGCGGTCGAGGACATCCCATCGTCCGACTACCCGACGCCCGCCGCGCGGCCGAAGAACTCGCGCCTCGACTGCACCGCGACCGAGGCCGCCTTCGGCATCGCCCGTCCCGACTGGCGGGCCGCGTTGCCCGAGGTCGTGGCGGCGCTGCGCCAGGGCTGACCCGCTTTCCGCAAGACTTGTCCTGCCGGTCCGTGGAATCACAGCCTCGGAACGAGAGGAGAGAGACGTGCGGACCTACGAAGACCGGCTCCTTCGGGTGCTGGACCACATCCACGACAACCCGGCCGGCGACCTGTCGCTCGACGCGCTGGCCGACGTTGCGGCCATGTCGCGCTTCCACTGGCACCGCGTCTTCCACGCGATGACGGGCGAGACGGCGGCGCAGGCGGTGCGGCGCATAAGGCTGCACCGGGCGGCGGTCTGGCTTGTCCAGACCGACCTGTCGCTGGGCGAGATCGCGGCGCGGGCCGGCTATGGCAGCCCGCGCAGCCTCGCACGGGCCTTCGCGCTTCAGTACGGCCGCTCTCCGGCCGCGTTCCGCAAGGACGGCGAGGCGATCGCCGAACGCATCAGGCTCAGGACAGGAGATATCACCATGTATTCCGTCGACTTCGCGGACCAGCCC
>DAINOF010000047.1:0-14996 GCA_036735505.1 Paracoccaceae bacterium
GAGGCGAGTTCCACCAGAAGGTGGACGGGAAGGGGCGGGTCTCGATCCCGGCCGACTTCCGCCGCGTCCTCGAGGCCGGCGACCCCGCCTGGTCGGACGGCAAGCCGCCCGAATTCGTCATCGTCTACGGCGACCACCGCCGCGCCTACCTCGAATGCTACACGATGGAGGCGGCGGCCGAGGTCGACGCCCAGATCGCCGAGCTGCCGCGCGGCTCGATGGACCGGCGCATGCTCGAACGTCTTTTCAACGGCCTCTCGCTCAAGACCGCGATCGACGAGACCGGGCGCATTGTCCTGCCGCAGAAGCTGCGCACCAAGATCGGGCTCGGCGACGAGGCCTATTTCCTTGCCGCGGGCGACACCTTCCAGATCTGGAAGCCCGAGACCTACGAGACCGGGGAACTCGCCAAGACCGAGGCCTGGCTCGAAAGCATGCCCGAGGACTTCGACCCGCTCACGCTTCTCGACAAGCGGAAAGGGGCCTGAGCGATGGCAGCGGCGGCGCGCGTCCCTGCGTCCGACAGCCCGCACATTCCCGTCCTTCTCGGTCCGCTCCTCGCGGCCGTGGCCCCGGTCGAAGGCCGATGGCTGGACGGTACCTTCGGCGCGGGCGGCTATGCGCGGGGGCTTCTCGAGGCCGGCGCGGCCGAGGTCATCGGCGTCGACCGCGACCCGGCCGTCTTCGAGATGGCGCGGGACTGGGCCGGCGCCTTGGGCGACCGGCTGCGGCTGGTCGAGGGCGTGTTCTCGGACCTCGACGTCCATGCCGGCGGCCCGCTCGACGGCGTCGTGCTCGACTTGGGCGTGTCGTCGATGCAGCTCGACCGCCCCGAGCGCGGCTTTTCCTTCATGACCGACGGTCCGCTCGACATGCGGATGAGCGGGCAGGGGACCTCGGCCGCCGACATCGTGAACGCCGCCTCCGAGGAAGACCTCGCCGACATCCTCTTCCACTACGGCGAGGAGCGCGCCGCGCGGCGGATCGCGAGGGCCATCGTCAGGGCGCGGGCCGAGCGCCCGATCACCCGCACGCGCGAGCTTGCCGCCCTTGCCGAAAGCTGCCTGCCGCGCCCGAAACCGGGCCAGACCCACCCCGCGACGCGGACCTTCCAGGCGCTCCGGATCGCGGTCAACGACGAGTTCGGCGAACTCGTCGCCGGGCTCGAGGCGGCCGAACGGGCGCTCGCTCCCGGCGGGCGGCTCGCCGTGGTGAGCTTCCATTCGCTCGAGGACCGGGTCGTGAAGCGCTTTCTCCAGCACCGCTCGGGCGGGGCGGGGCGCGGCAGCCGCCATGCCCCCGAACGCGCCGAGGTGACGCCCCGCTTCGAAGGCGTCGGGAAGTCGATCGACGCCGATGCCGAGGAACTGGCCCTGAACCCCCGCGCCCGGTCCGCCCGGCTTCGGGTCGCGCGCCGCACGGCGGCGCCGGCGGGGCGCCCGGACCGCACGGTGCTCGGGCTGCCGAAACCCGTCGAAACGAGGCGAAACTGATGCGGTCGATCTTCTACATCGCCTCGGCGCTCTTCGTGATGGGCATGGCGTTCTGGGCCTACCGGCAGAACTACGAGACGCAGGAGTCGATGCGCGAGGCCGAAGCCGTGCGCGAGGAAATCGCCGCGCTGCGCGAGACGCTGGGCGTGCTGCGCGCCGAATGGGCCTACCTCAACCGGCCGGACCGGCTGCGCGAGCTCGCCGACCTCAACTTCGATCGCCTCGGCCTTCTGCCGCTCACACCCGAGCAGTTCGGTACCGCCGAGCAGGTCGCCTACCCGCCCGACCCGATGCTCACGATCCTGAACCCCATCGACACCGTCGGCCATCTGGAGCAGTTTCCATGACGCGCACGCCGCTGCGCCCTCTCGCCCGCATTCTCGAAGCCCGCGCCCGGGGCGAGAACCCCGACGCGATCGAGCGCGAGAACCTGCGGCTCCGGCACGAGGCGATGCGCGACCGTGACCGGCTGCGGGCCGAGGGGCGGCTTCTGGTCGTGGGCGTCTTCTTCTTCTGCGCCTTCCTGCTCGTGGGCGGCCGCATGGGCATCCTTGCCTCGACCGAGGTCGAGGAGCCGCGCGCCGCGGTCGCGGGCGCGTCGATCCTCGCGCAGCGGGCCGACATCACCGACCGCAACGGCCGGATCCTCGCCACGAACCTCACCACCCACGCGCTTTATGCCCAGCCGCCGCAGATGGTGGACCCGGCCCGCGCAGCGCGCGAGCTCGCGCGCATCTTCCCCGATCTCGACGAGGCGCGGCTGGTCGAGCAGTTCACCGGGGACCGCAAGTTCCTCTGGATCAAGCGGCGGATCTCGCCCGAACAGAAGCAGGCGGTGCACGACATCGGCGATCCCGGGCTTCTTTTCGGCCCGCGCGAGATGCGGCTCTATCCGAACGGCCGCCTCGCGAGCCACGTGCTCGGCGGCGCCTCCTTCGGGCGCGAGGACGTGCAGGCGGCCGAGGTGGTGGGCGTCGCGGGCGTCGAGAAGACCTTCGACGCCTTCCTGCGCGATCCGGGCAACGACGGGCAGCCGCTCGAACTGTCCCTCGACCTCTCGGTGCAGGCCGTGGTCGAGCAGGTGCTGGCGGGCGGCATGCGGCTCATGAACGCGCGCGGCGCGACGGCGATCCTCATGGACGTGCACACCGGCGAGATCATCAGCATGGCCTCGCTGCCCGACTTCGACCCGAACGAACGGCCGCCCCTGCCGACAAGCGGCGATCCGGCCGACAGCCCGCTCTTCAACCGCGCGGTGCAGGGCGTCTACGAGCTCGGCTCGACCTTCAAGATCTTCCCTGTCGCGCAGGCGCTCGAGCTCGGTCTCATCAGCCCCTCGACCATCGTCGACACCCGCAGCCCGCTGCGCTGGGGCCGGTTCCGCATCACCGACTTCCGCTACTACGGCCCCGCGATGTCGGTCGAGGAGGTCATGTCCAAGTCCTCGAACATCGGCACGGTCCGCGTGGCGCAGATGATGGGCCCCGAGAAGCAGCAGGAGTTCCTCGGTCGGCTCGGCTTTCTGGACCCCACGCCGGTCGAACTGGTCGAGGCGCCCTTCGCACGCCCGCTCGTGCCGCGGAACTGGTCCGAGATCTCGATGATCACGATCGCCTACGGCCACGGCCTGTCGGCGAGCCCGATGCACCTCGCCACGGCCTACGCCACCCTCACGAACGGCGGGACGCGGGTGACGCCCACGCTGGTGAAACGGCAGGGGGTGGCGCCGGGCGAGCAGATCATCTCGCCCCGCGTCTCGGCCCAGGTGCGCGACATGCTCCGCAAGACGGTGACCGAGGGCACGGCGAGCTTCGGCGAGGTCCCGGGCTACGAGGTCGGCGGCAAGACCGGCACGGCCGACAAGCCGAAGCGGACGGGCGGCTACTACGACGACAAGGTGATCACCACCTTCGCCAGCGTCTTCCCGTCGAGCGCGCCGAAATACGTGCTCGTCGTGACGCTCGACGAGCCGGTCGAGACCTCGGGGACCGAGCCGCGCCGCACCGCCGGCTGGACGGCGGTGCCGGTCGCGGCCGAGATCATCCGGCGCGTCGCGCCGCTGATGGGTCTCGCGCCCTCCATTGAACAGGGCGAACTCGTTGGGGTATCACTCCGGTCTAACTAGAACGCGGGTCGAGGCGAGCATGGCACCCCGGGCTGAGGACAAGTCGCTCTCCGAACTGGGGTTGGCCGCTCCGGGGCATGGCGAGGTCCGGGTGACGGGCCTCGCGGTCGACAGCCGCGACGTGCGGGCGGGCGTCCTGTTCGCCGCGCTGCCGGGTAGCCGGGTCCACGGCGGCGAATTCATCCCTTACGCGCTCCGCATGGGCGCGGGCGCGATCCTGACCGACCGCGAGGGCGCGCGCCTCGCAGGCCCGGACATTACGGCGGCAGGTGTGCCCGTCGTCGTCGCCGAGGACCCCCGCCAGGCCCTGTCCTACGCCGCCGCGCTGTGGTTCGGCCGCCAGCCGGACACCGTCGTCGCCGTCACCGGCACGAACGGCAAGACCTCGGTCGCGACCTTCACGCGGCAGCTCTGGCAGGCGATGGGCCGGCCCGCCGTCAACATCGGCACGACCGGCGTCGAGGGCGACCTGTCGGCACCCCTCGCCCACACGACGCCCGAGCCGATCACGTTGCACCGGGCGCTGGCCGAGGTCGCCGACGCAGGGATAGACCACGCCGCGATGGAGGCCTCGTCGCACGGGCTCGACCAGCGCCGCCTCGACGGAGTCCGGCTCGCCGCCGCCGCCTTCACGAACTTCAGCCAGGACCACCTCGACTACCACGGCACGATGGAGGCCTATTTCGCCGCCAAGGCGCAGCTCTTCGACCGGGTCCTGCCCGAGGACGCGACCGCCGTCGTCAATCTCGACGACCCGAGGGGCGCCGACATCCGCGCGATCGCCGAGGCGCGCGGCTGCGATCTGCTGACGGTCGGGCACGCCGAGACCGCGGCGCTGCGCATCCTCGGCCAGCGCTTCGACGCGACGGGGCAGGAGCTGCGCTTTTCGTGGAACGGTGTCGTGCGGCAGGTCCGGCTCGACCTCGTGGGCGGCTTCCAGGCGTGGAACGCGCTCGTGGCGGCCGGGCTCTGCATCGCGTCCGGGTCCACGCCGGGCGAGGTCTTCGACGCGCTCCCCCGCCTCTCGACGGTGCCCGGCCGGATGCAGCTCGCCGCGCGGCGGGCGAACGGCGCGGCGGTATTCGTGGACTACGCCCACACGCCCGACGCGCTGCGGACCGCGATCTCGGCGCTCCGCCCGCATGTGATGGGCCGGCTCGTCGTGGTCTTCGGCGCGGGCGGCGACCGTGACACGACGAAGCGCCCCCTGATGGGCCGCGCGGTGGCCGGTCTGGCGGACGTGGCCATCGTCACCGACGACAACCCGCGCAGCGAGGATCCCGCCGCGATCCGCGCCATGGTGCTCGGGGGGTGCCCCGAGGCAAGCGAGGTCGCCGACCGGGCCGAGGCGATCCTGCGGGGTGTCGACGCGCTCGAACCCGGCGACGCGCTGCTGGTCGCGGGCAAGGGGCACGAGACGGGGCAGATCGTGGGCGCCACGGTCTATCCCTTCGACGACGTGGAACAGGCGAGCGTCGCGGTCGCCGCGCTCGACGGGCGGCCCGCATGAGCGCGCTCTGGACGGCGGCCGAGGCGGCGGCGGCCACAGGCGGCACGGTGCGGGGAGATTGGGCCGCGACGGGCGTCTCGATCGACACCCGCTCGCTCGTGCCGGGTGACCTTTTCGTGGCGCTGAAGGACGCGCGCGACGGGCACGACTTCGTGGCCGACGCGCTGGCGAAGGGCGCCGCCGCCGCGCTGGTGAGCCGGATCCCCGATGGCGTCGCACCGGACGCGCCGCTCCTTGTCGTCCCCGAGGTGCTGGGCGCGCTCGAGGCGCTCGGGCGCACGGGCCGTGCCCGCACCCGCGCCCGCGTCGTCGCGGTGACCGGATCGGTCGGCAAGACCTCGACCAAGGACATGCTCCGCTTCGTGCTGCTCGGGCAGGGCAAGGTCCACGCCGCCGAGAAGAGCTTCAACAACCACTGGGGCGTGCCGCTTACGCTCGCCCGCCTGCCGCGCGACGCCGACTATGCCGTGGTCGAGATCGGGATGAACCATCCCGGAGAAATCGCGCCCCTGTCGCGCCTGGCGCGACCCCATGTCGCCATCGTCACCACGGTCGGCGCCGCGCATCTCGAGGCGTTCGGGACGCTCGAGGGGATCGCCCGGGAAAAGGCTTCGATCTTCGAGGGGCTCGAGCCCGGCGGCACGGCGATCTTCCACGGTGACATCCCCCAGACGCCGATCCTCGAAGACGCCGCGCGCCGCCATGCCGCGCGGTGTGTCACCTTCGGGACGGGGCCAGCGAACCACCACCGCGCGCTCGACCTTCGGGTGCAGGACGACACCACCGTGGCGACGGCCCGCCTCTGGCGCACGCCCGTCGCCTACTGCATCCGCGGCGCGGGGCGGCACTTCGGCATCAACGCGCTCGCGGTCCTGGCGGCGGTGGGCGAGGTCGGCGCCGACCGGGCGCGCGCCATCGTCGCGCTGTCGGGGTGGGAGCCCTCGGACGGCCGCGGCCGACGCGAGCGGATCGTGCTCGACCAGGTCAACGAGCAGGCGACGGTCGACCTGATCGACGACGCCTTCAACGCGAATCCCGCCTCCATGGCCGCCGCGCTCGACGTGCTCGGGACGGCGGTCCCGACGGACGGCCTCGGCCGGGTGTCCAAGGGGCGGCGCATCGCGATCCTTGGCGACATGCTGGAGCTCGGCCCCGACGAGGGGCGCCTCCACGCCGAGATCGCGCAGCACCCCGTCATGGCCGAGGTCGCCGTCGTGCATTGCGTCGGGCCCCGGATGCGGCAGCTCTGGGACGCGCTGCCCGAGACGCGGCGGGGGCAATGCGCCGAGACGGCCGAGGATCTCGCGGCCCGCGTCCACCACCTGATCGACGCGGGCGACGTCGTGCTCGTCAAGGGATCCAAGGGCAGCCGGGTGAGCCTTGTCGTTGACGCCATCCGAAAACTGGGCCATGCGGCGCCGCGACCGGGGCAAGGGGGCGACTAGATGCTATTCTGGCTGAGCGATCTGTCGGAGGTGGGCGGCGCCTTCAACCTCTTCCGCTACATCACCTTCCGGGCGGGCGGCGCCTTCTTCACGGCGCTGATCTTCGGCTTCATCTTCGGTCGCCCGCTGATCAACTTCCTGCGCCGGCGCCAGAAGAAGGGCCAGCCGATCCGCGAGGACGGCCCCGCGAGCCACCTCGTGACCAAGGCCGGAACCCCGACCATGGGCGGGCTCCTGATCCTGTCGGCGCTCCTCGTCTCGACGCTCCTTTGGGCGCGGCTCGACAACGGCTACATCTGGATGGTGCTGTTCGTCACCACGTCCTTCGGTCTGATCGGCTTTGCCGACGATTATGCCAAGGTCACGCGGATGACGCATCGCGGCGTGCCGGGAAAGCTCCGCCTCGCCGTGGGCTTCGCGATCGCCGGCGTGGCGGGCTGGTGGGCGGCGACGCTGCATCCCGAGGCGCTGACCTACCAGCTTGCCGTGCCGGTCTTCAAGGACGTGCTGATCAACCTCGGTCTCCTCTTCATCCCCTTCGCGATGCTGGTGATCGTCGGGGCGGCCAATGCCGTGAACCTGACCGACGGCCTCGACGGGCTCGCCATCATGCCCGTGATGATCGCCGCCGGAACGCTCGGGGTGATCGCCTATGCGGTGGGGCGCGTGGACTTCACCGACTACCTAGACGTGCACTACGTCCCCGGAACCGGCGAGATCCTCGTGTTCTCGGCGGGGCTGATCGGCGGCGGGCTCGGGTTCCTGTGGTACAACGCCCCGCCGGCGGCCGTCTTCATGGGCGATACCGGAAGCCTCGCGCTCGGCGGGGCGCTCGGCGCGATCGCGGTGGCGTCGAAGCACGAGATCGTGCTGGCCATCGTGGGCGGGCTCTTCGTGGTCGAGGCGCTGTCGGTGATCATCCAGGTTCTCTACTTCAAGCGGACCGGCAAGCGCGTGTTCCTGATGGCGCCCATCCACCACCATTTCGAGAAGCAGGGCTGGGCCGAGCCGCAGATCGTGATCCGCTTCTGGATCATCTCGCTGATCCTCGCGCTCATCGGGCTCGCGACGCTCAAGGTGCGCTAGGTCGCGTCTCATGGGCGCCCTTGCCACCCCGGCGGCGGCGCATCCTGCCCATGACGCCCGTGAACAGGTGTCCCGGCCGGAAGGGGCGCCAGCGGCGGGCGGGGCGCTCGGGGTCGAGTAGATCGCTTTCGGCAAAGGCGGCGTCCTCGACGTCGTTGAACTCGGGCGGCTCGAAGGGCACGAGGCTCCGGCCGCTGTCGCGCAGCAGCTCGATCGCGCCGATGAGCGATTGCGAGGTGCGGGCGAGCGCGGCCTCCACCTCGGCGACGCCGACCCCCAGATGCTCGGCGACGAAGGCGTTGCGAAGCCCCGCGATGCGGCGCCGCAGGTCCGCCTGACCGGGGGTGTCCGGCCGCGCCTCGACCGACAGGTCACATTCCGTGTCCATTCCCATCGAGCGGTTGTTGAGGTTGGACGAGCCGACCCTGAGGAGCCGGTCGTCCATCACGACGACCTTGGCATGCACGTAGATCGGCGTCCCTTGCTCGGCGACGGGAGTGTAGAGGCGGAACCGGCCGTGGCGGTCGGCCTTGCGGATCAGCTTCAGCAGGCGGGCCCGTGACGAGCCCATCACTTCCTCCTCGAGCCAGCCATCGGCGGTCTCGGGATTGACCACCACGACCTCGGGCCCGTCCGGCTCGCGCAGCCGCTTCGCGATGGCCTCGGCGAGCTTGCGCGAGGCGAAGTATTGGCTTTCGATGTAAAGACTGCGCCGGGTCGCGGCGATGATCGCGAGGTAGAGCGCCTCGATCTCGTGCACCGCCTCCCGTCCGCCGTACTCGGGCGCGGTCCGCGAGATGGCGACGTCCACGTCGTGTAGCGTCACCTGAAGGTCCTCGGGCCATTCGGCAGGACCCTGGGGAGGGCTCGGGATCTCCTTGCCCGTCGCCCGCTTCCAGCGCTCGCGGGCAAGCTCGCCCAGCGCCCGGGCGGCGGCGCCGTCGACGGCGACGGTGGCATCGTGCCAAGGTCCGTAACGCCGGCCCGTGGTCGGGCGGCGGCGGAATTCGCTGCTGTCGGGATGTTCGGGGGTGTCCCACCTGTCCGCCGTCGTGTCGATGCCGCCGCAGAACGCGACAGCATCGTCGATGACGACGATCTTCTGGTGATGCGCGGCGCCTGAAGGATGTGCATGGTCGAGCTTGAGGGTGATCCGCGATCCGGTCACCCAGTCGGCGAGGCGGAGCGGCGTGGAGCCGCGGCCCAGCGTCCGGATCATCCCGATATCCCACTCGAGCATGTAGATCCTGAGGTCCGGGTTGTGCCGGACCGCCCAGCTCAGGAACTTTCCCAGCCGGTGGGGCACGTCATCGTCCGTCGCCTCCGGGTCGAGCGAGATCCGCGTGTCGAACTCCCAGCCGATCATGAAGACGCTGTGGCGTGCCTGCCGAACGGCCGAGCGCAGGGCCGAGAAGTAGCGCGCGGCGTCGACGATGACGGAAAGACGGCCGGCCCGCTCGATCCGCCAGCAGGTCTCGCCGGGGCGCAGGATGACCGGGTCTTGCGCGTCGGACATGAGGTTCCTCTCCTTTGGAGCATGAAGGCCGGGCTACACAGGAAGCGCGGGATCTGCCGCAACGCCTGACGTGGCCGCGCTGCACGTTCCGGTCGTGCCGCGCACAGGGCGCAGCGACTAGCCGAAGACAAGCGGCGGGAGGGACTTCGGGTTCCCGATAACCCCTCAGCCGAGCGCCTGCGCGACGGCGCGGTCGAGCCGCGCCACCAGATCGGCGATTTCGGGCTCGGTAATGATGAAGGGCGGCGCGATGAGGACGTGGTCGCCCGACCGGCCGTCCACCGTGCCGGCGGCGGGATAGACGATCAGCCCCTCTTCCATCGCCGCCGCCTTGATCCGCGCGGCGAGCCTGCGGCCTGGATCGAAGGGCGCCTTGGTCTCGCGGTCCGCCACGAACTCCATCGCGCGGAACAGGCCGCGGCCGCGGATGTCGCCCACATGCGGGTGCTGGCCGAAGCTCTCGCGCAGGGAGGCATTCAGGACCTCGCCCATCCGCGCCGACCGCGCGACGAGGCCGCGGTCGCGGAGCGCGGTCACCACCGCCCGGCCGGCGGCGGCGGCGAGGGGGTGGCCGTGGTAGGTGTGGCCGTGCTGGAACGCGCCCGAGCCGTTCGCGATCGCGTCGTGGATCGCGCCCGTGCACAGCATCGCGCCGATGGGCGCATAGCCCGCGCCGAGCCCCTTGGCGATCGTCACGATGTCGGGCGCGACGCCGTCCTGTTCGCAGGCGAAGAAGGTGCCGGTCCGGCCCATCCCGCACATGACCTCGTCGAGGATCAGAAGCACCCCGTGCCGGTCGCAGATCTCGCGAATGCGCCTGAAGTAGCCGGGCACGGCGGGAACCGCGCCCGCGGTGGCGCCGACGACGGGCTCGGCAATGAAGGCCAGCACGGTCTCGGGGCCGAGGCGGAGGATCTCGGCCTCGAGCTCGTCGGCGACGCGCCGGCCGTAGTCCTCGGCGGTCTCGTCGTCGCGGCGGCCCCGGTACTCGTAGCAGGGCGCGATGTGGTGCGTCGCGACGAGAAGCGGCGCGTAGTTCTCGCGCCGCCAGGGGTTGCCCCCGGCCGCAAGCGCGCCGAGCGTGTTGCCGTGATAGCTCTGCCGCCGCGCGATGATCCGGTGGCGATCCGGCGCGCCCGTCTCGAGGGCGAACTGCCGGGCGAGCTTGATCGCGGCCTCCACCGCCTCGGACCCGCCCGAGACGAGGTAGACGCGGTCGATTCCCGGGGGCGCCTCGGCGATCAGGAGGTCGGCCAGATCCTCGGCCGGGTCAGAGGTGAAGAACCCGGTATGTGCGAAGGCGATGCGGTCGAGCTGGGCGTGGATCGCCGCGCGCACCTCGGGGTCCGAATGCCCGAGGCACGAGACCGCGGCGCCGCCCGATCCGTCGAGATAGCGGCGGCCCTTTGCGTCCTCGATCCAGATGCCGTCGCCGCGGACGGCCATGGGCAGCGGGCCGGATCCGCGGCCGAAGACGTGGTCTGGCATCTCAGTCCCCCCGGACGACGAAGACGGATTGCCGGGCGTGCCGCACGACTCGCGCGGCGTTCGGCCCGAGGAGGTAATCCGAAAGCTCGGGCCGATGCGAGCCCATCACGATGGCATCGACCCCGAGCCGGTTCGCGGCGGTGATGATCTCGTCGTAGACGCGGCCGTGAAGGATGTGCGGATGCACCTCGACCTCTGGCGGAACATGGGCCTCGACCCAGGCCCTGAGCGCCGCGCCTGCGTCCTTCAGCACCCGCGACTCGAACCCTTCCTGGAAGAAGCTTCCGACCCAGGCCGTCCCGAAATCGGGCACCACCGCCACGACATGGAGCGGGATGCCCTCGACCTCGGCCATGCGGACCGCCACGGGCGCGGCCTTCGTCCAGCTCGCTTCGGAGGACAGGTCGATCGGAAGCAGGATGGCGCGGAACATGGGGGACCCTCAGAAGGCGGGCGTGGTCTGGCGGCGGCGCTGCAGCAGGATCACGAGGCCGAGCAGGAGGAGCGCAGGGATGTAGAAGACCTGCGCCGGCAGACGGTCGGCCGGCACCTCGACCGCGGCGAGCTCGACCGGCGTTTCGGCGTAGAAGTCGAAGCCCGACAGCGCTTCGGCGAGCGGCGAGCCGAACATCGGCTCGTCGAGCCGCACCAGTCCTTCCTCGGGGAGAAGGAAAAGACCGGAGGCGCCGATGCGCTCTGCCGCGCCGCCGTCGCCCTCGACGTCGAAGACGACCGTTGTCTCGGTCATCCGGCCCGAGGCGAAGTCGGGGCCGCGGACGAGAAGCCGAAGGCGGTCGCCCGGGTCGGCCTCGGCCACGGCCGCCTCGAACTGCGCGGGCGGCAGCTGCTGGAACCGCTGCTGGACCATGTCGAGCCAGACGTTCGGGACGAAGAGCGTGAAGGCCACGAGAAGGAGCGCCAGCGATTCGTGAAGCCGCGACCGGGCGAGGAAGTATCCTTGGGTCGCGGCGGCGAAGAGAAGCATGGCGAAGGTCGCGGTGACGAAGACGAACCCGGCCTGAAGGATGCCCTCCCACGTCCCGAGGTCGACGCCGTAGAGGATGAGCGTCGGGTTGTAGATGAAGAGGAAGGGCAGGGCGACGGTGCGGAGCGAGTAGAAGAACGCGATGAAGCCGGTCTTGATCGGGTCGCCGCCCGAGACGGCCGCCGCGGCGAAGGACGCAAGGCCAACGGGCGGCGTCACGTCCGCCATGATCCCGAAGTAGAAGACGAAGAGGTGCGCCGCGATGAGCGGCACGATCAGCCCCTCCTGCGCGCCCAGCGTGACGACGACCGAGGCCATGAGCGAGGACACGACGATGTAGTTCGCCGTCGTCGGCAGGCCCATCCCGAGGATGAGCGAGAAGAGGCCCACGAAGACGAGCATCAGGAACAGGCTGCCGCCCGCCAGAAGCTCGACGAGACCGGCAAGCTCGGTGCCGATGGGCGTGCGCGTCACGGTGGCCACGATGATGCCGGCGGCCGCGGTCGCCACGCCGATGCCGATCATGTTGCGCGCCCCGGCGATCAGGCCGTCGCGGAGGTCGACGAAGCCCGCCGCGACCTCGGACCCCAGGCGCTCGCCCTCGCCCCGGAAGAAGGCCTTGAGCGGCCGCTGGGTGACGATGATGAAGAGCATGACGGAGACGGCGTAGAAGGCCGATTTCGCCGGGCTCTGCCGCTCGATCATCAGGAACCAGATGAGAACGAAGATCGGCAGGATGAAGTGGAGGCCGGTGGCATAGACCTCGGCCACCTTCGGCACGCGGATCGTCTTCGACGTCGGGTCGTCGAGCGCGAGGTCGGGGCGACGCGCAGCGACAGCCACGAGGGCGACATACACACCGAGGAGCGCGACAAGGAGAAGCGGATCGGCGATGGCCGGCACGACCGAGCGCACGGCGCCGACGAGCCAGATGATGCCCGTGAACCCCGCGCCCGCGACGGCGAAGCCTGTCGCGAAGCTTGTCATCATGCGCCAGAAGGGCTTGCCCTCGCCGAGCGCGGGCATGCCCTTCTTCAGCGCCTCGAGATGCACGATGTAGACGAGCGCGATGTAGGAGATGACCGCCGGGACGAAGGCGTGCTTGATCACCTCGAGGTAGGAGATCCCGATGAACTCGACCATCAGGAAGGCCGCCGCGCCCATCACGGGCGGCATGATCTGGCCGTTGACCGAAGAGGCGACCTCGACCGATCCCGCCTGTTCCGCGGTGAAGCCCACGCGCTTCATCAGCGGGATCGTGAAGGTGCCCGTGGTGACGACGTTCGCGATCGACGACCCCGAGATGACGCCGGTCATGGCCGAGCCCACGACCGCCGCCTTGGCGGGTCCGCCGCGCAGATGGCCGAGCCCCGCGAAGGCGAGCTGGATGAAGTAGTTGCCGGCGCCCGCCTTGTCGAGAAGCGCGCCGAACAGCACGAAGAGGAAGACGAAGGCCGTCGACACCCCGAGCGGGATCCCGAAGACCCCGAGCGTGTCGAGCCACTGCGCGTTGATGAGCGAGGCGAAGGACAGGCCGTCGTGCTCGAGCAGGCCGGGGATCAGCCAGCCCTCGCCGAACCAGGCGTAGGCGAGGAACAGCGCGCCCACCACCGTGAGCGCGGGGCCGAGCGCCCGGCGCGAGGCTTCCAGAAGCACGACGAGGCCGACCGAGCCGAGCACGATCTGGAACTGCGTGGGCAGCCCCGACCGCGCCGTGAGCGCGAGCTCGCGCGAGGCCCAGAAGATGTAGAAGCAGGTGAAGGCGCCTGTGAGCGCCAGCGCCCAGTCGGTAAGCGGGACGCGGTGGCGCGGCGAGCGCTTCAGCGCCGGATAGGCAAGGAACGCGAGGAAGATCGCGAACATCAGGTGCAGGGGCCGCGTCTGCGAGGCGTTGAGGACCGGCAGGTATGCCCCGAACCAGAGCTGCGGCTGCGCGATCCAGAGCTGGAACAGCGACCACAGAAGCGCCGTGCCCGAGATCAGGAGCGCCACCGCCCGGCTTTCGGGCGCCCGCGCGCCGGAGTCCGTCGCGGCGACAAGATCCTGCAACTCCTCGTCGCTGAACTGGCGCCCGGTGCGCCGCTCCGGCTCGTCCGTCATGCGCTGTCCCCCTGCTGATGCCGCTTGTGCCGCCCGTGAGGCGGAAGGGCGGGAGCGCGCCGGGGCGCTCCCGCCGGGTTCAGCGTCACTCGCTCATCAGGCCCGCTTCGCGGAAGTACCGCTCGGCCCCGGGGTGGAGCGGCGCGGACAGGCCGTCCGCGACCATTTCCTCGGCCGAGAGATTGGCAAGCGCCGGATGCAGGCTTCTGAACTGGTCGAGGTTCTCGAAGATCGCCCGCGTCACCTCGTAGACCACGTCGTCGGGAACCTGCGCCGAGGTCACGAAGGTCGCGCCGACGCCGAAGGTGGTCGTGTCCTCGGGGTTGCCGCGGTACATGCCGCCGGGAATGGTCGCCTGGCGGTAGTAGGGGCGTTCCTCGACGAGCCCCTCGATCTCGCCGGTCCAGACCTCGACGAGCACCGCGTCGCAGGCCGTCGTCGCCTCCTGGATCGAGCCCGAGGGGTGCCCCACGGTATAGATCATCGCGTCGATGTTGTTGTCGCAGAGCGCCTGGCTCTGCTCGGCTGCCTGAAGCTCGGAGGCGAGCTGGAAATCGTCCATGGTCCAGCCGATCGCGTCCATCACGACTTCCATCGTGCCGCGCTGGCCCGAGCCCGGGTTGCCGACGTTCACGCGCTTGCCCTGAAGGTCGGTGAAGGTCTCGATGCCGGCGTCGGCGCGGGCCACCACCGTGAAGGGTTCGGGGTGAAGAGAGAACACCGCGCGCAGGTCCTCGAAGGCGCCCTGCTCCTCGAATTGCGAGGACCCCTCGTAGGCGTGGAACTGCCAGTCGGACTGCGTCACGCCGAACTCGAGCTCGCCCGAGCGGATGGCGTTGATGTTGTAGACCGAGCCTGCGGTCGATTCCACGCCGCAGCGGATGCCGTGGTCGGCGCGCTCGCGGTTCACGAGGCGGCAGATCGCGCCGCCCGCCGGATAGTAGACGCCGGTGACGCCGCCCGTCCCGATTGCGATGAAGGTCTGTTCCTGTGCCGAGGCGGCACCGGCAACAAGCGAAGACAAGGCGATCACGCCAGCAAGGCCAGTTTTCATGTGCGGACTTCTCCCTTTGGTCTCGCCGCCCGTTCAGGGTCCCGGGTCGCGGTCCCGAAGACGTCCGGGGACCAGGATCAGAGGTCGCCGGGCTTGGACACCCGGCACGAGGCGGCGGCCGGAGCCGGGCTTCGGCTAACTGTCACATCCCGCGTGATTGTAGACACGCTTCTTGAACAGGTCGGGCCTTTGAC
>DAINOF010000048.1:0-5449 GCA_036735505.1 Paracoccaceae bacterium
TGCACAACACCCCCTTCACCGACATGAACGACAGCGAGGGCGAGGTGCAGCAGGCAGGCTACGCCGCCTTCGACAGCGGGGCCCGCGTGCTCGACCTCATGGCCGCGTTCCTGCCGGCCTGCACCATCCGCGCGGACCGGGTGCGCGCCAACATGGACGCCGCCTGCGTGACGGTGACCGAACTCGCCGACACGCTGGTGCGCGACGAGGGGCTGACGTTCCGGCAGGCACACGAGATCGCGGCGCGGACGGCGCGGGCGGTCATCGCGCAAGGGGCGCCGCTGGGCGCCGGATACGACGCCTTCGCCGCCGCCTTCGAGGCGGAGACCGGGCGCGCGACCGCGCTGTCGCCCGCCGCCTTCGGCGAGGCCGTCGCGCCCGAGACCTTCGTCGCCCGCCGCGACCGTCCCGGCGGCCCGGCCCCCGCCGCGCTCGAGGCCGCGCTCGCGGAGTACGCACGGGATCCATACGGTAGCCATACGAAATCCATACGCCGCCGGACGAGGCAAAACGAGGCCGCGGTGACGCTCGCCTCGGCCTTCGCCAAGCTCCTGGAGACCTGATCTTTGGCCGACCTGATCCTCCGCGACCTCGAGAAGACCTTCGAGAAGACCCGCGTCCTCCACGGCATCAACCTCACCGTCGCGGACGGAGAATTCGTTGTTTTCGTTGGACCTTCGGGCTGCGGAAAGTCCACCACCCTGCGGCTCATCGCCGGGCTCGAGGAAGTGACCTCGGGCACCATCGAGATCGGCGGGCGGGTGGTGAACAACCTCGAACCCAAGGATCGCGACATCGCGATGGTGTTCCAGAACTACGCCATCTACCCGCACATGTCGGTCCGCAAGAACATAGGCTTCGGCCTCCGGAGCTCGAAGGCGTCACGGGCCGAAAAGGACAAGCGCATCAACGAGGTAGCCGCACTTCTGGGGATGACGGAACTCCTTGATCGCAAGCCCTCGCAGCTGTCGGGCGGCCAGCGCCAGCGCGTCGCCATCGGCCGCGCCATGGTCCGCGACCCGGCCGTCTTCCTCTTCGACGAGCCGCTGTCGAACCTCGACGCCCAGCTTCGCGCGCAGATGCGGCTCGAGATCAAGAAGCTGCATCAGCGCGTCCGGTCGACCATCGTCTTCGTGACCCACGACCAGGTCGAGGCGATGACCATGGCCGACCGGATCGTCATCATGAAGGACGGCCGCATCCAGCAGGTCGGCACCCCGGCCGAGGTCTACCACAAGCCCGCCAACACCTTCGTCGCGCAGTTCATCGGCGCGCCGTCGATGAACATGATCCCCTCTGCCGTGACCGGCGAGACCTCCTTAGAACTGGCCTCCGGCGGCCACGTCACCTTCGACCGCCCGATGCCGAAGGGCCGCAAGGTGACGCTCGGCATCCGGCCCGAGGACCTGCACCCCGGCACCGGCCGGACGGTGATCGAGGGCAAGGTCCTGGTGCGCGAGCCCCTCGGCCACGAGACGCTGATCTACGTGGGAACCGCGGCGGGCGAGGTCATCGCCAAGGCCGACGGCCGGACCCCGCCCGAGGTGGGCGAGGTCGTGCGCCTCGGCGCCCAGCCCGAGACCATGCATGTCTTCGACGCCGAGACCGGCGAGGCGCTGAGATGACCGGCGGACGGTCGCGGTCGACGATCCTTTGCGTGGGGCGCCTCTATTGCGATGTGATCTTCACGGACGTGCCCAGACTGCCGTCGATGGGGACCGAGGTCTTCGCAGGCGGCGTCGGGCTCCACGCCGGGGGAGGGGCCTTCATCACCGCCGCCTGGCTCGCATCGCTCGGACACCGGGCCGAGCTGGCGAGCCACCTCCCGAACGCGCCCTTCCACGACGTCGTGGTGGCCGAGCTGAAAGCGGCGCGGCTCGGCCTTGGCCTCTGCCGGCCGCTCGACCCGGCGCTCGACACGCAGCTGACCGTCGCCATCGCGAGCGATTCCGACAGGGCCTTCCTGACGCGCCGGTCGGGCGCCGCCGCCCCCGACATCACGGCGGACGACCTGCGCCGGATCGGGGCTCGGCACATCCACATCGGCGAGCTGTCCACGCTTCTCGAGCGCCCGGACCTCGTGGCGCTCGCGCGGGAGGTCGGCGCGACCGTCTCACTCGACTGCGCGTGGGACGACGATCTTCCCGTCGCGCAGGTTGCGTCCCATCTCGCCCGGGTCGACGTCTTCCTTCCGAACGACGCCGAGGTGCGGCACCTCGTCGACCGCGGCGTGGCCGAACCCTTCTCGGCCCTCACGGTCGTCAAGAAGGGAGCGAACGGGTCGAGCGCGTCGACGGCTGGCGGCGAGATCTCGGAGCCTGCCGAGCCGGTTCACGTCGTGGACACGACGGGCGCGGGCGACGCCTTCAACGCCGGTTTCCTGAGCGCATGGCTCTCGGGCGAGCCCCTGCCTGCCTGCCTTCGCGCAGGCAACGTCATGGGCGCGCGGGCGATCGCGGGGCGGGGCGGGTTTCACGCAATGCGCGCGACCACCGACCGCGCGCGAGAGCTGTCGCAGCTCACCAACTGAACGGGGTCGCCTTGCCCGCCGTCCGCCCCGCGTCACGGAGCTGCCGCAGGCAGGCCGGGGGCCGCGCGGCCTGATGGCACGCCATCTCCGGCTGACACCCTGAGGTGCCTGGCGAAGACGCGGACGCAGAGGACCCTGGTCCCTGACGCCGTCGCTTTCGATGCCGCCCCGGCCGGCTTTACAGGAACGCGCGCCGTACGGTAGGTCTGGCCAGAGACGCCCGCGAGATGCGCCGAAGGAGGCGCCATGCCGACAGCATCGATCCTCGGCACCGGGACGGCCCTCGACCTTTCCGTCGCCTCCAGTCTCGCGCTCGATGGCGATCACCGCCTTCCGCCGGGTCAGATCGAACGCATGACGGGCGTCGTGCAGCGCCCGCGCGCGCGCGGGCGTGACCAGGTCGCGCTGGCGGCCGAGGCGGCGCAGGCGGCGCTGGCCGATGCCGGGACGGAGGCCGGCGCACTCGACGCGATCCTGCATGCCGCCGCCGTGCCCTATCAGACGATCCCCGCGACCGCGCCCCTGGTGCAGCGTGCGCTCGGGCTGCCGGACGGCGCGGTGGCGGCCTATGACGTCGGAGCGACCTGCCTGGGGTTTCTCGCCGCGCTCCAGCATGCGGCGGCGATGGTCGAGGCCGGGCGCTGGCAGCGCGTCCTGGTCGTCGCCTCCGAACGGATCAGCGACAACCTCGACTGGTCCGCCCCCGCGACCGCGGGGCTGTTCGGGGACGGGGCCGGGGCCGCCGTGGTCGGGCGCGGGCCCGGGGGGCTGAAGGTGGGACCGGTCGTGCTCGAGACCCATCCCTCGGGCTATGACGCGGCGGCGCTGCGGGCAGGCGGAACGCGGCTCGGCGCCGCAGCGGGCCCGCATGACATGCACTTCGCGATGGACGGGCCGGCGCTCTTCGCGCTGACGCGGCGCCGGTTCGAGGCCTTCGTGCAGCGCAGCCTGGAGGCTGCGGGCCTGACGCTGGGCGACGTCGACCTTATCGTGCCGCATCAGGCGAGCCCGGCCGCGCTGCGGCTGATGGCCCTCAGTCTCGGGGTGGGCGAGGATCGGCTGGTGGACCTGTCGACGACCCATGGCAATCAGGTCGCGGCGTCGCTGCCGGTGACGCTCGATCACGCACGCCGCGCGGGACGGATCGCGCCGGGGGCGCGCGTGGTGATGCTGGGCACGGCCGCCGGCGTGACCTTCGGCATGGCCGTGCTGGAGGCAGCATCATCCGACTGACGTTCCACATTCAGGCGAGGATCGCGGTGCCTGCGCGGCTGGTCCTGGCGGGCGGGCGCGGGCGTCTCGATCTGGCCGTGCGCTTCGGCGTGCTCGAGCGGCCGGGTCATCCGCCGGTCCTGATCGATGCGGGCTGGCCGGATCGCCAACCGGGCGAGGGCGTGGCCCTGCGGCTCTATCGTGCGCTGTTGCGGCCAAGGATCGACCCCGCCCGATCCCCGGCGGCGGTGCTGGGCGGGCGGCAGCCGGGCGCCGTTCTGCTGACGCATCTGCACGCCGATCATCTGGGCGGGGCACGTCACTTCGAAGGGGTTCCCGTCCACGCCCCCGCGCAGGCTCTGGACCGGGCGCGGCGCCATCCCTGGCGGGCACTGCGGCACGGTGTCGTGGCAGAGCTTCTGCCGGACCACGTCATGGATCTGGCGGGGGACATGCCCCTGCCGTTCGGGTTCGGGCGGGGCAAGGATGTGCTGGGCGACGGGTCGGTGCTTTCGGTCCCGCTGCCGGGCCATGCCGATGGGCATACGGGGCTGTTGTTTCCGGCCTTCGACGCGCCGGTGCTCTATGCGGCGGATGTGCAGTGGGTCTGGCCCGCCATCGCCGCGCATCGCCCGCCGCGGGGCCCGGCGGGCCTTGTCTATGCGGATGCCCGCGCCGCGATGGAGAGCCTGGCCCGCGTCCGCGACTTCGCCGCTGCCGGCGGCCGCGTGGTGCTGTGCCACGATCCGGACCCCGTGCCCGAATTCGTCGCATGAGCCTTGGCGGAGCCGCCATCGCCCTGCGCGCCTTCGCCGCCACCCTGGCGCGCGCGGCCCTGCTGCGCGACCGCGCCCGCCTCGAGGCCTGGCAGGATCGCCGGCTGCAGGCCTGGCTCGGCGACATCGCGGGGGTGACGGAACTTTCGGCGCTGCCGGTCATGGATCGCGCCGCGCTGATGGCCGGCTTCGCGGCGCATAACCGGCTCGGCCTGTCGGTGGAGGCCGCGACCGCCATCGCCGAAGGCCGCGCGGACCGGCCGCACGGGCACCATGTGGGCCTGAGCACCGGCACGACCTCGGGGTTGCGGATGCCGTATGTCATCTCCGAGGAAGAGCGCTTCGTCTGGCTCGGCACCATCCTCGCCAAGAGCCTTGGCGCCCAGGCCCTGCGGCGCCCCCGCGTGGCGGTGGCCCTGCCTCAGGGATCGGCGCTTTACGATGCGGCGGGGGACGGGCGTGCCTTGCCCCTGTGCTTCGTGCCACTCGGCGAGGGTTTCGCCGCGGCCCGTGCGACGCTCGACGCCTTCCGCCCCGATGTGCTTGTCGCGCCGCCCCGCCTCCTGAACTGGCTGGCCACCGAGGGGCATGCCCTGTCGCCGCGCCGCATCTTCGCGGCGGCCGAGATGCTCGACCCTCCCGACCGCGCCGCCATCCTGGCGGGATTCCCGGGGACGCGGCTGGGCGAGATCTACATGGCGACCGAGGGCCTGTTCGCCGTCACATGCCGGCAGGGACGGCTGCACCTGGCCGAGGATTGCCTGCACTTTGAACTTCACTCCGCAGGCGACGGCACGGTCGAGGCCGTGATCACCGACTTCACCCGCCGTGCCCAGATCATGGCGCGCTACCGGACGGGCGATCTCTTGCGCGTGGTGCCCTGCGCCTGTGGCTCGCCCCTGCGCGCGGTGGTCGTGGCGGGGCGGGCGTC
>DAINOF010000048.1:5459-14919 GCA_036735505.1 Paracoccaceae bacterium
GCCGCGCCCCCGACACCCTGCGCGATGCCGTCCTCGGCGCCGGGGCGGCGGACTTCCGGCTGGTGCAGCAGGGCGAGGCCGACCCCGTCCTGACGCTCGCGCCGGGGGCCGGAACGGAACGACCCCGCGCCGCGCTCGAGGCCCTGTTGCAGCGTCCCGTCACGGTGGAAACCCGGCCGCTCGCGCTGCCCGAGGAGGCCAAGCTCAGGCGGGTCATGCGGACCGCGTGAGGCGCTCGAGCGTGGCGAGGAACCGCGCTTGCGGCTGATAGCGCGCGGCTGCGGCGCGGAAGCGCGGCAGGGCGGGCCAGTCTGCCTCCATCAGGCGATCAAGATGCCGTGCCGCGCCGTCAAGCGACCGCACGCGCAGTCCGAGCCCGTGCCATGCGATCCGCGCAGCCATGTCGAACTGGTCGAAGTCATGCGGCACCACGAGGCTCGGCAGACCGGCCGCGATGGCGGAATAGGCGATGCCCGTCCCGCCGTGGTGGATCACGGCGTCGAACCGGGGAAGGTCGCGCCGGTAGCAGAGGCGCGGCAGGACATGCAGGTTCGGCGCCTCCCCCGATCGGGCCGCGCCCCCCTCCATCCGCCCTTCCGAGGCGACGATCGCCCAGTCGGGACGATCCCGGGCCAGCCGCTCGAGCCCCGCCCGCCAGCGCGCCCGCGCCCAGGGAAGATGCGTGCCGAGGGTGGCGAAGACATGCCGAGCGGCGAAGGGAAGATCGGGGGGCGGGTCCAGGGACGGGGCCGAGGCCAGCGGACCGATCATCTCGAAGGCCGGGGGCCAGCGGCGGGGGAACTCGAGCTCGTCCATGCCGAGGCCGAGGATGGCCGAGGGGGAATAGACCGCCTCGCTTCCATCGCTGCGGAAGGGGCGGGCAAGCTCGGGCGGAAGCAGGTGGCGGTTCATCGCGAAGACCGCTTCCCGCAGGGCGTGGTGGGCCGCACGTCCCGCGGCGTCGCGCACGCGCCCCGGCCAGCTGCGCGGCGGGGTCCAGCCCCCGAAGAACGACGGTGTTCCCCAGGGCGTGTGGAGCGACAGGGGCGAGGCCAGCATCGTGATCCAGGGGATGCCCGTGCGCGCGGCCGCGGGTCCGGCCATCAGCGCCACGCTGTCGGCCACCACCACATCGGCCCGCCAGCGGCGGATGTCGGCGCAGAGGTCGTCGATCAGCGGGGGCACCAGCCGAAGGTTCGCCCGCAACTGCGCGAGGCCCGCATGAGGGCGGCCGTGCAGGCGCCCGAACCCCTCGGCCAGGTGCTCGAGCGCGCCCGGCGGCAGGGAGGGCGGGGCGGCCGCCTCGATCCCATGCGCGCGCAGGACGGGCAGCCGCGCGTGGCCGGTCAGCACCCGCACCGCATGGTCCGCACCCTGCGCGGCCTGCATCAGGGGCACCAGGCGGTCCAGATGGCCCGCGAAGGGCGGCGCGACGAAGAGCACCCTCATGGAGACCAGTCCCCGAGCACCTTGGCGACCGCCCTGCGGGTCGCCGGGCAGGTCCAGTAGCCCATGTGGTGGCAGGGCACCCGAATGTCGGGCGGGGCGCGGTGGAGCACGCGTGACAGCGCGTCCCAGCGCCCGACGACCGTGACCAGGCGGACGCCGAGCCACACCGGGCGCGCCGGCATGACCGGGCCCAGCGCGATGACGAGGCGGCAGGCGCCCTCGACCCAGCCGCAGTGCAAGAGGTCGAGCCCGCAGCTTCCGGTGACGAGCGCGAGCGGCCCGCGCCCGAGGGCCGCCAGACGCTCCGACACCTCGGCGCGCGCGGCGCCGCTTCGCGCGGCCCGCCATTGCGCCGCGTTGCGCCAGGCTGCGAGCGGCAGGGGCACCGCCGTCTCGGGGGGACCGCCGATCCAGGGATAGCCGTCCGCGATCGCGGCCAATCCCGGCGGGGTCACCGCCGCAAGAAACTCGGCCTGCGCCGCGGGCAGGCCCGTGTGGGCGGGATCGGACCGGCCGGTCAGCAGGGCGACACGCGGCGCGGTCACTCGTAGCGGATCCCGTCCGCGGTCAGCCGCATCCGTCGGCTGCGCCAGCGGATGCGGTTCGGACGCAGGGCGGCGGCGACCGAGAGCAGCGGCAGCGCCAGGTCCGCGGCGACTATCGCCCAGACCGGCGCGGTTCCCGCCCCCCCGACGGCGCGCACGAGGCGAAGGTGCAGCGCCGCCCGTCCGGACAGCAGCGCCAGCCACAGGATCACCGCCACCGGCCCGGCGAAGCCCGCGAGGATCAGCCCGGGAAGCGGCAGGACAGCGGGCAGCAGCACCAGCCCCACCATCGCCCCGTCGAGGTTCCCCGCGACATAGCGATGCGCGAAGACGGTCCAGCGCCGCAAAAGGCGCAGGGCCGCCACGGGACCGCCGAGCGTCACGGCGACCCGCGCGGGCACGGCGGTCTGCACGATGGGCCGGGCGTGACGCGCGAAAAGCCGCGCGATCGCCCAGTCGTCGGTCACCGAATGGCCCATCGCCGCGAAACCGCCAGCCTGCGTCAGCGCCTCGGCATCGACGGCATAGGCCATGCCGTTGATCGTCCGGTTCCGGCCGAGCCGGGCCATGGCGAGGTAGGCCGACGCGCCCTGACCGTCGACGAACCCCGCCACCAGCGCCTCGGCCGCGGTCTGCGGCCGGCGGCCCCAGACCGGCAGCGCCGTGACCAGCCCGCCAGCGACCCGGGCGATGGCCGCCAGCGTCTCGAGCCCGCCCGGTCCGAGCGTCGTGTCGTCATCGAGCACCGCGACCACGGCCGTTTCCGCATGGGCGGCGCCGCGGATCAGCTTGAGCGTCTTGGGGTTCTCGCCGTCCTGCGGCGGGCGGCCCTCGACCACCTGAACGTTGTGCCGGCCCTCGGCCAGCCGCGCCGCGACCGCGCGGCCCTCGGGATCGTCCGTGTCGACAAGCCACACGAAGCGGGCGGCGCGCGCGTGATCCGGCCCATGGGCCAGCGTCGCGGCAAGGGCAGGGTCGCCCGCCAGGATTGGTTGCAGGACGGTCACCGAAGCGGGCGGCCCGCCTGCAAGGGCACGGTGCTGCCAGGCGAGCGACAGGCGCACCGCATGGCAGAGGGCGTAGAGCCCGCCCAGGGCGGCAAGGCTCGCGCCGATCACGGGTCGCCGCCCACCCGGCCCATCGCCGGATCGTCCAGCCGGGCGCCGGCCTGCCACCAGCGCCGAAAGCGGTCGACGGCGACGTCGGTCGGGATGTCGGGAGGCCCGAGTGCCGCGCGGGCGCGCGTGTCGTCGAAGGTCTTCGTCGCGGTGAAGACCTCGATCCCGAAGCCGGTCAGCGGCGGTTCCCACCAGCCCGTCCGCCGCGACAGCGCCTCGAACGAGGCGGCGGCCCTGCGCGCTGTGTCGACCCCAACCGTCAGTGTAGGAACGGGAAGGCCCACGCGGGCGAGGACATCGGCGACGAACGCCTCGATCGTGACCGGGGCCGGGTCGATCAGATGGAGGATCCCGCGCGCCTCGCCCTCGACAGCACGGCCGACCTGCCGCACCAGCGTGTCGATGGAGACCAGATCGCCCCGCGCGGGCGTCTGAATTCGAAAGCGCGGCAGGAGCCGCAGCCGCGCGGCGCGGGCGATCCGCGGAAAGAGCACCGTGTCGCCGACACCATAGACGGCGCGCGGCCGCAGGATGGTCGAGGGGCCGGGATAGGCGGCGGTCAGCGCCTCGGCCGCGCGCTTGGTGCGGGCGTAGTCGTTGACGGGCGGCGTCGCGGGCGCGGCCTCTTCCCGCAGTCCTGTCTGATCGCCCGCGGCATAGAGCACCGAGGACGACGAGATCAGGAGGAACCGCGCCCCGGTCCGGGACGCCACGGCCAGGGCATGCCGTGTCGCCTCCACATTGGCCGCCTCATAGGCGGCCGGACGGCCCCAGGGCGCCGACAGTGCGGCGGCGTGGATGACGGCGTCGAAGGGCGCAAGGTCAGGGGCCGGGCGGGTCAGGTCATGGGCCACCGCCACGTCGCAGGCCTCGGCCCGCGGCGCACGGCGCGACAGGCCCGTGACGCGATGCCCGCGGGACCGCAGATAGCGCCCGACTGCCCCGCCCACGAAACCGCTTGTGCCGGTCACCAGAATATCCATCGCGCCAACAGTATCCCGGTTCTGCCGGAACGAAAGCGTCGAATTCCCGGCGGGCGCGCCCCCGGCAATGCTCCGTCTCGAGACCAGATCGGACTGACGTGGCGGTCCGCTGCCAAGTGCGGTCGGCAGGCAGGCCCGGACCCCGGTGCGCGCGTTCCGATCGGGCGCACGTGCCGCGCAGCCCTCCCGTCCTCGATCCCGTCGCCGCGCCGCGGGCGCCGACGGTCCTTGGGTCCTTGTCATTGTTGCCGGGGTCCGGCGGGGTCCTCGGCCGGGTCCCTTTCCAGGGCCTCGACGGTCGCGGTGGCCGTCAGGCCGTGAATGACGGTCGACGCGAAGATGGTGAAGGCCACGACGGCCCAGAGCTGCCCCTCGTCGATGAACTCGATGTGGGTGGCGGCATAGCCGAGGTAGTAGAGCGACCCGATCCCCCGGACACCGTAAAGCGCCACGACCGCGCGTGCCCTCAGGCTCAACGGGCTGCCGAGGAGACCAAGCATGCCGGCGGCGGGGCGGATCACGAGGATCAAGCCGAAGCCAATGAGGGTGAGGCTCCAGTCGAGATGCGGCCAGAGCGTGGGCATGACGCTGCCGAGGAGGACGAGGAGGATCGCGGTGATCGCATGCTCGATCGCGTTGGCGAAGGCGTGGAGTTGCCGATGAAACCGGTGCCGGGCCTCGACCCGCCGGAACGCCACCCCCGCGACGAAGGCGGCGATGAAACCGTAGCCTTCGGCAAGCTCGACGATCCCGTAGGAAAGGAAAACCCCGGACAGGGCGAGCACGCCCGGCGCCTTGGCCGAGGGGGAATCCCATGCGGGGACCGAGACGAGCGTGCGGCCAAGGAGCCAGCCGATGCCGATGCCGAGCACCGTGCCGACGGCGATGCGGTAGACGACGTCCCAGGCCAGCCACTCGGCAAGCCAGAGCGCAGGGTTCGCGCCGTCTGCGGCGACATGCAGCGCGAGGTAGACGAAGGGGAAGGCCAGACCGTCGTTCAGCCCCGCCTCGGCCGTCAGGGCGAACCGAACCGGGTGCTCCTTGCCCTCGAGCGGCGGTCCGATCTGCAGGTCGCCGGCGAGGACGGGATCCGTCGGCGCAAGCACGGCCCCGAGGAGGATGGCGCCTCCTACCGTCATCCCCGCAAGGCTCCAGCCCAGAAGGGCGACGGCGGCGATGGTGAGCGGCATGGTGATGGCAAGAAGCCTCACGGTCGGCGACCAGCGCAACAGCCCGCCGAGGTCGTCGATGCGCAGACCGGTCGCGAAGAGCACGATGATGACCACCAGTTCGGCGGCGACTTCCCATATCTGCGGGTTCACCGTGGGATCGATCCCCGCGACCATGCCGGGAAACATGAGCGACCCGGCCATGCCGCAGGCCATGAGCAGCGCCGTCGCCGCAGGCGGACGTTGGACGAAGAGATGCGGCAGCCAGTAGGAGACGAGGAGACTCGCGCCGAGCCCGACGAGAAGGATGTGGTAGGTATCGAACGCGAACCGCGTTTCGTCGATCATGTCATGTGCCCCTTGCCGGTCACGCCGCGCGTTGGAGGTCTCAAGCCGCCTTCGACGAACCACGCCCTGCGTGGTGTCCGGGCACAACGCGCGAACCGCGGGTCCGCCTCCACAGGCCGGCGCGGCGGCTCCCTTGGGCGTCGGCGCGGAAACACGGACCAGGGCATTTCAATTCTCGCCCCGATCGGTCATGACCGGGGCGAGCGACACTCGCCAACACCCCGGAGGCCCCCACTGAACCGTCACGCATTCGGCGCCCGCCCCGACTGGAAGGAGAAGGCCGAAGCCGACGGCTTCACCTTCCACACGATGCATGGCGAGCCCTACTGGGACGAAGAGACCGTCTACGTCTTCACGCTCGACGAAATCGAGACGCAGGTCGAGGATCCCTCGACCGAGCTTCACGCGATGTGCCGCGAGGCGGCGGCCCGGATCGTGGAGTCAGAGGAGCTTCTGACCCGGCTCGACATCCCGCAGGCGCACTGGGACCTGGTGCGGAACAGCTGGCGCGCGGGCGAGGGCGAGCTTTACGGGCGGTTCGACCTCATCCATGGCGGCACGGGCCCGGCGTCGATGATTGAGTACAACGCCGACACGCCCACCTCGCTTTACGAAAGCGCGAGCTTCCAGTGGAAGTGGTTCGAGGACCAGCGCGACCGCGGCGTCCTGCCCGAGGGTGCGGACCAGTTCAACCGCATCTACGAGGCGCTGTCCGAGCGGTTCGCCGCCCTCTTCGCGCCCGACACGACGGTGCATTTCACGTCCCTGGGCGGCGATTCCAACAAGGAGGACTTTTCGACGGTCGAGTTCCTCGCCTATGCCGCCCGCGACGCGGGGCTTGGCGCGCAGTATGTCGAGACCGGCCAGATCGGGATCACGACCGAGGGACAGTTCGCCGATGCAGAGGCCCGGGTGATCGGGGCGCTGTTCAAGCTCTACCCCTGGGAGGACATGCTGCGCGACGATTTTGCGCATGCCATCGCAGGCGCGCAGTGCCGGATCCTCGAGCCCGCGTGGAAGGCCGTCGTGTCGAACAAGGGCCTCCTGCCGGTGCTGTGGGAGATGTTCGAGGGGCATCCCAACCTGCTGGCGTCGTTCTTCGGCGAGGACATGGCCGGGCCCTCGGCAGCGGTCCGGCGCGCGGCCGAACGGGGCCTTTTCGACCATGGCCGCGTCACGAAGCCGATCTTTTCCCGCGAAGGCGCCTCGGTCACGATCTTGGGGCCGGACGACCAGGTCATCGCGGCCGCGGGCAATCGCGCCTACGACGCCCACCGGACCATCGTGCAGGCTTACCGCCCCCTTCCCGACTTCGACGGCTTCCACCCGGTGCTCGGGAGCTGGATCGTCGGCGAGACCTGCGTGGGGCTCGGCATCCGCGAGGACCGCGACCGCATCACGCAGGATCTTTCGCGCTTCAAGCCCCATATCATTCTGGACTGAGACAGGAAGGACCCTGCCATGAAGCACCCCACGCGCCGCATCACGTCCGTCAGCCTCGTCGGACTGGCGGCCTTCGGCCTCGCTGCCTGCCAGGAAGAGCAGATCGACGCCCGCACCTTTCCCAGCGAAGAGGCCTGCGTCGCCGGCGCGGGCGGCCCCGGTGCGGCGTTCACCGTCGAGGACTGCCAGACGGCCTTCCTGGCCGCGCGCGAGGAACACCTCGAGTCTGCCCCGCGCTACGACGCGATGGCGGTCTGCGAAAGCCAGCACGGCGCCGACATGTGCGTCGAAGAGCAGAGCGGCGGCGGCGGGTCGATCATCGTGCCCCTGATGATGGGCTACATGATGGGCCAGTTGCTGAGCCAGAACGCGGCCCAGGCCGCGGCGGGCAAGGCGCTCTACCCGGCCGCCACCGGCGGCTTCACCACGGCGGACGGGCGCACCCAGGTGGGCAACGTCGGCACCACGGCCCGGGTCGCGCCTGCCGCGCTGACGAAGGCGGCGCCGACGATCGGCAGGCCGCCGATGACGCAGGCCACCGTCGCGCAACGCGGCGGGTTCGGCGCGTCGTCCACCGCGGCCCGCGGCGGCGGGTTCTCCGCGGGCGGCTGACGCAGGGGCCGGCGAGGACCCCGGCCGATAAGGCCAGTCGCCGGGCGTCCCTCCGCAGGCGCGTCGGGTCGCGAGGAACAACGGCCGGTCCCGGATGTTCGCGGTGCTCATGAACTCCGGAAGGAAACCGACATGTTCCTGCGCGTCGACAAACTGCAGATCGAATTGCCGGCGCCGCAGCGCCAGGATCCCAATGCCGCCGCGGCGCTTCAGGAGCTCTTGGGCGGCAAGTACGGCGAGATGTCGACGCTCGGGAACTACATGTTCCAGAGCTTCAACTTCCGGAGCAAGAGCAAGCTCAGACCCTTCTACAGCCTCGTGGCCGCCATCACCGCCGAGGAACTCGGTCACGTCGAGCTGGTGAGCAACGGCGTGGCGATGCTGGCCCACGGGCCCGATGGCGACGACAGCGTCGCGGGCGGCGACATCTCGGGGGCGCCCTTCGAAGACATGAAGGACATCCGGCTCGCCTCGGCCTTCCTGTCGCACGGCGGCGGCGCGGTGCCGGTGAACGCCAACGGGCAGTCCTGGAACAACGACTTCGTCACCACCACCGGGAACGTCGTGCTCGATCTCCTGCACAACTTCCACCTCGAGTGCGGCGCCCGGCTCCACAAGCTGCGCGTCTACGAGACGCTGACCGATCCGACGGGACGCGAAGTCTGCGGCTACCTTCTGGTGCGCGGCTCGGTCCACGCGCATGCCTATGCGCTCGCCCTGAAGAAGATCACCGGGGTCGAGATCGAGAAGATGCTGCCCACGCCGAACATCCCGCTCGGCAACATCCCCGAGTGTCAGAAGTATCTCGAGGAGGGGTCGCACCGGCGTCTCTATACCTTCAGCCCGGACGACTACCACGAGATGTCGGGGATCTGGGGCAACGGCGAGGTGGCGCTGCCCGACGATCCGCCGGGTGAGTTGACGGTCGTCGAGGGGATGCCGGAGGGCGGCAAGATCCATCAGTTGACGGGTGTGCCGTCGGCCTTCACGCCCGACTATGCGCCCGAATAGATGTTCGAGATCGCGACCAAGCTCTACCAAAAATCGCGCTGACACCCGTCTGCGCCACCAGGCTTCCTGATCGGCGTCCTTGCGCTTGTATGTACGGACGACCCCGCGGATGTCGCGTGTGACCCCGGCACCCCCGTTCGATGCCGCCGATGGATCGCCCGCGCGGCATCGGCTCGGGCTGTGCGGGTTTTGACCATCGCGATGAAGCTACCGGGAACATCGCGCCCAAACACCGGGTTGCCTGTAACCGTGCCGCCGAGGAGAGCCCGTCGCCGGCAATGCCCGGCGTCGTCCCGGCCACGGGAGCATGGTGGGCAGCCTCTCGACAAAGGTGGGGGGTAGGCCAGTTCGAGGAGAAGCAATGGCCAGTGCATCGACCGAGTCTGCCCAGCTCGACCGGCTGAGGACGCAGCGCGCCGCACTTGCGGATTTCGGGCTCTTCGCGTTTCGCTGCAATGACGTCGACCACCTGCTTCATCGCGCCGCCGCGCTCGTCTCGGAAACCCTCGACGTCCGGCTCGTGAAGGTGCTCGAGCACCGTCCCGAGCGCGGCGAGATGCTGATCCGGAGCGGCGTGAACTGGCAGCCCGGGGTCGTGGGCCACGAAGCCTTCGGCGATGACGCGCGGTCGCCGGGAGGCTTCGCGCTCAGATCGGATCATCCTGTCGTTTCGCCCGACCTTGCCGAGGAAGACAGGTTCGAGGTTCCCGAGGTCCTGCGCCGCCATGGCGTCCAGAGCATGATCAACGTCATCATTGCCGGAGCAAGACGTCCCTACGGAG
>DAINOF010000049.1:0-14776 GCA_036735505.1 Paracoccaceae bacterium
GCGAAGGACAGGTTGACGCCCGCCACGCCCCCCTGCGTCGCGTCGGCATAGCCGATGCCTGTGTTGCCAAGTTCCTGCCCCTTGAAGGGGTTCAGGATCGTGATGACGGTCACGTCGCCGGCCGCACCCGGGGTGCCGCCCCCGCGGAACTTCGCGTGGACGTCGACGCTGAACTGCGGCTCGCCGAAGAACGCATTGCCGACATAGCCGAACCGCCCGCCGTCCGAACCGTGGTGCTTCTCGTAACTGATCGCGGTGCCGAACTGGCGGATCTCGAGGTTGACGCCATCGGCCGACGACCCGCCATCGGCGACGACCCGCCGCGCGCCGGCATTGGTGCTGACGTCAGCCTTTCCGAAGCTCTGGGCGAACTTCCAGACCTGCGTGTAGTCGTGCTGGGTCGGCGAGGTCATCGTGTCGACGACGATCCAGATCCCCTGTTCCTCGTAGTAGATCACCTTCCGGGTGTGGGCCGTGTCGGTGATCGTGGCGCCGCCCGCCACGTGGTCGCGGTAGCCCTCGGCAAAGGTGCCCTCGACATAGTCGAACACCTCGCTGTCCAGCCAGCGGCTCTGGATCGGGCCGGGGGGAAGCGTGTTCGACACGACATGCACCTGCGACTTGCCGTCGACGAGGATCGTGTTGGTCTTCCAGGACGAGTCTTCGGACCGATAGGCGTTCGACAGGGGATACTGGACGGCGTCGTTGCCGTAGTTGGCGATCCCGCCCGAGATCAGCAGAAGCTTCCCTTCGGCGGCCAGCTGGATGGAATTGCTCCCGGAGGTGATGTGTCCGCGGCTGGGGCCCTTTTCGTAGAAGAACAGGTAGTCGTCGGTCCGCTCATACCCTTCGCGCTGCACATAGTAGCCGCTGAAGGGGGCCGCGAAGGACTCCTGCCCCAGGGGCACCGCACTGCCCGCGCCTTCGCGGAAGACACTATGGCCGATCTGCGGAACGGTGCCGAAGGGCGTCGCGAGCCCCTGCTTCAGAAGATCGTAGTAGGCCACCGACCGGGCCACATCCTCGGCCCAGGGCGCATCGGGCATTGTGGCGACAAGCTCTTTCGCCTTGGCGGCGGTTCCGTCGTTGTAGTTCAGCGAATGCTCCAGCATGCCGCCGTCGGGATGGAAGAGGTTCGCAAACATGTTCTCCAGCCCGTCCTCGAGACGCGGGCGGAAGGCGGCGATCTCGGGGACGTCCTCGAAGATCTCGACAAACCTTGCGATCGCCGCAAGGCCCTCCATCCGCTGGTTCGGGACACGCACGGGTACGCTGTAGTGCGTCAGCAGGTCGTCGAAGAACATCTCGGCCAGGCTGCGCACCGTCTCGGCCATCTTGTCGGACTCGACCCGGCCGGCTTGCGCGGGCGACAGGAGCGCGGTGTCGGCGAGAGTGCTGGTTGGGAAGCCCCCGTAAGAGTAAACCGTGGTGTTGGACGGAGCCGGGTTGTCGAGAGCCTTCGCAATGATCGCGAACGAGGTCACCACATTCTTGAGGAAGTCCGCGGCCTCCAGAAGGTGGCCCGCGTTTCCCGTCGACATGTCGATGCCAGCGCTCCGTTGCGCGGCAAGGCTCAGCGCCTCGAACTGGGCCCGCCCGTCGGTGGCGAAATCGTGGATGAGGTCGATGTAGCGATTGGCGTAGCGCACATCCTGGGTCGTCCAGAAGCGCGCCGCCAGCACGTGCTGGCTGGCCGCGGTGTACTTCGCGACCGTCCAGTCGATGTCCAGACCGGCGTTCAGGCCGTGCGGATCAGCCGGGCGATAGAAGGACGGGGGAAGCGTGGCCCGCAGGGTGGCGTACTCGTTGGCCGAGATCGCGCCGATCAGGTAGTCGCACCAGTCCGCGTAGCTGCTGTTGACCCAGTTGGCCTGGTGCCCTGAAACCGGCCCGAGGAAATCGGCCTCGCGGAGGTTCTGAAGTGTCTGGATTGACATGAAATTCGGCTCGTCGCGGTACTGAAATGTGACGTCGTTCATAAGGTGCCGGATACAGGGCAGATTTCGTCAAGCGCACTTATGGCGGCGACAGCATGCCCTGATTCGCATTATCACTTTGGTAACGCTTTGCGGCCGAAGTTGGACCGTGGCAGGCCGCAGGGAGGCCGAGATCGCGCACGCGCGACCTCAGTGGCCGGGACCGCCGCGCGCGAGATCAAGCGCCTGCAGTGCGAGATCGGCCCGTGCGAGATCGTCCTTCCTCGCGACCGGGAGGAGTCGCTCTCGGACCGGATCGTGATGCTGAACGCGGGCCGGACTGAACAGATCTGCACGCCGCGAACGTTGTAGTCGAAACCGGCGTTTCCCGTCATGGCCTGAAGGGTCGTCCATGGCATGAGCGGTGTTGCAGAACTCTGACTTCTGACACGTCACCTCGTGCCTCAGCGCGATGGCGGTCTTGGACCGGGCGGTGGCCGACGACACCACCCTATGCCGGTGATGGAAAGGCTGGCTGTCCGGATCTTCGATTGCCGACTGGGGCTCCCGCCGAAATCGCCGAAGTTCAGCGTGACGGCATGTCCCGGCGCAGGCGCAGTGCGGCATGCGGACGGTCCGTCGCGAACACGGGCAACTCTTCGGCCAGCGCCCACCCGATCGCGCCATCGTCGTGGACTGCGAAGGCGCTGACCCTCAGCCCGGTCCCGCGCAGCCCAGCCAGCCGGCTTGCGCCACATCGCGCAGGATCTCGAGGTGAAAGCTGCTGATCACCGTGCGGGCCATCATGTCGCGCGCGTCGAGAGTGGCAAGCACCATGTCGACGAGGCCGGAATAGGGTCGAAGCTGCGGTCCGGGCTTGATCTCGCAGCGGGCGAAGACCGACGAAGGCACCAGCAGGCCCTTCCTCGAGCGTCAGGATGGTCCCGCCCCCGGTGAGCGTGAGCGCGCCGCTCGGCGAGGCTGCGCTCTGCCAGCGGGCCGCAACCATCGGTCATGCGATCGGGCGCGGCGTCGTGGAAGATCACAGGGACGCCGTCTGCAAGCCGGTGCGCGCATTGGCCCCGGACAGTGAAGCCGCCGCCCGCTCCTGACGAGCGGACGGCGGCGCGGCCTCAATGCGTGTCGAACACCTTCTGGAACGGCACGATGGCCGCCTTCAGCCGGGCGGTGTCCTCGGGCGTCGGATGCACGGGATCGGCGGCGATGGGCAGCGCGCCGAACTTCATCAGGCAGGCCATGAGCAGCAGCCGCGCCTTCGTCGCCGTCAGGTTCGAGCCCGCGACGACCAGCGGAAAGGGATCGGCAAAGCCTTCCGCGCCGCCGCGTGTCGTCCGGACCATCGGCAGGCCCATGTAGGCCGCGCGCAGAAGCAGTTCCTCGCGCGCGCCCGAGGGCAGCCGGCCGTAGGGCACGAGCCCTTCGGTCACGAAGCCCGCGAGGCGGCCGAGCGAGAGCTTGTGCTCGATCAGCGCCGTGAGGTCGACCAGATCTTCCGGTCTGGTGCCCCATTCCTCGTCGGAATAGCCGCCTTCCTTCACGATGGAGACCGAAGGAATCGCCTCTTCCGTCAGGTGCCCCTGCGCGTCCTTCACCATGACGTCGACGGTCACGACCTTGCCGTCCTTGCGGACCGCCGCCTTCACGCTGTCGGGCAGGCGGGTCACGGCCACGTCGGACTTCCAGGTGTGCTTGTAGGCCGGGACGTACTGGATCCAGATGTCGTCCTTGTGCGTGATCTGACCAAGGATGCCGCCGTGCCCGCCGGTGGCGACATAGCCGCCGGGCCGCGCGTCGGCCTTGGCGACCTCGCGGGCCGCGAAGAACTGCTGTTCCTGAAGCACGATGGCGCCGCAGCGATTGCGGCCTTCCTCGTCCTTCCACGCGCCCGACCGGATATAGGTGACCGAGTCGACGAGGTTCTTCGGGCCGTCGGCCGAAATCTGCCCCTGCGGGCGCTGCGCCGCGTTGCCGCAGATCGGCAGGGTGGTGTCGATCAGCAGGCTGAACCAGTAGGCGGTTTCCTCGACCTGCGGGCTGCCTTGCGTCCAGATCAGCCCGTCGTACATGCCCGACGCGGCGATGGCCTGCGTGTCGTTGGTGATCTTGGCGAGCGCGGGCCGCGCGGGGGCGGTCGACAGGTGATAGGGCTTGTAGGCGTTGAACCCGAGTCCCCGCGTCTCGGGCGGGATGTCCCCCTCGCCGACATCGGTGCGGCGGTTGGCGGGCAGGCCGTTCTTGTATCCGCCCGGCGGCATCACGCGGAAGAAGTCCACCTCGGCCTGCCGCGAGATCGGATTGGCGAGGCCGTCGACCCAGAGCGACGCGCGGTCGATCTCCTCGAAGCTGCGCGAGCCGTCGGGGAAGAAGCTCTGGCGCGCCTTGTCCTCTGGGCCGCCCGGGGTGGCCATCTCTTCCTCCCAGGCCGAGCCATCGGCCTGCACGGCCATGTAGGGCAACGGATAGAGCCCGTCTTCGGGGGCCAGTTCCACCTCGTAGACCGGGGTGTCGTCCGGGCCGGTCCGGACGGGAGAGAAGCTGCCATCGGGGCCGATGTAGCCGTCGGGCGGGCCGTAGAGATCGGCCGCGTCGGCTTCGAGCGGATGGGCCGAGAACTGTTCCACATAGATCTTCGCGGGTGCGGCGAGCCGCTGGAGCCTCAGGGCGTCGAAGCGCAGCGGCGCACCGTCGGGGGCGGTGCGCAGCGGCAGGTTCTTCCGCGCCCGCGCCTTGTTCGAGGTCACGAGCGGGGGGGTGTTCTGGATCGTCGCGGTCGGGCCGGCGAGATGCGCGATGCGCGTCTTCCGCTGCATGTCCATGGGATGGTCCTCCGTGCTGGGAGTGCGGCGCGAGCCACACACGCTTTGGTTGATTGTATGCAAAATGGCCGGAAATCAGCATCCGCCCGACTCGCTTCTAGGGGGGGTCCGACTGATTCCATAGCAACGAGGTGAGGCTTGAGCGCCGAAGAAGATCAATAAAGGCAAAGTTTTGGCAGGAAGGGTGCAATTTGCTGCAGATTTAGGCGACGGGGTGCAGCGACTCGGGCCTCGTTCATGGCTGTGTGCAAAATGCTGTTGATTTTTGGATTGCATACAAACGTGCTGGGTCATGGCCTCGAGGCCACCGGTTCAGGCCGATCCGGGAAATGCCAGACCCGAAGCCACGACCCCCTCAGCCGGGGTTCCGAAAGAGCGAGGTAACCGCAATGCTCTCTTCCCGATCGACGACAGATTGGCCTTCGACCAGACGCCGGATGCGATGCCTCGCCGCCGCCGCAGTGCTGATCGGCGCCACGGCGGGCGCCTCGACCGCGCAGGGCACCCTGACCGTCGCGATGACGGCCGGCGACCTGCCCGACTGGGCGGGGATGCCCGACCAGGGATTCGAGGGATGGCGGTTCGTCGGCTATTCGCTCTACGACGGTCTGGTCGCCTGGGACCTCACGAAGAGCGACAGCGAGGCGCTGCCGGTTCCCGGGCTCGCCACAACCTGGGGCGTCGACGAGGCCGATCCGAACAGATGGGTGTTCGAGCTGCGCGAGGGCGTGGCCTTCCACGACGGCTGCCCTTGGAACGCCGATGCGGCCGTGTGGAACTTCGCGCGCCTGACGGACGAAAGCCATCCCGCGTTCGCTCCGGTCGACTTCGCCCGCGCCCGCTCGCGCGTGTCCACCGTCTCGCAGGTCGAGAAGATCGACGAGATGACCTTCGCGCTGCACACGAAGGAAGTCGAATCGCTCTTCGACTACAACCTGCTCTACGTCCTGATGGTCTCGCCCTGCGCCTATGAGGCGGCCGGCAACGACCGCGCGCTCTATGCCAAGACGCCGTCCGGCACGGGGCCCTACCGGTTCGACAGCGTCGTCCCGAGCGAGCGGCTCGAACTTGTCCCGAACGCGGACTACTGGAACCCCGACCGCATCCCCAAGCACGACCGGCTGGTACTGCTGCCCATGCCCGAGGCCACCACGCGCGCCGCAGCGCTGCTGGCCGGGCAGGTGAACTTCGTCGAGGCGCCCTCGCCCGACATGATCCCGGCGCTCGAGGGGGCGGGGATGCAGATCGTGATGAACGAGTACCCGCACTACTGGCCCTATCGCTTCAACCACCTCAACGGGCCCTTCGCCGACCCCAGGATCCGGCAGGCGGCGAACTGGGCGGTCAACCGCGAGGAGATGGTGGCGCTGCTGAACGGCACCGCGATGCCCGCCTATGGTGCCTACACCCCGAACCAGGCCGATTTCGGCAACCCGATGCGTTATGGCCACGACCCCGAGAAGGCGCGCGCGCTGCTGGCCGAAGCGGGCTGCCTGCCTTGCGAGATCAACGTCGGGATCTCGACCTCGGGATCGGGCCAGATGCAGCCCCTGCCGATGAACGAGCTGGTGCAGGCCCATCTCGAGCAGGCCGGGTTCAAGGTGAACTTCGAGGTCATGGACTGGAACACGATGATCGGCATCTTCATCCAGGGCGCGGTCAGCCACACCCAGTACGACGCCATCAACTTCTCGTCGGCCACGATGGAGCCGCTGCAGTTCGTCAAGAGCTTCATGAAGAAGTTCCAGACGCCCGGCGGCTCGAACTGGGGCGGCTACTACAACGAGCAGGTCGAGGCCCTTCTTGCCGAGGCGCTTGTGACCTTCGACCCCGAGAAGCAGAGCGAGCTGATCAGCGCGGCGCACGAGATCGCCGTGGCCGATGGCGCGAACCTCTTCGTGGTGTCGGACCTGAACCCGCGCGCCATGGCTCCCGAGGTGAAGGGCTTCGTCCAGGCGCAGAGCTGGTTCCAGGACATGACCCCGATCTGGATCGAGTGACAGGCCGGGCGCGGCGGCCCGCCGCGCCCCTTCCACCGGGAGAACAGCCATGTGGATCTACGCCCTCCAGCGCCTGCTCTACGCCATTCCGATCGCGATCGGCGTCTCGGTGATCTGCTTCGCGCTCGTCTATCTCGCCCCCGGCGATCCGGTGCAGTCGCTTCTTCCGGCCGACGCGACCGAAGAGGATATCGCCGCGATCAAGCGCCTCTACGGCTTCGACAAGCCGCTCGCGCTCCAGTATCTCGACTGGCTCGGCCGCGCGCTGACGGGCGATCTCGGGATTTCGCTGCAGACCAACCGCCCGGTTCTCGACGACGTCGGCCGCGCCTTCGGCAACACGCTGGCCATCGCGCTTGCCGCCGTGACGCTGGCCTTCGCGCTGGCCTTCACGCTGGGGACGCTGGCCGCCTACAACGTGGGTCGCCCGATCGACAGGATCGCGACCTCGATCTCCACCATCGGCGTCTCGGTGCCGAACTACTGGATGGGAATCGTGTTGGTCATCGTCTTCGCGGTGAACCTGCGGTGGCTGCCCGCGACCGGCATGGGCGCCGCCGGATCCGAGAACTTCAGCTGGCTGGACTGGGAAAGCGTCAAGTTCGCCATCCTGCCCATCGTCACCATGGCGATGATCCCGCTCGGGGTCGTGACGCGGTCCACCCGCTCGGCCGTGGCCGATATCCTGAGCCAGGAGTTCGTGCAGGTGCTGCGCGCCAAGGGCCTCTCGAACGCGCGGATCCTCTGGCACGCGGTCCGCAACGCCCTGCCGCAGATCCTCGCCGTGATGGGGCTGCAACTGGGCTACCTGATCGGCGGTTCGATCCTGATCGAGACCGTCTTCACCTGGCCGGGGACGGGCCTGTTGATGTCGAAGGCGATCCTGACGCGCGACATCCCGATGCTGCAGGGCACGATCCTGATCCTCGCGCTCACCTTCGTGCTCATCAACCTGGTGGTCGATCTGCTGCAGACGATCGTCGATCCGCGCATGTCGCGCGCCTGAGGAGAGCCCAGATGCCCGCCGACGCGACCCTGCACGACCTTTCCGGACGTCCCGCGGCCCCGGCCCGCAAGGGCTACTGGGGATCGGTGGCCGAACGGCTTCGGCACGACCCCGTGACGCTGGTGTTCCTCGCCGTGATCGTGCTGGCGGTCCTCGCGGCCCTTTTCGCGCCGGTCCTCGCGCCGCACGACCCCTACGAGACGAGCATGATCAAGCGCCTGAAGCCGGTGGGCTTCCCGGACCATCCGCTCGGGACGGACGAGCTCGGGCGCGACATGCTCAGCCGGTTGCTCTACGGGGCGCGGGTGTCGATCATGATGGGCCTCCTGCCGGTGGCCCTCGCCATCGCCATCGGCGGCACGCTCGGCATCCTCGCGGGCTTTCTCGGCGGCCTCGTCAACACCGCGATCATGCGGGTGATGGACGTGTTCTACGCCTTCCCCTCGGTGCTGCTCGCGGTCGCCATCTCGGGCACGCTGGGCGGCGGCATCGCAAGCGGTCTTCTGGCGCTGACGCTGGTCTTCATCCCCTCGCTCTGCCGCGTGGCCGAGACCGCGACGAGCCAGATCCGGTCGGTCGACTTCGTCGAGGCCGCGCGGGCGAGCGGGGCGCCGACGCTGTCGATCATCCGGACCCACATCATCGGCAACGTGCTGCCGCCGATCTTCGTCTACGCCTCGAGCCTCGTGTCGGTGTCGATCCTGCTGTCCGCCGGCCTGTCGTTCCTCGGCCTCGGCGTCACGCCGCCGGTACCCGACTGGGGCGGCATGCTCTCGAGCCTGCGGCAGGCCGTGTACGTCCAGCCGCTGGTCTGCGCGCTTCCCGGGATCGCGATCTTCGTGATGTCGCTGTCCTTCAACCTCGTCAGTGACGGTCTGCGCACCGCCATGGACGTCAAGGCCTGAGGAGGCACCGATGACCCCCCCTCCCGACACGCTCGAGCCGCCCGCCCTGCGCGAAGTCCCGAAGGGCGATCCGCGCGACCGGGGCGGCGCGCGCCAGCCCATGTTGATCGTGCGCAACCTCAGGAAGCACTTTCCGATCCGGGGCGGGCTCTTGAACACCACCGTCGCCACCGTCAAGGCCGTAGACGGCGTGTCCTTCGCGGTGCGCAAGGGCGAGACGCTGGGCGTGGTGGGCGAATCCGGTTGCGGCAAGTCCACCCTCGCGCGGCTGATCATGCACCTCGTCCCGCACGACTCGGGCGAGATGATATTCGACGGGGACGCGGTGGGCGGGCGGCAGGGCCTTCCGCTGCGCGAGCTCAGGCGCAACATGCAGATGGTGTTCCAGGACTCGTCCTCCTCGCTCAACCCGCGCCTGCCGGTGGGCGAATCGGTCGCCTACGGGCCCCGCGTCCATGGCGCGACGCCCGAGGCCGCGCGGGCCACGGCCTGGGAACTGCTCGACAAGGTCGGCCTGCCCGCACAGCTCTTCGCCGACCGCTACCCGCACGAGCTGTCAGGGGGGCAGAAGCAGCGGGTGAACATCGCCCGCGCGCTGGCGCTCGAGCCGCGAATGCTGATCCTCGACGAGGCCGTGTCGGCGCTGGACAAGTCGGTCGAGGCGCAGGTGCTGAACCTGCTTCGCCACCTCAGGACGCATTTCAGCCTGACCTACCTCTTCATCTCCCACGACCTGCATGTGGTGCAGTACATCTCGGACCGCGTGCTGGTCATGTACCTGGGCGAAGTCGTCGAGATCGGCCCGGTGGACGAGATCTACGGCAACGCCAAGCACCCCTACACGCTGGCGCTCCTGGCCTCGCAGCTGTCGACGGACCCGGCCGAGCGACTGACCGAGGCGCCCATCGCAGGCGATCCGCCGAACCCGGTCGACCCGCCACCGGGCTGTCGCTTCCACACCCGCTGCGCCTTTGCCGAGGATCTCTGCGCGCAGAAGGTGCCGACGCTCGCCGGGGCGGGAGAGCACCAGGTCGCCTGTCACATGCACGACGCGGGCTCGGGGCACAGCCGCGTCGGGTCGCCGGCCGCCGCGCCGGTCCGGGCCGAACCCGCGCTCCGCGCCGGAGGGCGCCCGTGATGGCCGCGCCGCTTCTCGACGTGCGCAACCTCTCGGTCCGGTTCCGCGCGCGCGACAGCTCGGTCACCGCGGTGAACGACGTCTCCTTCACCCTCGGCGCGGGCGAGGTCCTCTGCATCATCGGCGAGTCGGGCTCGGGCAAGTCCGTCACGATGCGCGCGCTCATGCGCCTCTTGCCCGAGCGCCGCGCCACGGTCGGCGGGTCGATCACGCTCGACGGGCGTGACGTGCTGGCGCTCACGAACCGCGAGTTGAACGCGATTCGCGGCGACATCGTGTCGATGGTGTTCCAGGAACCGATGACCTCGCTCGATCCCGTGTTCACCATCGGCGAGCAGATCGCCGAGACCGTGCGCCATCACCGGGGCGGCACCAGGGCCCAGGCGATGGACCGCGCGCTCGAGCTCCTGACGCTCGTCCGCGTCCCCTCGCCGGAACGGCGGCTCAAGGCCTTTCCGCATGAGCTGTCGGGCGGGCTGCGCCAGCGCGCGATGATCGCGCTCGCGCTGTCGTGCGAGCCGCGGCTGCTCCTTGCCGACGAACCGACCACCGCGCTCGACGCGACCGTGCAGATCCAGGTGCTGATCCTCCTGAAGCGGCTGCAGGAAGAGCTTGGCATGGGCATCGTCTTCGTCACGCACGACCTCGGCGTGGCGGCCCAGATCGCCGACAAGGTGGCGGTGATGTATGCCGGGCGGATCGTGGAGTACGGGGCCGCCTCGGACGTGCTGCTCGACCCGCGCCACCCCTACACTCGGGGGATGCTGTCCTCGACGGTGCGCGGCCAGCCGCGCGACCTCGACATCGAGGCGATCCCCGGCAGCCCGCCCGACCTCGCGGCGCTGCCGCCCGGCTGCGCCTTCGCCCCGCGCTGCCGCTTCGTCGCCGACGCCTGCCGCGCCACCCTGCCGCCCGTGGTCGAGACAGGCCCGGGCCGCCACGCGATGTGTGCACAGCTCGATGCCGCCGGTCTTCGCGCCGGCACCCGATCCGACCCACCCCAGAGAGAGAAAGGAAAGACCCATGCATAGCGTGAAGATTCCAGACTACATCGTCGAGCGCGTCGTCGACCGCCGCGGCAAGGAGCACATCCACGACGATCTGGACCCGGCAACGACCGCGCTTCTCGTCGTCGACCTGCAGAACGCCTTCATGGTCGAGGAATACGCGGCCGCCTTCGTGCCCGGCTGCGTCGACATTGTGCCCAACGTCAACCGGCTCGCCGATGCGGTGCGTGCGAGCGGCGGCACCGTCTACTGGATCCGCAACACCATCACCGAGGAAAGCCGCGAGAGCTGGTCGCACTGGTATGCGATGACGGGCTTCGACCCTGAACGCGCCGCCAAGCGCCAGTCGAACATGGAGGTCGGCGCGATCGGGCACGAGCTTTATCCCGATCTCGTCGTGAAGCCCGGCGACGAGACCGTGTTCAAGCACCGGTTCTCGGCCCTGATCCAGGGCTCGTCGGACCTGCACGACCGGCTGAAGGCCCGCGGCATCAAGACCGTGATCGTGACCGGCACCGTGACGAGCGTGTGCTGCGAATCGACCGCGCGGGATGCCATGATGCTGAACTACAAGACGATCATGGTCTCGGACGGGAACGCCGCGATGACGGATGCCGAACACAACGCCGCGCTGACGGCCTTCTACGCCACCTTCGGGGACGTCATGGATACCGAGATGCTGGTAGATGTGCTTCAGGCGAACGCGATGCGTACCGCCGCGCAATGAAACCGCGCGGCCCGGGCCGACGCTTCAGGCCTTGGGCCGCGGCCCGTATCGGACAGGCACAAGACCCCGCCCGGGAAGAGGCGGGGCCAAGAGGGGGGAGGAGTACCGGATGACGACCCGAAGCCAGATGATCGAGCGGCGGATCCGCGAGGGGATCCTCGAGGGCGAATTCGCGGCCGGGGCGCGGATGAACGAGATCGACCTCGCGCGCCGGCTCGGCGTGTCGCGGACGCCGGTGCGCGCGGCGCTGTCCGTGCTCGCGACCGAGGGGTTGCTGCAGTACACCCCCAACAGCGGCTACACCGTGCAGGTCTTCACGTCGAAGGACGTGGTGAAGATCTACGATCTGCGTGCGACGCTTGCGGGTCTCGCCGCCCGGCTGGCCTGCGAGAACGGCCTTGGAGAGGAGCTCCTGGACCAGTTGCGGGCCCAGGTCGTGTCCGGCCGCGAGCTTCTGGAAGAAGGGATCTGGACCGCCGCCGAGCTGCGCCGCTGGGAAGAGCTGAACGAGGCGTTCCACCTCAGGATCGACCGGGCGGCAGACAATCCCTATCTCGAGGCGGCGCTCCAGCGCACGCGCGACATCCCGGTGCTCAAGGAGATCCGCTACCGCTGGATCGAACCGGCAACGCTCGCCGCGAACCAGGCCTCGCATGAGAGCATCCTCGACGCGCTGCGCCGCGGCCAGCAGCGGCGTGCCGAGGAACTCACGGTCGAGCACGTCTATCAGAACGGGCAGCGCATCGTCCGCCAGTGGCGGGAGATCGAGCAGCGCAACGGTCCGGCCGAAGGCAGGGCGGCCCAGCACGCCCCGGACGACGCGGCGGCCGATCAGGACCGCAGGACGACAAGCGTGGCCGGCTGAGCCCGGCTGCGGACACATCGGAGGGTGAGTTCGGGCTTGCGCGTCAAGTCCGGAACTCGGAGGTCCGCAATGGATTGGGCAGACATTTGACGTATCAAGCCACAGGCGGCCGGGCCGCCATGCAGTCCGGCGCGCCCGCTCACGGCGGGCTGCCGCAGCCGCAACGCTTCTACGCGTTCCTGACGCTCGGCACGGCCGTCATGCTGTCGGTCCTCGACGCGTCGATGATGAACGTGGCCCTGCCGTCCATCGCCGCCGACCAGAACGTCAGCGCCGCGTCGGCGATCTGGGTGATCACCGCGTTCCAGCTGTCGGTCGTGGCCTGCCTTCTGCCCATGGCCGCGCTCGGCGAGGCGATCGGCTTCCGCAAGGTCTACTTCGCAGGCGTGGCTCTTGTCGGCATCGCGTCGGTCTTCTGCGCCGCGGCCGACTCGATCACCACGCTGGTGATCGCACGGGCGGTGCAGGGCATCGGCGCGGGCGCCATCATGAGCATCAACGGCGCGATGGTCAGGCACATCGTGCCGGCCGGCGAGATCGGGCGGGGAATCGCGGTCATCTCGCTCGTCGTGGGCGTCTCGGCCGCGGCGGGACCGACGGTGGCGGGTGCCGTGCTGTCGGTCGCATCCTGGCAGTGGCTGTTCCTTCTGAACGTCCCGATCTGCGTGACCATCCTTCTGTCAGGGGCGCTGACGCTTCCCCGGATCGCAGGGCGCGGAAACCGCTTCGACCTGCCGAGCGCCGTCCTCAACGCGCTCGCCTTCGGTCTGCTGATCTACGCGCTGAGCCGCCTGGGGCGCGGCGAGATGCTCGCCCTGACCCTCGCCGAACTCGCCGTGTCCGCCGTCGCCTTCGCGCTGCTGGTCCGGCGGCAATCGCAGGTGGCGTCGCCGCTGTTCCCGATCGATCTTCTGGCGCACCGGCCCTTCGCGATCTCCATCGCTGCCTCGGTCAGCTCGTTCGTGGCGCAGTTCCTCGCCCTCGTGTCCTTGCCCTTCTTCCTGCACGACGTCCTCGGGCGCAGCCCCGCGGTCACCGGACTTTTGCTGACGCCCTGGCCCCTCGCGGTCGCCGCGACCGCGCCCCTCGCCGGCTGGCTCGCGGACAGGCCCTGGCGCGCGGCGCAGAGCGCAGCCGGCATGAGCCTGTTCGCCGTCGGACTGGGGCTCGTCGCCGGCCTGCCGGCCGATCCGTCGAACGCCGACATCCTTTGGCGCTTTGCGCTCTGCGGGATCGGGTTCTCGCTCTTCCAGGCGCCGAACAGCCGGACGATCATCACCACCGCGCCGATGGACCGCGCAGGTGGTGCCAGCGGGATGATGTCCCTCGCGCGCGTCTTCGGGCAGTCCTGCGGGGCGGCGCTTGCGGCGAGCCTGATCATGCTGCTCGGCGGTTTCGAGATCGTGCCGCTCATGCTGGTGGCGGCAGCCTTCTCCCTCGTCGCCGCGGGTCTCGGCGCCGCCCGAGGCTGAGGCGGCCGGCGGGACGCGGGCCGGACGGCGCCGTCCTTGGTGGCGGCATGCGGGGGATCACTCAGGCTTGATCGAGACGTGACTGGCGCCGAGATGCGACTTGGCGGAAGCTCCCCCCGCGACAGGCCGTTCCAGGCCGGTCGGCAGAGGGGCGAGGGGTGACATCGATGCGGCGCAGTCTGAGGATCCTCGTCGCCCCGCTCCTCGCGCTGGCGCTGTGGACGCCGCCGGCCCGGGCCGAAGGCACACTGCCGAGTTACGTCATTGCCGAATTCGGCGCCCCGCCGGCGGTTCCGGACGGCCCCCTGTCTGACGGGTTGCAAAGGGCGATCCGCGTGGCCTTCGTCGAAAGCGTCCGGCAGTCGGCCTGGGGCGCGGACCAGGCCGCCGCACTGGCCGAGATCGCGGCATCGGGCGATCCCCGGGTCGCGTGGATCGTCAGCGACATGATGCGCTTCGTCGCCAGCTCGCGACTGAACGCCGAGCTGGCGGCGACGGCGGCGGGCCTTCTGGGCATCGCACCCCCCGCGGGCAATCACTGGGAGGTTGTCACGAACCACCTGATCGCCTGGGAGATCCCCACGCCGCCCGGCTATCTCGACGTCAAGCGCGCGATCTTCACCACCGCCGTCCCCGGCTGGGAGCGCCTGTTCGTCGAGGGCGACATCGACTGGCGGCACGTGTCCTGGGGCGGGGTGCTGATCGACGACCGGCCCTTCGGGCGAACGGACGAGCCCTGCACCTGCATCCCGGCCGCCGACGACCCCGAGGTCAGCACGGCGGCCGAGGCGACCTGGCTTGACGACGACGACATCGTGTTCGGGATCGAGGTCAACGGCGAGGCCCGGGCCTATCCGCGGCGCATCATGGAAGTGCGCGAGATGGTCAACGACACGCTCGGCG
>DAINOF010000050.1:0-10023 GCA_036735505.1 Paracoccaceae bacterium
CATCGAGGCGATCCGCTTCATCCTGTCGCGGGACGGCTGGGCGGTCGACACCCATGCCGACGGTGCCACCGCGATGGACGCGATCCGGCGGCGGCGGCCCGACGGCGTGATCCTCGACGCGATGCTGCCGAACCGGTCGGGCTACGACATCCTGGCCGACCTGCGCTCCGCCGACGACACCCGCCAGCTTCCCGTCCTGATGCTGACCGCGCGCGGCCAGAGCAAGGACCGCGAGATGGCCGAACGCTGCGGCGCCTCGCGCTTCATGACCAAGCCCTTCTCGAACGCGGAGGTGCTCGAGACGCTGCGCGAGATCGTGCCCCGATGAGGGACAGCCACGAGCCGCTGTTCCTCGCCCGCGGCAGCTACCGCCGCCGGAGGCTCGAGGACGCGGCGCGGCTGCTGCCCTGGCTCGGCGGCTTCCTCTTCGCCCTTCCGCTTCTGTGGACCGACGCGCGGACGACCGTCGGGCTCTTGTACCTTTTCGCGGCGTGGATCGTCCTCATCGGCCTCGCGCTCGTCCTGTCGCGGCGGCTCGCGCGCAACGAGGATCGGGGCGTGGACCCGGACGGCTGAGCCATGATGAGCTTCAACGTCATCATTGCTGCCTGCCTGCTCTACGTCTTCCTTCTTTTTGGCGTGGCCTTCGCGGCCGAGCGCGCGGCGCTGCGCGGGCGGACGGCCTGGCTCCGGTCGCCGGTCGTCTACACGCTCGCGCTGTCGGTCTACTGCACCGGCTGGACCTTCTTCGGCGCGGTCGGCTATGCCGCGCGCTCGGGGCTCGAGTTCGTGACGATCTACCTCGGGCCCACGCTCGTGATGGTCGGCTGGTTCGTGCTGTTGCGCAAGCTCGTCCGGATCGGGCGGACGCAGCGCATCACCTCGATCGCAGACCTCATCTCGTCGCGCTACGGCAAGTCGCCGATGCTGGGCGTCTTCATGACGCTGCTCTGCGTCACGGCAGGCACGCCCTACATCGCGCTGCAGCTCCAGTCGGTGACGCTTGCCTTCCGCACCTTCGCCCCCGAGACCGCGACGGGCCCCGTCGAGGGCTCGCTCGATCCCACGGCGGTCTGGGTGGCGGCGGGGCTTGCGCTTTTCACCATCATCTTCGGCACCCGCAACCTCGACGTGGACGAAAAGCACAACGGCGTGGTCATGGCCATCGCGGTCGAGGCCGTGGTGAAGCTGATGGCGCTCGTGGGGGTGGGGCTCTTCGTCGTCTTCGGGGTCGCGGGCGGGCCGGCCGAGATGCTCGCCATGGTCGAGCGGTCCGAGATCGCCGGGTGGGGGCTCGAAGCCGACCGCTGGATCGCGCTGACCCTGGTCTCGGCCGCGGCCTTCATCTGCCTGCCGCGCATGTTCCATGTCCTCGTCGTCGAGAACACCGACGAACGCCACCTCCTGACCGCCGCCTGGGCCTTCCCGGCCTACCTGTTCCTCCTGTCGCTCTTCGTCGTGCCCATCGCGGTCGCGGGCCTCGCCGTCATGCCCCCCGGCACCAACCCCGACACCTTCGTGCTGACCGTGCCGCTTGCCTTCGGGCATCAGGGGCTTGCCATGCTGTCGTTCCTCGGCGGCTTCTCGGCCGCGACCTCGATGGTCATCGTCGCCTCCATCGCGCTCTCCACCATGGTGTCGAACCACATCGTCATGCCGATCTGGCTGCGCCTGCGGCAGCGACGCGGCGGCGATCCGGGCGATGTGCGCGGGATTGTCCTCATGTCCCGGCGGCTGACGATCACGGGGATCCTGGCACTCGGCTACGCCTACTATCACCTGTCGGGCGGCGGCGAGGCGCTTGCGGCCATCGGGCTCATCGCCTTCGTGGGCGTGGCGCAGATCCTGCCCGCGATGATCGGCGGCATCTTCTGGCGCGGCGCCACGCGGATCGGCGCCGCCTTCGGGCTCGTGACCGGCTTTGCCGTCTGGTCCTACACCTACTTCCTGCCGAGCCTCGGCCCCGGCGCGGTCCTGACCGCCGCGGCGCTGGCCGAGGGGCCGTTCGGCCTGTCGCTTCTCCGGCCGCAGGCGCTCTTCGGGATCGAGGGGATCGACCCTCTCGTCCATACCGTCCTCTGGAGCCTGCTCTTCAACACCTCGGCCTTCATCCTCGGCTCGCTCCTGAGCTTTCCGACCCCGCTCGAGCGGCTGCAGGGCGCGGTCTTCGTCAACGTCTACCGCTCGTCCGACGCGACGCGGGGCGCTGGGGCCGACCTCGGCGACGCCGAAGACCTTCTGGTGATGGCGCAGCGCATCCTCGGCAGCCGCGAGGCGCAGGCGCTCTTCCGCCGCGAGGCCGAGGCGCAGGGCAAGCGCGGCTACCTGCCCGACGTGACACCCGCCTTCCTCCAGTCGCTCGAGCGGCGCCTGTCGGGTTCGGTCGGCGCGGCGACGGCCCATGCCATGGTCGTGCAGATCACCGGCGCGGCCTCGGTCTCGGTCGAGGATCTGATGAAGGTCGCCGACGAAGCCGCGCAGATCATGGAGTATTCGAGCCAGCTCGCCGCCAAGTCGGTCGAGCTCGAACGCACCGCGCGGCAATTGCGCGAGGCCAACGACAAGCTCACCCAGCTTTCGATCCAGAAGGACGCCTTCCTGAGCCAGATCAGCCACGAGCTGCGCACGCCGATGACCTCGATTCGCGCCTTCTCGGAGATCCTGATGGGCGCCGAGCGGATGAAGTCCGGCGAACGCGCGCGGTATTCGCGCATCATCCACGACGAGACGCGGCGGCTCACGCGGCTTCTCGACGACCTGCTCGATCTGAGCGTGCTCGAGAACGGCGTGGTCTCGCTGCATGTCGAGACCGTGAGCCTCGGCGAGGTCATCGACCGCGCCATCGACGCCACGGTCGCGCAAGGGGACGGGCCGCAGCTCGTCATTCACCGGGAACGCCTGGCCGAGACGGTGGTGGTCACGACCGACCCCGACCGGCTTGCGCAGGTCTTCATCAACCTCATCTCGAACACGCAGAAGTACTGCGCTGCGGCCGAGCCCGCGCTGCGGATCCGCGTCGCGCGGGCGGGCGCCGCCGTGACCGTGGACTTCATGGACAACGGCTCCGGCATCCCGCAAGCCAAGCAGGACCTGATCTTCGAGAAGTTCTCCCGCCTGAGCGACACCCGCGCGGCGGGGGGCGCGGGGCTCGGGCTCGCCATCTGCCGCGAGGTGATGGACAAGCTCGGCGGCTCGATCGCCTACCTGCCCGGGCAGGGGGGCGCGGCCTTCCGCGTGGTCCTGCCCCGCGCCCGCGCAGCGGCGGCCTGAAAGACGCGCCCGCGCAGCGGCGGCCGAGCGCTTAAACACGGTCTTTACCCGCGGCATGCGAGAAGCGGCGAAACAAACAGGGAACGACCGTGACCGACGCCTCGCACACCCGTCTTCTCGTGCGCCCGCCGCGCCCTGCCGCCGGGCGCAGCCCGCGCGACGGCTCGGGCGAGGTCTGGCGGCGCATCCTGCCGCGCGTGGCGGCGGACCGGCTCGGGCTCGAACTGTCGCTCGCCGGCTGCGAGGAGAGCGAACTCGACCTGCCCGGGACCCTCGCCGTGCCGGAGGATGCGCTGCTTCTGGCGCTCGACGGTGGCGGTACCGGGCGCGGCCTCATGATCGTCGACGCCATGCTGCGCACGGCCCTCGTCGAGGTCCAGACGACCGGCAAGGTGAGCAACTCCCGGGTCGAGCCCCGCCCGCCCACGGCGGTGGACGCGGCGCTTCTGCGCCATGTCCTCGACGACTGGCTCGCCGCCATCGCCGACGCCCGCGGCGAGGCGGCATCGCCCTATGCAGGCGCCGCCTTTCCCGACCTGCGCGCCGCGCTCCTGAAGCTCGAGGAGGGCGCCTTCCTCGAGACGCGGCTCGAGCTGGCGCTTGGCGGCGGGAAGCGCAGCGGCGTCCTGCGGCTTCTCCTTCCGGCGCCGGGCGCCGCCCGGGCTCCGGCCGCGTCGGACGGGTCGCTGAAGGCGTCGATCCTGCCGGCCGAGGGCGAACTCGAGGCCGTGCTCGGCCGGATCAGCGTGCCGCTTGCGACGGTCCTCAACCTCGCGCCCGGCGACGTGCTGCCGCTTTCGGGGCTGTCGGTGCGCAGCATCCGGCTCGAGGCGCCGCTCGGCCGGCTGATCGCGCCCGGGCATCTGGGGCAGAGCGGCGGCTACCGCGCGGTGCGCGTCCTTGCGAAGGATGCGCCGAAACCCCACGCCTCGGCGCCGCAGCCCGGGCCGTCGCTTCTGGGTCCCGGCCCCGGGCCGGGGCCGGGACCGTCGGGCCTGTCCGACCTGCCGATGGCGGCGCCCATGCCGCTCTCCGCCCTTCCGCTGCCCGACCTGCCCGGCCTGCCGCCGCTGACCGACCTGCCGGGCCTGCCACCGCTGCCCGGCCTTCCGCCCCTCGGGTAAGGCTCAGCCCCGCGCGAGCGCGTCGATCTGCTGCCGCACGGGCTCGAGGTTGTAGCCTGCGCGCCCGCCGGCGGCGATGAGGTCGTCGGTCGGGACCGCGCCCGCCTGCGACAGCGCCCAGAGGATCGCGCTGCGATTGCCCGACGCGCAGTAGGCGAAGACCGGCCCGTCCGACGCCGCCAGTGCACGCCCCTGCGTCTCGACATGGTCCATGCTCAGCGACCCGTGGCTGAGCGGGTTCATGACGAAGCTCAGCCCCGCCGCCTCGACGGCCGCGCGGATCGCGTCGGCCTGCACTTCAAGCGGGATTTCGGCATCGGGGCGGTTGCAGACGACCGTGGCGAAGCCCGCGGCCTTGATCGCCGCGACGTCCTCGGGCGCGATCTGGGGCGAGACGGCGAAGGTGTCGGAGATGGGTCTGATGTCCATGATGCGGTTATCCGGCGGTCTGCGGCATGGCGTCAAGCCTCGCGATGACGGGCGGCGCCGCGAGCATCCCTGCGATCATCGCCACGAGGAACACCGCGCCGCCGAGCCCGCCGTAGCTGAGCGAAGCCATCGCCGGGCCGGGGCAGAGCCCGGCAAGCCCCCAGCCCATCCCGAAGAGCGTCGAGCCGATGACGAGCTTGCGGCCGATCTCGGTCTTCGGCGGCTCGGGGAAGGTGCCGCCGACAATCGGGCGCCGCCCGCGCGTCAGCTGCCAGGCCACGGCCATGGGCAGGATCGCGCCGCCCATGACGAAGGCGAGCGTCGGATCCCAGTTGCCGAAGACGTCGAGCCAGCCCTGGACCTTGGTGGTATCGGTCATTCCCGAGATCATGAGGCCCAAGCCGAAAAGGCCGCCGGCCACGAAGGCGAAGAGGTTGCGCATGTCAGATCACTCCCAGCACGTGGCGGAACAGGACGATCGTGACGCCCCCCGCGAGGATGTAGAACACCGTCGCCACCATGCCGCGCAGCGACAGCCGCGAGATCCCGCAGACGCCGTGCCCGCTGGTGCAGCCGTTGGCGATCCGCGTGCCGAGGCCCACGAGCAGCCCCGCGAGGACCACCACGGCGAGGTTGGAGGTCACATTCGTGGAGGCCGGGCCGATGACTGTCAGGGCGAGCGCGGGCAGACCCACGAGCCCCACGATGAAGGCGGCGCGCTCGGCCCATGTCGCGCGGCCGCTGCCGTCGACGAGCCCGCCGAGGATTCCCGACGCGCCCATGATCCTTCCGTTTGCGAGGAGAAAGACGGCGCCCCCCATCCCGATGACGAGGCCGCCGACGAGGCCCCAGATCCAGTCCTGTTCCATGATCCTGTCCGATTGCTGAATGTCAGAGCTTGTTCACCGGTACCTTCAGAAAGACGTCGCCCTGCGCGTCTGCGGGCGGCATGTGCCCGGCGCGCATGTTGACCTGAAGGGAGGGAATGATGAGCCGGGGCATGGCGAGGCGCGCGTCGCGCCCGGTCCGCATGGCCACGAAGTCCTCCTTCGTCCGGCCGCCGCCCACATGGACGTTCTTCGCCTTCTGTTCACCCACGGTGCTTTCCCAGGCATACTCGTCCCGGCCCGGCGCCTTGTAGTCGTGGCCGACGAAGATGCGGGTCTCGTCGGGCAGGCTCATGATTCGCTGGACGGACGCGTACATGTCCTCGGCCGAGCCGCCGGGGAAGTCGCAGCGCGCGGTGCCGAAGTCGGGCATGAACAGCGTGTCGCCCACAAAGGCCGCGTCGCCGATGACGTAGGTCAGGCAGGCCGGCGTGTGGCCCGGCGTATGCAGGACGTCGGCGCGCATCTGGCCCAGGTAAAAGCTGTCGCCGTCCCTGAACAGCCGGTCGAACTGCGAGCCGTCGCGCTGGAACTCGGTGCCTTCGTTGAACACCTTGCCGAAGGTGTCCTGCACGACGGTGATGTTCTCGCCGATGCCGATCTTGCCGCCGAGCTTCTCCTGCAGATAGGGGGCGGCCGACAGGTGGTCCGCATGGACATGCGTCTCGAGAATCCATACTGTTTCGAGTCCGGCGGCTTCGACATGCGCCACGATCGCGTCGGCCGACCGGGTATTGGTAGGGCCGCTCGCGTAGTCGAAGTCGAGCACGCTGTCGATGATGGCCGCCGATCGGCCCTGCGCATCGCTGACCACATAGGAAATGGTGTTGGTCGTCTCGTCGAAGAAGGCTCGAACGTGGGGAGACATCATGTTTCCTCTTTTCCCCGTGTACTTGGATGAACTATATTTTAAGGCGCGTCACATTGCAAGATAGATATATGAATAGGTTGCGGACCGAGAGCATGCAAGAGGCAGACCGACCGACGATGCAGGAAATGATGGCAGGTGCGGCTGTCGAGGCTGCGGCGATGTTGCGGGCGCTGTCCAATCCGTCGCGGCTGATGCTTCTGTGCCAGCTCGTCGATGCTGAGAAGAGCGTGACCGAGCTCGAGACGGCGCTCGGCCTGCCGCAGGCCTATGTCAGCCAGCAGCTCGCCCGGCTCCGGTCCGAAGGCATCGTGGTTGCGCGGCGCGAGGGGCGGACGATGCGCTACAGCCTTGCCGACGGCCGCATCGCGCCGGTCATCTACACGCTCTACGAGCAGTACTGCCCCACCTGAGCGCCCGGGACCCGGTCGCAGCGACGTAGTCCGCACGTCTGGGCAGCGACGTGTCGCCTTGGCGCCCGAGTCTGAGGGTGGTGCGAGCACTCTGTCGCATGGATGTCGTCCTCGCGTGCTAACATTCACGATCTCGCATAAGGGGAGGAGTTCGCATGAGCAACACCGGAAGCGTCGAAGCGCTGCCCGACGAGCTTGCGCCGCGTCTCAAGCGTGCGGCGAACGAGCCGGCGCCTGGGAAGACCGTCAAGGCGCAGATGCGGGCGCAGCCCGCGCGGCGCGGGGCCGCCGCTGGCGCCTGCCCTGTCCTGACCGAGACTCCCGAGGAGGAGGATCTCTGGAACAACCTGCCGATCTGACGCTCCGGTCCGATTGACAAGCATCAAGACCGGCGGGTCCGCCCGTTCCTACCCTGCGTGAAGCCAGGCAGAGGAGGCACGTGGATGCAGACGGCACAGCGGGAAGCGGCACTGAGGGCGCGGCTGGCGGAGCTCGAGACGCGGCTTCTCTCGATCGAGGTCGAACTCGACTCCCATACCGCCCGCGATTGGGAGGACCTGGCCGTCGAGCGCGAGGAGGACGAGGTGCTCGAGGGGATGGGGCAGGCGGGCCTCGCCGAGATGCGGGCGATCCGCGCCGCGCTCGCCCGGATCGCCGAGGGCAGCTATGGCACCTGCGCGACATGCGGCGAACAGATCGCCGAGGCACGGCTCGACGTGCTTCCCGCAACGCCCCTCTGCAGCAGATGCGCCGCCTGACAGGCATCGACCCGGCCGGTCAGGCGGCCTCGGCGACGGATGCCTGCGGCCCCGGCGACCCGCGGCGGCACCCGCGATGTTGCGTTGTGCGGCGGCTCGACTACAACTGGTCCTGCCGAACCATCGGCCTTCGGTTGGGAGCGGGATGTCGGACAAGGTGCACACCAGGGTCGAGGAGCGGATCGCCGTCCTCTCTGTCGACAATCCGCCGGCGAATACCCTGACGCAGGAGGTTCGCGCGGCGCTGCTCGAGGCCCTCGACCGCGCCCTTGCCGATGACGGAGTCGACGCGCTCGTGATCCGCGCGGCCGGCCGGACCTTCCCGGCGGGCGCCGAGATCGCGACCGGGCCCCGCGCGCCCGAGGCGCCGCGCCTCGCCGACGTGCTCGCGCGGATCGAGGCCGCGCCGAAGCCCGTCGTGGCGGCGATCCATGGCGCGGCGCTGGGTGCGGGGCTCGAGCTTGCGCTCGCATGCCACTACCGCCTGACGGCCGAGGACGCGCGGATCGGGCTGCCCGAGGTGGCGCTGGGGCTCATCCCCGGCGCCGGCGGCACGCAGCGGCTGCCGCGGCTCGCCGGCGCGCGGGCGGCGCTGGACCTGATGCTGCGCGGCCGCCCCCTCGGCGCCGATGCCGCTGCCGAGGCCGGCATCGTCGACGGCGTCGTCGAAGGCGACCTCGACAGCGCGGCCGTGGCCTTCGCCCAGTCCCTGCCCGACGAGGGGCTCGGCCCGCGGCCGACCTCTGCGGCAGAGGCCGGCTTCGCCGATCCCGCCGCCTATCTCGCGGCCGTGAACGGGGAAAGGGCGGCGCTCGCGGCTTCGCCGCTCGAGGCGCCGCGCCGCATCGTCGACTGCGTCGAGGCGGCGCTGCTCATGACCTTCGAGGCGGGCATGGACTACGAGCGCGCGGCGCTCGAGGATCTGGCCGCCTCGCCCCAGTCGGCCGCGCTGCGCCACATCGCCATGGCCGAGCGCCGCGCGGCCCGCTTCCCCGAGACCGGCCGCGGGCGCGAGATCCGCGCCGCAGGCGTCGTCGGCGGCGGCACGATGGGGTCGGGAATCGCCGTGGCGCTCCTCAACGCCGACCTTCCCGTGACGCTGGTCGAGCGCGACGAGGGGGCGCTCGAAGTCTCGGTCGCGCGCGTTCTCGACATGCTCGACGGCGCGGTGAAGCGCGGACGCATGACGTCCGAGGTGCGCGACCGCCGGCTCGACCGTCTGCGCGGCGCGCTCGATCCCGCGGCGCTCGCCGACTGCGACCTCGCGATCGAGGCCGTGCCCGAGGACCTCACCGCCAAGCAGGCGGTCTTCGCCGCGCTCGACGCGGTCCTGCCGGCCGGCGCGATCCTCGCCACCAACACCTCGCATCTCGACGTCGACCTCCTCGCCGCCGGAACCCGCCGCCCCCGCGATGTGATCGGGCTCCACTTCCACGCCCCCGCCCATGTGATGCGGCTCCTCGAGGTCGTGGTCGGCGCCGAGACCGCCCCCGACGTGGTGGCGACCGCCCTCGCCCTCGCGCGGCAGCTGGGCAAGATCCCGGTCCGGGCCGAACCGAGCGAAGGCTTCATCGCGAACCGCATCGCCGGCGCCTATCGCAAGGCCGCCGACCAGGCGCTCGAGGACGGTGCCTCGGTGGCCGAGATCGACGCCGCCATGCGCGCCTTCGGCTTCCCGCTCGGCCCCTACCAGGTGGCCGATCTCGCCGGCCTCGACATCTCCTGGACGCGCCGCCGCCGCGGCGCGCCGACCCGCGACCCCGCGGCGCGCTACGTGGCGATCGGCGACCTCCTCTGCGAGGCCGGCCGCTACGGCCAGAAGAACGGGCGCGGCTACTACGTCTACCGCGCCGGCTCCACCCAGGCCGCCGAAGACCCCGAGGTGACGCGGATCGTGGACCTCGAGCGCAGGCGCAAGGGCATCGTCCCCCGCCGCATCGCGGCCGGCGAGATCCAGCGCCGCTGCCTTCTCGCCATGGTGAACGAGGGCGCCCGGGTTCTCGAGGAGGGCGTCGCGCAACGGCCCTCGGACATCGACGTCGCCATGGTCCACGGCTTCGGCTTCCCGCGCTGGCGGGGCGGGCCGCTGAAATGGGCCGACCTCGCCGGACTCCTCCTCATCCGAAAGGACCTCCAGGAGCTGACGCCCGAGGATCCGGCCCTCTGGTCGCCGGCGGGGCTTCTCACCGACCTCGTCCGCAACGGCCGGACCTTCGACAGCCTCAACGACTGAGGGCAGGCACAGGCCGTCCTGCCTCCATCTGTCCCGAAATA
>DAINOF010000050.1:10123-14744 GCA_036735505.1 Paracoccaceae bacterium
GCCTCAACGACTGAGGGCAGGCACAGGCCGTCCTGCCTCCATCTGTCCCGAAATAACCCGGGGAGCGCGAGGGGCAGCGCCCCTCGCTCTTCCGCTTGCCTGCCTCCGGCAGGACGGGGGCAGCGCCCCTCGCTCTTCCGCCTGGCTACCTGCGGCAGGACGGGGCAGACAGCCCCCTCGCGCTTCCCTTCAGAAACCGTATAGCTCGCCGAACTTCGCCTCGAGATAGGCCAGAAGCGGCGCCACCGAAGGCTCCCTCCCGGTCGCCGCCCGGATCGTGTCGCGCGGCTCGCGCAGGCCCCCGAAGCGCTGGAGATTGTCGCGCAGCCAGCCTGTCGCCGGCGCCGTGTCGCCTTCCATCAGATGCGCGTCGAGGTCGGGCACCGCAGCCCTGAGCGCCTCGTGCAGGCAGCCCGCATAGACGTTGCCGAGCGTGTAGGTCGGGAAGTAGCCGAACAGCCCCGCCGACCAGTGCACGTCCTGCAGCACCCCGTGCGAGGGCTTGTCGACCGTCACCCCGAAATCCGCGGCAAAGCGCGCGTTCCAGGCCTCGGGCAGGTCCACCACCTCGAGAAGCCCCTCGATCAGCGCGCGCTCGAGGTCGAAGCGCATCAGGATGTGGAGGTTGTAGTGCACCTCGTCGGCCTCGGTCCGGATGAAGCCTGGCCGCACCGCGTTCACTGCGGCGTAGAAAGCCTCGGCATCCTCGATCCCGAACTCGTCGAAGGTCGCCAGCATCCGGTTGTAGAGGAAGGCCGTGAAGGCCCGCGAGCGGCCGAGCTGGTTCTCGTAGATCCGGCTCTGGCTCTCGTGCACGCCCATCGAGGCGCCCTGTCCGACCGGCGTGAGCAGATAGGCCCGGTCGATCCCCTGTTCGTAGGCGGCATGGCCGACCTCGTGGATCGTCGAATAGAAGCAGTTGAACGGATCGCGCGGGTTCGTCCGCGTGGTGATCCGCACGTCGAGGCCGGACCCCGACGAGAACGGGTGCACCGCCTTGTCGATGCGCCCGTGGACGAGGTCGTAGCCGAAGGCGAGCGCCAGCTCGCGCGACAGCCGCAGCTGCCCCTCCTCGGGGAACTCGCGGTCGATCGCCGGCATCACGCGCGTGGCGCCGAGGATGCGCTCGCGCAGGGACACGAGCCCGGGGCGAAGCTCGGCGAACATCTCCTCGACCTGCGCCCCCGTCATGCCGGGCTCGTAGTCGTTCAGGAGCGCGTCGTAGAGGTCGCCGCCCTGGGCCAGCGCCGCCGCCTCCTCGCGCCTAAGCGCCACGATCTGCTCGAGCGTCGGCGCAAAAGCCGCGAAATCCTCGGTCATCCGGGCATCCGCCCAGATGCCGTGGGCCAGCGAGGTCACCCGCGCGATCTCGGCCGCGAGGCGGGCGGGCACCTTCGCGTGGCGCGCATGGGCGCGGCGGATGTGGCGGAGCTGGGCCGCGCCCGCCTCGTCGGCCGCTTCGGCCGCCGCGAGCCAGTCGCCCACGCGCGGGTCGGTGCGGCGGGCGTGGAGCACGGCTTCCATCGCCGCCATCTCCTCGCCCCGCTGGGGCGCCGCGCCGCGCGGCATGCTCGTCTCCTGGTCCCAGTGGAGCCGGCCCGCGACCTGCGCCAGCGCCTCGGTCTCGCGCTGGAAGGCCATCAGTTCGTCATAGGCGGTCATTGTCAGCCTCTCACGGATCGGGTCAGGGGATAGTGCGCCAGGAAGCGGCCGCGCAGGATCAGCACCCAGAGCGCCACGGCGCCCAGCTGGTGGACGAGGGCGATCTGCACCGGCGCGCCATAGAGAACCGTGACGATCCCGAGCAGGACCTGAAGCGCCATCGCGGCGAGGACCGCGTGGAAGGCGAGCCGCGTGGCCGGGTGGGGCGAACGGCGCGCCCGCAGCCAGAGCACGATCCCGAAGGCCGCGAGCAGGTATCCCGCCATCCGGTGGATGAACTGCACGAGCCCGTCATCCTCGAAGAAGTTGCGCCAGAGCGGCGTCAGCTCGAAGGGCGCGGGCGGGAAGAAGCCCCCCGCCATCAGCGGCCAGTCGGTGAAGTTGCGCCCCGCGTCGATGCCAGCGACGAGCGCACCGATCAGGATCTGGAGGAAGGCGAAGTGCATGAGCCCGGTCGAGATCGACGACAGCCGCCCCTCGCGCGACCGCCGCGCAGTGAGAAGCTGCGCCTCGGTCCGGCCGAGCAGCAGGACGAACCAGGCGATCAGCCCGAGAATGACGAAGGCGAGCCCCAGATGGGTGGCAAGCCGGTAGGAGGCGACCGACAGCATCCCCTCCTCGAGCCCCGAGGCGACCATCCACCAGCCGATCGCGCCCTGGAGCCCGCCGAGCGCGCCGAGGGCCAGAAGCCGGGGCGTCCAGCCCGGCGGGATGCGGCGGCGGGCGAGGAACCACAGGAACCCCGCGCCCCAGACGAGGCCGATGACCCGCCCAAGTTGCCGGTGGCCCCATTCCCACCAGTAGATGACCTTGAATTCGGCAAGGCTCATGCCCCGGTTCATCAGCTGGTACTGCGGGATCTCGCGGTAGAGGTCGAATTCGCGCTGCCAGTCCTCGGCCGACAGCGGCGGGATCGCGCCCGTGACAGGGCGCCATTCGGTGATGGAAAGCCCCGAGTCGGTGAGCCGGGTCATGCCGCCCACCGCGATCATGAGCGTGACGAGCGCGAAGAGCACGACCAGCCAGGCGCGGATCGCGCCACGGGCGCCGGTGCGGCCCTTGTCGATAAGGCCGCCCTGCGGTTGCGGGACGGCGGTCTTCGGCTGGCCGACCTCCTCGAAGATGCTCCGCTTCTGCGCCATGTGTCTCGCTCCTCTGGCGCGGAACCTATGTCCCGGGTCCGGGATCGTCCAGACGGGGCCCGCGCTCCTTCCAGCGGACCATCTGACGCATCACCCCGTGGAGGGTCTGCACGTCGGCGCGGGTGAGCGGCATGCGGCTCCAGACGTTGCGCAGCGTCATCTTCATGCCCGCGGCCTTCTCGGGCGGGAAGAAGAAGCCGGCCTCCTCGAGACGGTCCTCGTAGTGGCGGCTCAGCGCCTCGACCTCGACGGCAGTGGCTGGTTCGGTGCCGGCCCAGGCCATCTGCAGGTCCTCGGCCGGGGCGGCGGCGCGGCGCCACTCGTAGCCCATGAGAAGGACGCACTGGGCGAGGTTGAGCGAGGGGAAGCCGGGGTTGACGGGGACCGAGACGATGGCGTTCGCGCGCGCGATGTCGTCGTTCTCGAGCCCGGCGCGTTCGGGGCCGAAGAGCACGGCGACGCTGCCGCCCCCGGCGATGCGGGCCTTCGCCTCGCGCATCGCCGCCTCGGGCGACAGGACGGGTTTCGTGAGGTCGCGGTCGCGGGCGGTGGTGGCGAGGATCCAGGTGGCGTCGGCCACGGCCTCGGGTGTGGTGTCGAAGAGGCGGGCCGCGTCGAGAAGGCGCCCGGCGCCGGAGGCCATGGCGACGGCGCGCGGGTTCGGCCAGCCGTCGCGCGGGGCCACGACATGCATCCGGTCGAGCCCGAAGTTCCACATGCCCCGCGCCGCCGCGCCGATGTTCTCGCCCATCTGCGGGCGCACGAGCACGAAAGCGGGTTGGGTCATGCGATCTCCCTTCGGATGGGCGCGGTGATAGGGCGGGGGCGCGGAGGTGGCAAGCCGGGGGGCCATCCAATCGAGCGCCTGCGGCGCAGGTCCTTCCTCTCGCCTGCGGCCCGTGCGGGCCTTCGGCTCGGGCGCGCGCCGCGCGGGAGTATTTGGACCAGGATGAAGCGGATGTGGTCAAGTGCGCAGGGCGGGGCTATAGGGGCCGGACCGACGCTGGGGACCCCGACATGGCCACGACCGACCGCCCGCAGATCTACCTGATCACGCCGCCCGAGATCGACCTCGAGGCGTTTCCCGACCGGCTGGCGGCCGTGCTCGATGCCCATGAGGTCGCCTGCCTCCGGCTCGCGCTCGCCACGCGCGACGAGGACAGGCTGGGCCGCGCGGCCGATACCGTGCGCGAGGTGGCCCATGCCCGCGACGTGGCGGTGGTGATCGAGGCGCATCTGCGGATGGTGGAGCGCCACGGGCTGGATGGCGTGCATCTGACCGACGCGGCGCGGTCGGTGCGGAAGGTCCGGGCCGATCTCGGGGGCGACGGCATCCTCGGGGCGTTCTGCGGGGTCTCGAGGCACGACGGCATGACGGCGGCCGAGATCGGGGCGGATTACGTGAGCTTCGGACCGGTAGGGCGCACGGCGCTGGGTGTGGGCGAGGCGGCGCCGTTCGAGCTGTTCCAATGGTGGTCGGAGATGATCGAGGTGCCGGTGGTGGCGGAGGGGGCGTTGGATGAGCATCTGGTCCGAAGCCTTTCTCCTGTAACGGATTTCTTCGCGTTCGGCGAGGAGGTTTGGCGCGAGGCGGAGCCGTCCGCGGCGCTCGGCCGGCTGATCGCGGCGATGGCCTAGGCTCAGGCGTCGGGCGGCAGGAGGCCGAGGCCGCGCAGGTAGATGCCGATCCCGGTCTCGAGGAGGTCCTCGGGCGGAAAGGGGGATTTCGTCCCGGGGCTGCCGCGCGCGAAGAGCTCCACCACGCCATGCGAGAGCGCCCAGATATGGGCCGAGAACATCTGCGGCGGCGGGCGCTT
>DAINOF010000051.1:0-14718 GCA_036735505.1 Paracoccaceae bacterium
GACGCCAGCGTCCGAGTGATGCATCCGCGCAGTGTCCATGTTTCGCTCCCGCCTGGTCAAGGATTTCTCACGATTACGCAGACTCGACAACTTGGACAAAAAGGCAGGGCCTGCGCGGGGAGGCTGTGCTGCACCACCGCCGCGGCCGGGCTTGGCGGCGGCCCGCAACGACCTATGCTCCCCGCATGCGCGGTCTCGTGGTCCTTCTCTTCCTCGTCGTCTCCTCCGCCGCCCGGGCGTGGGAGTTCGCCCCGGTGCCCACCTGCACGCTGCGGCATGCCTTCGACGGCGGGTCGGTCGAGATCACCTGGGACCCGGCGCGGCCCGAACCCTATGCCATCGCGCTGACGCGCCGCGAGGCCTGGCCCCAGGGGACGGACTTTGCGATGGCCTTCGAGGGGCCGCGCGGTCTCGTGATCTCGACGCGGCGCCACAGGCTTTCCGATGGCGGAACGACGCTGACGGTGACCGACCGCGGCTTCGGCAACGTGCTAGACGGGCTCGAGTTCAACGACCGGGCCCTCGCCGATCTGGCGGGCGCGCGCCTCGACTTCTCGCTCGCCGGCGCCGCAGGCCCGGTGCGTGACTTCCGCGCCTGCGCCGACGCCGTCCTCGCCTTGCACAAGGCGGCACGGAACGCACCCGGCGGGACCTGAGCCCGCGCCTTTCGTCGCCGGAACCGGGACGCCTGCGCGATCCCGTTACACCCTCTTTACAATACAACAGCAGCGGGCACATTCATGGCGTTCGCAACCCCTTTGGGAGTCCCCGCTCGTGCTGCTTGTCAAGACCAGCGTCCGACAAAGCCCGCTTCACGGCCTCGGCCTCTTCGCCGAGGAAGACATCCCCGCCGGAACCGTCCTTTGGCGGTTCGAGCCGCTTCTCGACCGCGTCATCCCCGAGGCCGAGCTCGATGGCCTGCCCGAGCAGGTGTCGCAGTTCATCGACATCTATTCCGAGTACTTCCCCGACCTCGGCCTGCTCGTGCTGTCGGGCGACAACGACCGCTACACCAACCATTCCGACGCGCCCAACACCGAGGTGATCCTGCCCAACGGGCCGCAGGCGCAGGTGCGCGCCATCCGCGACATCGCGGCCGGCGAGGAGATCACCTGCGACTACGCCGTAATCCGCTGCCGTGCGCATCCGGTCCCGCATCCGGCCCACTTGCCGCAGGCGGCGCGCGACCCCTCCGCGCACGCCTGAAGCATTTACCATTCGATTCGTTTCCGGCTTCCGGGCAGGGCGCGGGACGGCTATCCATCGCCAACTGCCGCAAGGTCCCCCGACCCCGCGGCACGCCGCCCAGAACGGGCCTTCAGACATTCACGCCGCCATGTGTGTGGTCCCGCCCCTCGGGTCATGCGTTGGGCGGGGCGGCCTCCTTCGCGGCTCGACCGAAGGACAGATCAGATGCGAATTCTCGTTGCCGAAACCTCCTGGCCCACCGCCGCGGTGAGCGCCGAACTCATGTGCCAGAACATCGGCGTCATGCGGGCGGGCGACGGCGAGGAGCTCATGTTCATGGCCGAGATGGCGCATCTGAACGGAATCGTGTTCGACAGCCGGATGCAGGGCCTTTCCGCCTCCACGGCGATCCGCCAGCTGCGGCAGTACGATCCCAACGCCGCCATCCTCGTCATCGGCCGCGCCGACGACCGCGACGAGGTCGTGCGTCTGCTGGAACTCGGCGCCGACGACGTCGCGACCGAGATGACCTCTCCGACCGAGATCGCCGCCCGCGTGAAGGCCATCGTCCGCCGCCGTGCCGGCCGTTCGAGCCCGCGGATCGAGGTCGGGGCGCTGACGCTCGACATCGACACCCAGACCGTCGAGATCGGCGGCGAGGAGATGCGCCTGACCCGGCTCGAGTACCAGCTGCTCGAGTTCCTCGCGCTCGGCGTCAACACCGTGCGCACCAAGGCCGCGATCCTGACGCAGCTCTACCTCCTCGAGGACGAGCCGCACTCGCGCGTCATCGACGCCTACATCTGCCGGATCCGGCGCGAGATGACGCGGCTTGGCGCCGATGCCTCGGGGCTCGAGACCGTCTGGGGCCGTGGCTACATGCTGCGCGACGCCGCGAGGGTGCAGGTCGCGGCCTGACCACGCCCGCCGTCCCCTGCTTCGACCCTGGGGCCGAGCGACTGCCCGCTCCGCTTCCCGCCACGGGAACACCTGGTTCCGGCGGCGAATCCCGCCTCGTTCCGCCTCCGGATGGCGGCGGGGGACCGCCCGCACCACAGGCCGTTGCCGGCCAGCGCGACCTTCCTCGCGCCGTCGTCCTCCCTCAGCCGAACGCCTTCACGACGTCGTACATCACCGGCTCGAACCTGTGGCAGAGCGCGCTGAACCGCCGGTTCCTCTCGCGCATTTCCGGGGATCGCAGCATGGCCTTGAAGTCCTCGCGCCGCTCCCACTGCGAGTAGTTCGCGATCCGGGTCCGTGCATCGTTGACATGAAGCGCCGCGCCGAGGAATCCCGGCTGCTTCGAGATGAATCTCTCGTAGGCCTCCGTCAATTCGTCGAGCAGGTCGTCGCAGGTTCCGGGTGTCATCTCGAAGGTCGTGATCACGGTCTGCAGGACCGCCGCCTCGTCAATGCTCGGCATCGCCTTCCTCCCTTTTGCCCGGTCTGGCGGTCACCAGCCCTCGGTCCCGGGTCCTCCCTTCACGATGCCGTCGAGGTTCGGCGTGACCCAGCCGCCGTAGAAGCCGCCCGGTTGCGGATCGACCCGCATGTCGCCCACGAAGCAGGCGTCCATCTGGCCCGGATAGAAGGCCGCATGCCCGGCGATGCCCGCAAATGCCGCGGTGGGGCGCGCATAGAGCCACGCGGCGCGCAGTTCCTCCCGCGGCTCGGCGACCACGTCCATGTATTGGGCCACGCCCTTCCACTCGCAGATCGTGCGCCCGGCCGAGGGGCGCAGGACGCCCGGCAGGATGTCGTCCGCCGGAAAGTAGTAGGTCGGTGCGTGATGCGTCTCGAGTACCCGCCAGCCGCGTTCGGTCGCGGCGATTTCGACACCGTTCAGTACGACCGACAGCCGCGCGCCCACCGGCTCAAGGGCAGGGGGCCGCGGATAGTCCTGCACGTTCTCGCGGGCCAGGCTCATGGCCTAGCGTACCACATGCACCGCGCAGTTGGCATGCCTGACGACACGCGCCGCGGTCGAGCCGAGGAAGAAGTCCTGCAGTCCCGGCCGATGCGAGGCGATGACGATGCAGTCGACCCCGTGCCCCTCGGCATAGTCGAGGATCGACCGTGCCGCATGGCCCGACACGACCACGGGCCGCGCCTCGAAGGCGCCGAGTTCCGCCTTGAGCGCGTCGAGCGCCGCCGACCGGTTCCGGTCGGCCTGATTGTCGGGAAAGCCGGCCATGACATAGGCCGGTATGGCTTCCACGACGGTCAGCGCGGTGATCGTCGCGCCCTTCACTGCCAGCGCCCCCGCGATGGCAAGCGCGGTCGCCACGTCGCGTTCGTGGTCGAGCGCAACCGGCACGAGGATGTTCTTGTACATGGACGTCCCTCCGTTGGTCCCCGCGACCCTAGGGCGGCGCTGCGCCGGCGGCCTTGACCTGCATCATGTCCTCGGCCCTGATGGAGCCCGACGAGAGGAGCACAGCCGTGGCCGAGACCTCGCCGATCCGCCCGACCGACGACGAGGCGCGCGCCCTCGCCCGGCGCCTCGTCGACGAGGCCGCCTTCGGCGCGCTCGCCGTGCTCGATCCTGCAAGCGGCGGCCCGATGGCGACGCGCGTCGCCGTCGGAACCGATGCCGCCGGCCGCCCGGTCCTGCTCGTCTCGGATCTCTCGGCGCATACCCGCGCGCTGCGCGCCGACCCGCGCTGTTCGCTGCTCGTGGGCGAGCCGGGGCCGCGGGGAGATCCGCTGACGCATCCGCGCCTGACGCTGACCGGGACCGCCCGCTTCGTGCCGAAGGGCGCGCCGGATCATGACCCGCTCCGCGCGCTCTGGCTCGAGGGGCACCCGAAGTCGGCGCTCTACATCGACTTCGCCGACTTCTCCTTCGTCGTGATCGACATCGAGGCGGGTTACCTGAACGGCGGCTTCGGCAAGGCCTTCGTGCTCGCGCCCGCGGACCTGGGGCGGACCTGAGCCTGCAAGTGCGCGGTCTCGTAGCTTGCGGATCACGCGAAGCCTATCGAAGCTCGCGCGCTCAGCTTTCCGCGCGGGGCCTCAGGCGCCGACGTCCGGTGCCTCGAGGATACGCACGCCGTTGATCTGCCAGCCGTCCGGCGTTTCGATCATCTGGTATTCGAGCACATGCGGGACGCCCTGCATGTCGGTGATCAGGACCTTCTGGAAGGCGCCCGCGCCCCGCTCCTCGAGCTCGAGGTAGCGCACCGAGCCCGGCCGCCAGACCATGGGGTAGCCCTGCCGCACCATCGACCCGAAGCGGTCGCTGTTCCCGAAGATGCCCTTGATGGTGGGCGAGGCAAAGCTGAAGGCCGTCTCGAAGTCATCGGCGCGGAAGGCGTCGATCTGACTCTGGATCGTGGCGGTGATGCCGTCCTGCGCATCCTGCGCCAGGGCTGCCCCCGCGAAAAGAACGCCCGCCGCCAACCCGAGAAGAAATCCGCGCATCGTCCGGCTCCCCGTTTCCGATCCCTTTCAGCTAGACCAGTCCGTCCCGCCGTCAATCTGCACCTACCGCCCGGCCTCTTCCGGCCGCATAGTCGGGCCATGATCGACAAGCTCGAGATGCTCATCGCCCTCGCGCGCGAGCACCACTTCGGCCGTGCGGCGCAAAGCCTCGGCCTCACGCAGCCGACGCTGTCCTCGGGCATCAAGCAGCTCGAGGCGGCGCTCGGCGTGCAGCTCGTCTGGCGCGGCAGCCGGTACTCGGGGCTCACGCCCGAAGGCCAGCGCACGCTCGAATGGGCGCGGCGGATCGTGGGCGACGCGCGCACGCTCCGCGAGGAGATGCGGGCGGTCAAGCGCGGCCTTGCCGGGAACCTCCGCCTTGCCGTGATCCCGACCGCGCTCACCACGGTGGCACGTCTCACCGCCCGCTTCGGGGCCGAGCATCCGAACGTCGATTTCACGATCCTGTCGCGCACCTCGGCCGAGATCCTGTCGATGCTCGACAACCTCGAGGTCGAGGCGGGCATCTCCTATCTCGACAACGAGCCCTTGGGCCGCGTCACCACCGTCCCGCTCTACCGCGAAAGCTACCGCTTCGTCTGCGCCGACACCTCGCCCTTCGCGGATCGGGCCGAGGTCGGCTGGGCCGAGATCGCCGAGGTGCCCCTTTGCCTGCTCACGCCCGACATGCAGAACCGGCGGATCGTCAACCAGAACTTCCTCGATGCGGGCGTGACGCCGAAGGCCAAGATCGAATCGAACTCCACTGTCGTGCTGATGGCCCATGTCGGGACCGGCGACTGGGCCACCGTCCTGCCCGCCCAGATGGCCGAGTTCCTCGCGGCCGGGAAGCGCGTGCGCATCATCCCGCTCGGCGCCCCGCTCCGCGATCATGCCGTGGGCCTGATCGCGCCCTATCGCGAGCCGCACACGCCCGTCCTCGCCGCTCTCCTGCGCGAGGCGGCGGCGCTGTCGGATCTCTAGATCGATAGACGCCCTCTATCGTTTGACGGATCAATCCCCTTGATCCATGCATCGATCCTCCTCCATTCTCGGAGCCGAGCCAGGAGGACGCCATGTCCATGCGCCAAGCCATGTCGCCCGCAGATCGGGCCGCAGATCGAGCTGACGAGATCGCTGCCGCGCATCTCGCGCTCGAGGGGCCGCTGTTGCCGATCCTCCATGCGGTGCAGCACGAATTCGGCCACATCCCCGAGGCCGCGATCCCCCGCATCGCCGACCGCCTCAACCTGTCGAAGGCCGAGGTGCACGGTGTCGTGTCCTTCTACCACGACTTCCGCACCGCGCCGGCCGGCCGCCATGTGGTCAGGCTCTGCCGGGCCGAGGCCTGCCAGGCCATGGGCGCCGACGCCCTGATCGCCCAGGCCGAGACGCGCCTCGGGATCGCGCTGCACGAGACGACGGGCGATCGCGCGGTGACGCTCGAGCCCGTCTTCTGCCTCGGCCTCTGCGCCTGCGGTCCGGCGGCCATGGTCGATGGCCGCCTCGTCGGCCGGCTCGACGCCGCCCGCCTCGACGCGCTTCTCGACGAGGTCGCAGGGTGAAGGTCTGGGTCCCCCGCGATGCCGCCGCCCGGGCGCTCGGTGCGGATGCCGTGGCCGAGGCGATCCGTGCGGAGGCTGGCGCGCGCGGTCTCGATCTCCAGCTCGTCCGCAACGGCTCGCGCGGCATGGTCTGGCTCGAACCGCTGGTCGAGGTGGAGCGGGACGGGGTGCGGCTCGCCTATGGTCCTGTAACGCCCGCTGATGTCGCGGCGCTGCTCGACGGCACGCTTCCCTGCCACGGCTCGGTCGAGGCGATCCCCTTCTTCGCCCGCCAGACCCGGCTCACCTTTGCCCGTGTCGGGCTGATCGACCCGCTGGACCTCGACGACTACGCCGCCCACGGTGGCCTTGCCGGGCTGCGTCGCGCGCTCGGCATGACGGCCGAAGGCATCGTGGACGAGGTGAAGGCCAGCGGCCTGCGCGGCCGGGGCGGCGCGGGCTTTCCGACAGGGATCAAGTGGGACACGGTGCGGCTGGCCCCGGGCGACCGCAAGTACATCGTCTGCAACGCCGACGAGGGCGACAGCGGCACCTTCGCCGACCGGATGCTGATGGAGGGCGACCCCTTCACGCTGATCGAGGGCATGGTGATCGCGGGGGTCGGGACGGGCGCCGCGAAGGGCTTCGTCTACATCCGTTCGGAATACCCCGATGCCATCGCCGTCATGAGCGCAGCCGTACAGATCGCGCGGGAGGGCGGGCTTCTGGGGCAGGACATTCTGGGCTCGGGGCGCGCCTTCGACATGGAGATCCGCGTGGGCGCGGGCGCCTATGTCTGCGGCGAGGAGACCTCGCTTCTCAACTCGCTCGAAGGCAAGCGCGGCGTGGTGCGGGCCAAGCCGCCGCTGCCGGCGCTCGAGGGGTTCATGGGGCGCCCGACGGTCGTGAACAACGTCCTTTCGCTCGCCACGGTCCCGGTGATCTTCGAGAAGGGCGCGCAGGCCTATGCCGATTTCGGCCTCGGCCGGTCGCGCGGGACGATCCCGGTGCAGATCGCGGGCAACGTCCGCCACGGTGGGCTGTTCGAGACCGCCTTCGGGATGACGCTGGGTGCGCTCGTGGAGGAGATCGGCGGCGGCACGGCCTCGGGGCGGCCGGTGAAGGCGGTGCAGGTGGGCGGGCCCTTGGGCGCCTATTTCCCGGCCACGAAATTCGGCACGCCCTTCGGATACGAGGAATTCGACGGGCAGGGCGGCCTCATCGGCCATGCGGGCGTCGTGGTCTTCGACGACACGGTCGACATGCTGAGGATGGCGCGCTTTGCGATGGAGTTCTGCGCGGTCGAGAGCTGCGGCAAGTGCACACCCTGCCGGATCGGGGCGGTGCGCGGCGTCGAGACCATCGACCGGATCGGACGCGGCGACGCGGCGGCGATTCCGCTGCTTACGGATCTTTGCGAGACGATGAAGGAGGGGTCGCTCTGCGCGCTGGGGGGCTTCACGCCCTATCCGGTGCTGAGCGCGCTCACGGCATTTCCCGAAGATTTCGCCCGGGCGCAGGAGGCTGCGGAATGAGGAATCCTATGACAACGTTGGAGGGGGCTCTGCCCCCACCGCCTGCGGCGGCCCCCCGGAGTACTTGTTCCAAGATGAAGCTGGGAGCCTGCGCGCCATGAAGGATTTCGTGATCCCGTGGGACGACCGCGACAAGGGCACGCCGGCGCGCAAGGGCAAGCCCGTCACGCTCACCATCGACGGCTTCGCAGTGACCGTCCCCGCGGGGACGTCGATCTTCCGCGCGGCCGCCGAAGCCGGGATCGCCGTGCCGAAGCTTTGCGCGACCGACAGTCTCGAAGCCTTCGGGTCCTGCCGGCTCTGCGTGGTCGAGATCGCGGGGCGGCGGGGCACGCCTGCCTCCTGCACCACTCCGGTGGCGCCGGGCATGGTCGTCCATACGCAGTCCGAGAAGGTGCGGAAGATCCGGCGCGGGGTGATGGAGCTCTACATCTCCGACCATCCGCTCGACTGCCTGACCTGCGCGGCGAACGGCGATTGCGAGTTGCAGGACATGGCGGGCGCGGTGGGCCTGCGCGACGTGCGCTACGAGCCAGGCGCCAATCATTTCGCCCGGCGGTCCGCCGTGGGCCCGAACCCGCAGTATATCCCCAAGGACGACTCGAACCCCTATTTCACCTACGATCCGGCGAAATGCATCGTCTGCTCGCGCTGCGTGCGGGCCTGCGAGGAGGTGCAGGGCACCTTCGCGCTGACGATCGAGGGCCGCGGCTTCGACAGCCGGGTGTCCTTCGGGGCGAAGTCCGACACCGCGCTGGCCTCCGATTGCGTGTCCTGCGGGGCCTGCGTGCAGGCCTGCCCGACGGCGACGCTGCAGGAGAAATCCGTCATCGAGCTCGGCACGCCCACCCGGTCGGTCGTGACCACCTGCGCCTATTGCGGGGTCGGCTGCTCGTTCAAGGCCGAGCTCAACGGCGACCAGCTCGTCCGGATGGTGCCCTGGAAGCACGGCAAGGCGAACCGGGGGCATTCCTGCGTCAAGGGCCGCTTCGCCTATGGCTACGCCACCCATAAGGAGCGCATCCTCAATCCGATGATCCGCGAGACGATCGAGGAGCCCTGGCGCGAGGTGTCCTGGGACGAGGCCATCGGCTTCGCCGCGACCCGGCTTCGCGCGATCCAGGAGCGCCACGGGCGCAAGTCCATCGGCGTGATCACGTCGAGCCGCTGCACGAACGAGGAAACCTACCTTGTCCAGAAGCTCGCCCGCGCGGTCTTCGGCAACAACAACACCGACACCTGCGCGCGGGTCTGCCATTCGCCCACCGGCTACGGGCTCGGCCAGACCTTCGGCACCTCGGCCGGCACGCAGGACTTCGATTCGGTCGAGCACACGGATGTCGTCGTCGTCATCGGCGCGAACCCCACCGACGGGCATCCGGTCTTCGCCTCGCGGCTGAAGAAGCGGCTCAGGGCCGGCGCGAAGCTCATCGTGATCGACCCGCGCCGGATCGACCTCGTGAAGACGCCCCATGTCGCGGCCGCCCACCACCTTCCGCTCCGCCCCGGCACGAACGTGGCCGTCGTCACCGCGATGGCGCATGTGATCGTGACCGAGGGGCTGATGGACGAGGGCTTCATCCGCGAGCGCTGCGACTGGGACGAGTTCGCGGAATATGCCGACTTCGTCGCCGACCCGCGCCATTCGCCCGAGGCGACCGAGCTTCTCACAGGCGTTCCCGCCGCCGAGCTCCGCGCCGCCGCGCGGCTCTACGCGACTGGGGGGAACGGCGCGATCTACTACGGGCTCGGGGTGACCGAGCACAGCCAGGGCTCGACCACCGTCATCGCCATCGCGAACCTAGCCATGCTGACGGGCAACATCGGCCGCAAGGGCGTGGGGGTGAACCCGCTCCGCGGCCAGAACAACGTGCAGGGCGCCTGCGACATGGGGTCGTTCCCGCACGAGCTGCCGGGCTACCGCCACCTCAAGAATGCCGACGTGCGCGCGATGTTCGAGGATGTCTGGGGCGTGGAGCTCGACCCCGAACCGGGCCTGCGCATCCCCAACATGCTCGACGCGGCCGTCGACGGCACATTCCGCGGCCTCTACTGCCAGGGCGAGGACATCCTCCAGTCCGACCCCGACACCAGGCATGTGGCGGCGGGCCTTGCGGCGATGGACTGCGTGATCGTGCAGGACCTGTTCCTGAACGAGACAGCGAACTACGCCCATGTCTTCCTGCCGGGCTCGACCTTCCTCGAGAAGGACGGGACCTTCACCAATGCCGAACGCCGGATCAACCGGGTTCGCCGGGTGATGGCGCCGCGGAGCGGCCTCGCCGACTGGGAGATCACGCAGCGGCTGGCGCAGGCCATGGGCGCGGACTGGCACTACACCCACCCCGCGCAGATCATGGCGGAAGTCGCGGCGACCACGCCGTCCTTCGCGGGCGTCTCCTACGAGCTGCTCGAGGAAAAGGGCTCGGTCCAGTGGCCCTGCAACGAGGCCGCGCCCGAGGGCACGCCGCTCATGCATGTGGACGGTTTCGTGCGGGGCCGCGGGCGCTTCATCGTGACCGAATACGTGGCGACCGACGAACGCACCGGGCCGCGCTTCCCGCTCCTGCTCACCACCGGCCGCATCCTCAGCCAGTACAACGTGGGCGCGCAGACGCGGCGGACGGCGAACACGGTCTGGCACGAGGCGGACATCCTCGAGATCCATCCCCATGACGCCGAGGTGCGGGGCGTGAAGGACGGCGACTTCGTGCGCCTCGCCTCGCGATCGGGCGAGACGGCGCTGCGCGCGGCGCTGACCGACCGCGTTTCTCCCGGCGTGGTCTACACCACCTTCCACCATCCGGGCACGCAGGCCAACGTCATCACCACAGATTACTCCGACTGGGCGACGAACTGCCCGGAATACAAGGTGACGGCCGTGCAGGTCTCGCTGTCGAACGGACCCTCGGACTGGCAGGAGGACTACGCGGCCCGCACCGAACGCGCCCGCCGCATCCTCCCGGCGGCAGAATGACCGGGCATCCGCCGATCCGCAGCCTGCCCGGCCTTTCGGTCCGGGCCGGCGGCGCGGCCGAGGCGCATCGCGCGCTGGCCGAGGAAGTGCCCGTGGCGCTCGTCTACAACGGAACGACTCAGGCCGTGATGATGGCCTCGCCGCAGGATCTCGAGGACTTCGCGCTGGGCTTTTCGCTGACCGAGGGCATCGTGACCGAGGCGGACCAGATCGAGGCGCTCGAGATCGTGGTGCACGGGCCGGGGCTCGAGGCGCGGATGTGGCTGGCCGAGGACCGCGCCGCGGCGCTCGCCGCCCGGCGCCGGGCGATGACAGGGCCGGTCGGCTGCGGGCTTTGCGGCATCGACAGTCTCGAGGAGGCGCTGCGGCCCGTGCCGCCGGTGGCCGAGACTCCCTTCGCACTGCCGGCCGAGGAGATTGCCGCGGCGATGGCCGCGCTTCGGGCGGCGCAGGTCCTGCACGACCGCACCCATGCCGCCCACGCGGCGGGTTTCTGGGTGCCGGGCCGGGGCCTTGCCACGCTGCGCGAGGACGTGGGCCGCCACAACGCGCTCGACAAGCTGGCGGGCGCGCTGCTGCGGGCCGGCGTCGACCCGCGGCAGGGCGCCGTCGTCCTGACGAGCCGCGTGTCGCTCGACATGGTGCAGAAGACCGCGACGATCGGGGCGCCCGTGCTCGTCGCCGCCTCGGCCCCCACCGCCCATGCCGTGCGTCTCTGCGTCGAGGCGGGGCTGATGCTCGTCGCCAACGCGCGCGGCGACGGCTTCGACGTCTTCGCCCGCCCCGACCGCCTTCGGCAGGGGAGCGCGAGCCATGTCGCCTGAAAAGCTCGTCCGCATGGCGAACCAGATCGCCGTCTTCTTCGCCACCCAGCCCGGAAGCGACCAGCCCGACCGCGTCGCGCAGCACCTGCGCGACTACTGGGACCCGCGGATGCGCGCCGAACTCGCCGCGCTTGTCGCCGACCCCGCCTCAGGGCTCTCGCCCCTCGCGCGCGACGGCGCGGCGCTGCTCGCAGAGCCAGCGGACGACGCGGCCGCCCGCACCTGATCCTGTCGTATTCCGTGCGACACCCCACCGCCACACCTGCCGCCGTGCGATCCTGTCCGCGGGCAGACCCCTGCCCGGGTGCGTGGTGTGTGATGGGGGAGCGTAAGCGGTAGCTGGGTGGGTGGCGTCGGATCGCCGCGTGGGCGGCCGGCGCCATTCGGCGCCATCCAGACCAATCCGCATACCAATTCGTCCTGATCGGGCGCCGACAGCAAGAATTCCCGTTTACTTCCGCGGCAAATTGGTCCATTTGGTCATCGGACCTCGCCCGGACGCTGCGCCATGCCGCTGACTGCCGTCGTGCTCGATTCGCTTCTCGCCGGCCTCGACGGCGGCCGCTGGAAGCCTGGCGACCGCCTGCCGCCGGAACGGTGCCTCGCGCAGGAGCTTGGGGTCGCCCGCTCCTCGCTGCGCGCCGCTCTCGCCGAACTCGAACGCTCGGGCCGTATTCGCCGCCACGTGGGTCAGGGCACCTTCGTGGCCGACGATCCGGCAGCCGAAACCGTCACCACGCTCCGCATCTCGCCCCCGCCCTCGCCCGCCGACGTCTTCGAACTGCGCCTGATGATCGAGCCGCAGATCGCCTCTGCCGCCGCCCTCCGCGCCAGCGCACCCGAGATCCGGCACCTTCACCGCCTGGTCGACGCGGGTGAAGCGGCGGCGGACTGGCGCGCCTGGGAAACCGCCGATTCGGGATTTCACGCCGGCCTCGCCGCCGCCAGCCGCAACCCGCTGCTCGCCTCGGTCGTCGAGACCGTGAGCACAATGCGTGCCCAGCGGCAGTGGATCGAGACCCGCGCGCGAACCCTGACGCCCGAAAGCCAGGCCGACTACGTGCGACAGCACCGCGCCATCGCCCGCGCCATCGACACCCGCGACCCGCCCGCCGCGGCGGCCGCCATGCGCAGCCACCTCCTCGCCGTGAACCGCGCGATGGTGGGCGGCCCGACCGCCACTCACTGACCGGAAAGAGAGAGCCATGTCCCCCGATCCCGATACCGTCCGCGCGCTCCTTTCGGGCCATCATGGCCCCGCGCTGGGCCAGCCGGGGCGCCGCGACCTCGACTACGCCGGTCTCGCGGCCGAGGTCGACGCCGCCGGCCGCGCGCTCGGCGGGCTCGGCATCGGGCGCGGGGCGCCCGTCGCCATCGTGCTGCCGAACGGTCCGGCAATGGCGTCGGTCTTCCTGGCCGTCGCCGCCCACGCCGTCGCCGCGCCGCTGAACCCCGCCTACACCCACGATGAGTTCGCCTTCTACATGGAGGATCTCGGCGCCCGGCTCCTGATCGTCCTGCAAGGCCACGACACGCCCGCCCGCGCCGCCGCGGCCCGCCTCGGCATCCCCGTGGCCGAGGTCGTTCCGGGCGATGCCGCGGGAAGCTTCAGCCTCGCCGGCGCCCCACGGGGCACCGCCACCTTGAACGGGGCGGACGACGTGGCCCTCGTCCTCCACACCTCGGGCACCACCTCGCGCCCCAAGATCGTGCCGCTGACCTCGCGGAACATTGTCGCCTCTGCCCGCAGCATTGCTGCGACCCTGTACCTGGGCCCCGAGGACCGCTGCCTCAACGTCATGCCGCTTTTCCACATCCACGGGCTGATCGCCGCGGTCCTGTCGTCCGTCTCGGCCGGTGCGTCGATCTCCTGCGCCCCGGGCTTCGACGCGCTGCGCTTCTTCGGCTGGCTCGAGGAGGTGGACCCGACGTGGTACACGGCGGTCCCCACCATGCACCAGGCCATCCTTTTGCGCGCGGGCCGCAACGCCGACACGATCGCGAAGGCGCGGCTGCGCTTTGTCCGGTCGTCCTCGGCCTCGCTCCCCGTCCCGGTCCTACGGGAACTGGAGGCGACCTTCGGATGCCCGGTGATCGAGGCCTACGGGATGACCGAGGCCGCCCACCAGATGGCCTCGAACCAGCTGCCGCCCGGGATGCGCAAGCCGGGCAGCGTGGGCATGGCCGCCGGCCCCGAGGTCGCGATCATGGGCGAGGACGGCGCGCTTCTTTCGCACGGAAATGTGGGCGAGATCGTGATCCGCGGCGACAACGTGACGCCCGGCTACCAGAACAATCCCAAGGCCAATGCCGAGAACTGGACGGGCGGCTGGTTCCGCACCGGCGATCAGGGCGAGATGGACGCGGACGGGTACCTGACCATCAGAGGCCGGCTCAAGGAGATCATCAACCGCGGCGGCGAGAAGGTCTCGCCGAGCGAGGTCGACGGCGTCCTGATCGAGCATCCCGCCATCGCGCAGGTCGTCACTTTCGCGATCCCGCACCGGATGCTGGGCGAGGACGTGGCCGCCGCCGTCGTGCTGGCCGAAGGCCACAGCGCCACCGAAAGCGAGATCCGTGACTTCGCGGCCCTCTCGCTCGCCGCCTTCAAGGTGCCGGCCAAGGTCGTCATCGTGGACGAGATCCCGAAGGGCGCGACGGGCAAGCTCCAGCGTATGGGCCTGGCGGAAAAGCTGGGGCTCGCGCCGTGAAGATCTGCGTCTTCGGCGCGGGCGCCATCGGCGGCTTCCTGGCGGTGCGGCTGGCGAACACCGGGCAGGAGGTCGCGGTCGTCGCGCGCGGGCCGCATCTTGCCGCGATGAAGGAAAGCGGCCTCAGGCTTCTCATCGACGGGACCGAGGAATCGGCCCGCGTCACCGCCACGGACGCCCCGGCCGACCTCGGACCGCAGGACTACCTCGTCATCACGCTCAAGGCCCATTCCGTGCCGGCCATCGCGGCCTCGCTCGCGCCGATGATCGGGCCCGGGACCTGCATCGTCACGGCGATGAACGGCGTGCCCTACTGGTACTTCCACGGGCTCGAGGGACAGGACTGGCGGCGGGTCGAGGCGGTCGACCCCGGCGGCGTCGTCAGCGCCGCCCTGCCGCCTGCAAAAGCGCTCGGCTGCGTCGTCTACCCCGCCTGCGAGGTCGAGGCGCCGGGGCTCATCCGCCACGTCTCGGGCGACCGCTTCACGCTCGGCGAACCTGACGGATCGAAGTCGG
>DAINOF010000052.1:0-14718 GCA_036735505.1 Paracoccaceae bacterium
GGCTGCGTCACGAGGATCTCGTAGTTGCCGAAGCCGTAGGACAGGACGCCCGTGACGTTCGCGATCGTGTCGCCCACGTCGACGAGCGGCGGGGGACCCGCGAAGATTCCGCTGTCGAACTGGAACTGGATCCGCTCGGGGTTGAAGTCGCCCGGAGAGATGTTGAGCGTGCCGCGCTCGGACAGGCCCGTCGCCGGACCCGAGACGCCGAAGACCTCGCCGAACTGGTTGGTGGCGCCGACGACCTTGAAGTCGTCGACCGACACGCGCATCCCCTCGAGGCTTTCGAAGAAGTCGAGCCCATCGGCCGTGGGGTCATAGGTGGTCGGGTCGTCGTCGATCGATTCGGTCGGGATCGCCCGGCCGCCCTCGCCGATCTTCACCGCCTCCGGCAGGTCGTTACCGGTGGAAAGCACGGTGATGTTCGTGACGTTGCCGATCTGCGTGGTTGATTGGTTGCCGGTGGCCGCACCGCCCGGGGTGAACTCGCTCACCGTGCCCGAGATGCGGATCCCGTCGCCCGCCACGACCGTGGGCGCGCTACCGGTGAAGACGAAGAGCGCGTCGGACGTGGCGTCGTTGCCGTCGCCCGTGGCGTCCTGGAGGTAGAAGCCGTTCGAGTCGACCGCCGTGACGATGCCGGTGGTCACCACGGTCTCGCCAACGAGCGCCGAGACGAGCGCCTCGCCCTGGATCTCGTAGATCGGCGTCAGGACTGGAACGGTGTCGGCCGTGAAGGCGAGGTTCTGGAGGCGCAGGTCGCCGTCGCGCCCGGTATCGGCCTCGCCGTAGGGCGTGGTGGCGAAGTTGGCGGCCAGGTATTCGGCCAGCGCGTCCTGTTCGGACCCGTCCGCGGCGAAGGTCGCCACGCCGGTGCGCGGGGCGGCGGCGTCCGCGGTCAGGTCGACCCGCTCGGTGCTGAGCGCGGCGAACGGGTAGCCGTCGCCGCCATCCGCGAGGAAGCTCAGCGTGACGATACGGAATTCCTCGAGCGGATCGCCCACGAGCTCGCCGTTCTTCACGAGCGTGGCGATGGGGTTGCCGCTTTCATCGACAATGGCGGCGTTCACGATCCGGTCGCCCGGCGCCCGCGTCAGGTCGAAGCTGAACTGCAGGCCCGAGACCTGCGGGAACCGGCCCTGCTGGTTCGCGGGGTCAAGCGACGAGGCGGCGATGCCGTGCTCGAGCACCTGAACGAGGCCCTCGCGGGTCAGGGTGACGAGCGTGAGCCCGTTGTTGAACGACAGCGCGTTCTGGATGTCGGTCTGGCTGATCCCGCCGTCGGGCTTGCCGGCGAGCGGGTTGCCCTCGGGGGGCAGGAACTCGGGTTCTGTCCCGCCCGGCGGCACTTCGGTCCGGCCGATCGAGGCGCGGATGCCGCCGCCGTTCTTGATCGACACGACGACGTCCGCGTCCACGCTCTGGGCAAAGGCGAGGTTGGCGTCGGCGGTCAGGTTGCCGAGGTTCGTTTCCTGCTGGCGGACGTCGGGACGCGAGCCGGCGAGGAACACGTCGGTGATCCCGAAGAAGTTGCCGTCCTGCGCGACGATGATCGCTTCGAGCGCATCGGTGAGGGCGTCGATCTCGGGATCGACCAGCGCCTCGGCGCCCAGCGCCGCGACGCCCGCGTCATCGGTGCGGTAGGCGCCCGAGATGGCCGGGTCGTAGCCCGGCAGGATGTTGCCGTCGGCATCGAAGTCCACGACAAGCCGGCCCACGTACTTGTAGCTGCCGTCGGTGTTGACGAGCGCGGTCAGGTTGCCGTCGGCGCCGGTGATGAACTGCGGATAGGTGCCCTGCACGCTGTCGCCGGGGCGCGGGATGTCGTCGCTGTCGAAGAGCCGCGTGTTCGAGCCGCCCGCAACGATGATGTCGACGCCCGAAAGCCGCGTGGCCAGCGCCGCCTCGATGCCGATCTGTTGCATGTGCGACAGGAGCACGATCTTGTCGATGCCCTGCCCGGCCAGCGTGTCGACCTCGGCCTGGATGATGGCCGCGAGCGCGTCGAGCTCGGCCGATGTCGGCGTGCCGCCGAAGGGCGACGGGTTCACGGTGACGCCGCCGGGCGACGAGATCGTGCGCAGGGTGGGCGTCGTCGCGCCGATCACGCCGATCTGTTCGCCGCCGGCCTGAAGCACGACCGAGGACGAGATCGTCGCCGGCAGCGGCGCCGCGCCGCCTTCAACCACGAGGCCGGCAAGGTTCGCGTCGGTGGAGAAGTCGAGGTTTGTCGAAAGGTAGGGGAAGGCGGTGCCCTGGAAGTCGATGACCTGGCCTCCGATGGTCGTGTCGGGGACCGTGCCTCCGGTGATCAGCGTGTTGATCAGCGCCGTGCCCTGGTCGAACTCGTGGTTGCCGAAGGCAATTGCCTGAACGCCAAGCTCGTTCTGGATCAGGATGTCGGCCACGCCATTGGTGCCGAAGAGGGCGTTCGAGGCCGAGAAGAACACGCCCGGGATGTAGGCGTCGCCCGAAGACAGCGTAAGCGTCGCCTCGTAGCCCGGGATGCCGTCGCCGTCGATGTCCTGGGCGCGAAGCGCGTTCAGGACGGCGGAGAGGTTGTCGGCGTCGTTCAGCGCGGCGACCCCGCCCTCCTGGTCGGAGAAGTGGAAGAGCTGGAGCGTGAAGGCGGCCTCGTCCGAGAAGACCACGTCGGACACGGGCGTGCCGCCGGTGTCCTCGGGCGCGATGGTCTGGCCGGTGTTGACCGTGTCGCGGGTCTGGGGCGCGGGATCCGACCAGCCGGTGAAGTCCGCCGCCGTCCGGCCGTCGCCGGTGCGCTGGAGCGAGAAGCCCACGGGGGTCGCGGCGCCTTCCTCGACGCCGATGTCGGTCGAGGTCAGGCCCGCGGCGGGCCCGTTGACGGCGGTGAAGCTGCCTTCGTAGCTCAGGAATTCCACGACGGCGCCGGTGGCGTCGACAAGGGCGATGCCGTCCGGCGCGCCGTTCTGGATGCCGTTGACCGGATAGCTTACCGACCAGAAGCCCACGCCGTTCACGACACCCGTCAGCGTCACGCCGTTGAGGCTCGCGGTGTTGTAGCTCTGCCCGTTCGCGCCGTTGTAGAGGACGATCGACCAGCCGGTGAGGTCGGTGCCCGCGGGCCCCGCGATCTCGATGAACTCTCCGACGTCCGTGCCGTCGTTGTCATAGTGGAATTCGTTGATCCAGATCGTCACAGCAGTGCCCCCGTCGCTCGATTTTCAAGCTGCCGCGTGGCACCGTCCGGAGGCGGCGGCCAGCGGCCTTCCGGTACTGCTATGGCGAATGTCGGTGACGGTTTCACGACGAACCGCGCATCGGATCGCGCGGCATGCGGGCGGCCGTCTGTTGCACCACCGACGGCCCGCCGGCGGGGCCGGCCGGCGGTCGGCGCATGCCTTGCTTCGTCGCGATTCGCAGAGGGCCGGGACGCTGCCCCGGCCCCCGGCGTGGATTACGCCGCGCGCTTGCGCAGCCGGAGCGCGCCGAGGCCGCCGAGGCCAGCCAGCAGCAGGAGCGCCGGAGCGGGCAGGGGGATCACCTCGACCCGGATGCTGCCGATCGCGCCGTCGAGCGCGGGGACGTTGCTGTCCGGGCCGGTCTGGGCAAAGAACTGGAGCGCGCCGATGGCCGTCCAGTCGATCGAGCCCGTGAACTGCGAGAGGCGGACGAAGGGATTGCCGCCGCCGGCGGGCAGGGTCTCGGAAAAGACCGCGTCGGGCGAGTCGCCGTCGCTGCTGGAGGTGTCCCAGGCCCGGATCTCGATGTAGAGCCCGTCCTGGTCGACCGAGACGATGTCGAACAGGAAGCCGGTCAGGTCGACGCTTCCCAGAAGGAAGTTGATCCCACCAAGTCCGTCGACGTCGATCGTTCCGTAGTCGCCTTGCATCGCATTCGGTCCGAACGTGACGGCGTTGGAGCCACCGTAGGTCACCCATCCGCGACCGTTCACGAGCACGTCGTTGTCGAAGGCGAGGAGCGTGGTGCCGTCGATCTCTGTCGTCCTCAGTTCAGTGGCGGTGGAAAAGTTGGCATCGCTGTTCACATGCAGGTCGCGGTAGCCCCCGATGATGTTCCCCGACGGTCCGAACTGGTCGGTCTGGCCGATGCCGGATTCCGGCGCGTCATAAACCACCTGGCCAATATCGTCGAAGTTGTCGATCAGGAGCGACGCCGCGTGCGACGGCGCGACCGCCCCCACGAGCGCGACCGACGACGCCGCAATCATTAATTTCGCATTCATCACTTCCATCTCCTTGGTTGGACGCAGCCGCAGGCCACGAGGCCCGCGGTGACGTTTCAACAGGAGACGGGTGGCGATGTTCCGCGCATCGGGCAGAATCCTTCGCCCGGACGTGCATTAACCTGCGCCGGCGACCAGAAGCCGCCTTTCGCCCGCCGCGATGGACCGCGCCTCGGCCGCGTCACGCGCGAACCGGTCGAGCGCCTCTGCCGCGATCGGCATGCCGTACCATTGCGGCGGCGCAGGCCGGAACCCGTGCCGCCGGGCGAGTCGCGCGACAAGGTCGGCATCGGCGAGCGGCAGGCGCGGACCGATGCTGAAATCGCGCTCCTCGCCCGCGAGCGCGAGCAGCATTGTCTCGCCGAGACAGCCCCAGGACAGGCCGCGCGGCAGCGTTCGGAACGGGCCGAGGTCCACCTCGGACGGCGGCACGACAAGACCGCCGTCGAAGACGAGCACCCCGTGCCGCTCGGCATTGCCCGAAGCGACGTTCGGCGGCCGCGCCACGTCGCAGACGAGCGTGCCGGGCGCGAGGTCGCCTGGATCGATGAGGGCGGCATCCGAGCTTGTCGCCACGAGCACGACATCGGCCTCGGCGAGCGCCGATCGCCGGTCCGTCGTCCAGCGCAGGTCCGGCCGGCCCCCGGCCGACGGGGCGGGCGTGCGCGGGCCGCCCGGACACGCGCCCCCGCTTTCCGCGCGCAGACGGCGGTGAAGGCGCCCCGACCCGAGCGCCGGATGGGCGGGCGCCTCGGCGAGCGTCGTGCGCACCTCCTCGGCCACCCGCGCGAGAAGCCGCGGCGCGAAGGGATTGGCGGCGTTTCCGACCAGCGTAAGCCGCCCCGCCAGCCGCCCGAGCATCAGCGCGGCGAGCCGCCCGATCGCGCCCGAGGCCCCCACCACGACCACATGCGCCCCGGCAAGGTCGATCCCGGTGCGCCGGGCCATGGTCTCGATGCTCTCGACGGCGGCCACCGTGGTCAGCGTGTTGCCGCTGGTGATGGCGGGGCCGCGGCCCGTCACCGCCTCGCCGCCGCGCGTGACGATCGAGGTGAAGGCGCCAAGGCCGACGCGGCCGATGCCCTTGGCCGCTGCCATGTCGACGGCGTCGCGGATCATCGCGGTCGCCGCGCCGCGCCCCCGGCCCCGCATGTCCTCGGGCAGCATCGGGACCGACATGATCCAGCCCTCGGCGACGGCGCCGGTGCGGGAAGTGACGGAAGGAATGCGTCGGGCGAATCCGGGGCCGAGCCGCTTGACCCAGTCCTGCCAGGTGCCAAGCTCCTCGGCCGAGAAGCCGCGGAACGAGGGATCGGAGCGGAGGATGTCCTCCTCCTCGGTATAATGGATCAGGAACCCGAAGGAGCGGGGCCGCGCGGGCTCGTCCATCCGGATGCACCGCGGGCCGGGTTCGGCGGCGTGCACCGGCACGGCCATCGACCCCGAGGCCACGACGTGGCGGACGAGCGCGCAGGTGTCGCGCCGGTGGAGCACGTCGCAGAGCGCGCCCAGCGCGGAGAGCGCGCGGTCGATCTCGTCCCGCCCGGCGATCAGCGGCGGCTGCAGTCGGAGCGTGTGGGAGGCGTTGAAGAGCGGCGCGGTCAGCAGCCCCTCGACGTTCATCAGGTACGAGCTGATCAGCGCGGTCACGCCGCCGTTGAGGCTCGCGAAGGCGAGCGTGGCCGAACCGCAGTCTTCCAGCCGCTGGAACTCGATCCCCTGCATGTAGCCTTTCCCGCGCACGTCGCGGATCACGTCGGGATAGCGCGCCTTCAGTGCCTCGAGCCCGCGCCTTAGGACCGCGCCGTTCTCGCGCACCTGTGCGATCAGCGCGCCGTCGTCGGCAAGAAGCCGGTCGAGCGTCGCGAGCCCCGCCGCGCAGGCGAGGCCGCCGCCCGCGAAGGTCGAGCTGTGGAGCCGGCCGAAGCGATCGTCCCAGGCCGAGGGCCGCGCGATGCAGGCGCCGATCGGCACGAGCCCGCCGCCCAGCGCCTTGGCCAGAAGCAGCATGTCGGGCACCTCGGTCGCCTCGGAACAGGCGAAGAGCGCGCCGGTCCGGCCGAGCCCGGTCTGGATCTCGTCGACGATCGACAGCACGCCATGCGCACGGCACAGCGCGATGGCACCGTCGACATATCCCTCGGGCGGGCAGTTGACGCCGCCCTCGCCCTGGATCGGCTCGAAGAGGAAGGCGGCGATGTCACCCGCGCCGGCCTCGAGCCGCGCGCGCAGCGCGTCGAGGTCGCCGTAGGGGATGTAGTCGAACCCGGGCGCGGGCGCCGCGAAGTCCTGCTGGTAGAGGGGATTGCCCGTCGCCGACAGCGCACCCAGCGTCTTGCCGTGGAAGCCGCGGACGGTCGAGAGGATGCCGTCGCGCCCGGTCCGGACGCGCGCGAGCTTGATCGCGGCCTCGACCGTCTCGGCGCCGCTGTTGGCGAAGGTCACGATGCCCAGATCGCCGGGGCTTATCTCGGCCAGACGCGCCGCGAGCCGTTCGGCGGCGAGGCTGCGCAGCGGCTGGAGCATGGCCGGGGCCTGCATCACCTCGGAGGCGCGCAGCGCCTCCCATACATCGGGGGGATTGTGCCCGAACGGCAGGGCCCCGTACTGGGCGAGGAAGTCGATGTAGTCGCGGCCGGCGGCGTCGGTGAGCCGGCAGCCGGTGGCCCGGACGATCGCGAGGTCGAGACCGAACGTGGCGAGCAACTCGGCCCGAGCCGGGTTCAGCGCATTCATGAGGGTGCTCCGTTTCAGTCGCCGCAGGCGATGCCCGGGCGGGTGTGAGGGTGGATTGTGCAGCACACACGGGCAAACGCGGCCCCCGCGCCCCTGATCGGGCAGCATGGCAGTGCGGGGGACCACGCACGAGGTCTCGTCCATCGACCGACGCCAAGCAAGCAAAGGTTATCCGACCCGGCGAGGAAGAGCAGATTGTTGCGCACATCCGCCGACGGACGGCGGGATGCCGCGCGTGTCGGGTGCTTCTGCCCGATCGGCGAGCAGGTCGGGGTACGCGGCCGCCGCTGCGGTGTCCTGATGTCGTCCCCGGATGGGGCCGGGCAGGACCCGAGTTCGAGGGCAGCCCAAAACCGGCTTGCCTCGCATCGCAGGACGCGTAGCCTTGCATCCAGGCAACGGCAGGATCCCGCGAAGGGACCGCAAGGGGAGGACGCGATGCGCACCGTGAAGGGACCCGCGCTGTTTCTGGCGCAGTTCGCCGGGGACGCTGCGCCGTTCGACTCGTGGCCCTCGATCACCGCCTGGGCCGCGGACTGCGGCTATGTGGGCGTGCAAGTGCCGAGCGGCGACCGGCGGCTCTTCGATCTGTCGCTCGCGGCCGAAAGCCAGGACTACTGCGACACGTTCGCCGGTCAGGCGCGCGAGACCGGCATCGCCATCACCGAGCTTTCGGCGCATCTGCAGGGACAGCTCGTGGCGGTCCATCCAGCCTACGACACGCTGTTCGACGCCTTCGCCCCTCCGCAGGTCCGCGGCGACCCGGCGGCGCGCCGGGACTGGGCGGCGGGCGAGGTGCGCAAGGCGCTCGCGGCCTCCCGGCGGCTCGGCTGCACCGCCCTCGCGGCCTTCTCGGGCGCGCTGGCCTGGCCCTACGTCTATCCCTGGCCGCAGCGTCCTCCGGGGCTGATCGACGAGGCCTTCGACGAACTCGCCCGCCGCTGGCGCCCGCTGCTCGACGCGGCCGAGGAGGACGGCGTCGACATCGCCTTCGAGCTTCATCCCGGCGAGGACCTGCACGACGGCGTGTCCTTCGAGATGTTCCTCGACCGCGTGGGCCACCACCCGCGGGCGACGCTGCTCTACGACCCCTCGCACTTCCTGCTGCAGGGGCTCGATTATCTCGACCATCTCGACATCTACCGCGACCGCATCCGGATGTTTCACGTCAAGGATGCCGAGCTGAACCCGACCGGGCGGCAGGGCGTCTATGGCGGCTACCAGTCGTGGATCGACCGCGCGGGGCGGTTCCGATCGCCCGGCGACGGGCAGATCGACTTCGGCGCGGTCTTCTCCAAGCTCGCCGCGAACGACTTCGACGGCTGGGCGGTCGTCGAATGGGAATGCCCGCTCAAGCACCCCGAGGACGGGGCGCGGGAGGGTGCCGCCTTCGTGCGCGACCACATCATCCGCGTCACCGACAGGGCCTTCGACGACTTCGCGGGCGCCGCGACGGACCGCGCCGCGAACCGGCGGCTTCTCGGACTGGAGGGCTGAGGTGGAGGAGGTGTCCCCTCCGCCCGCGCCGATCCGCCTCGGGATGGTCGGCGGCGGCGCGGGCGCCTTCATCGGGCCGGTGCACCGGCTGGCGGCGCGGCTCGACGCGCAGTTCGCGCTGGTCGCGGGCGCGCTGTCGTCCGATCCGGACCGCGCGCGCGCTTCGGGACGGGCGCTCGGGTTTGACGAGGACCGGATCTATGCCGACTTCGGGACGATGGCCGAGCGCGAGGCCGCGCGCGCGGACGGGATCGAGGCGGTGGCCATCGTCACGCCGAACCACCTGCACGCCGCGCCGGCCGTGGCCTTCCTTGACCGCGGCATCCATGTGATCTGCGACAAGCCGCTCGCGGCCACGGCGGACGAGGCGCGCGCCATCGCCGAGGCGGCGGCGCGGTCGGACGCGCTCTTCCTGCTGACGCACACCTATACCGGCTACCCGATGGTGCGCGCCGCGCGCGAGATGATCGGCGAAGGCCGGCTCGGCGCGATCCGCGTGGTCCAGGTGGAATACGCCCAGGACTGGCTGAGCCGCGAGGTCGACAGCAAGCAGGCCGACTGGCGCACCGATCCCGCGCGGGCGGGCGCCGGGGCCATCGGCGACATCGGCACTCATGCCTTCAACCTCGTCGAGTTCGTGACCGGCCTGCGGGTCGAGGCGCTGGCGGCGGACCTGTCGAGCTTCGTCCCGGGCCGCAGGCTCGACGACAACGCCCATGTCCTCTTGCGGCTTGCAGGCGGCGCGCGGGGCCAGCTCTGGGCGAGCCAGGTGGCCGTGGGCAACGAGAACGGCCTGCGGCTCCGCGTCCACGGCACCGAGGGCGGGCTGGCCTGGGACCAGGAAGAGCCGAACCGGCTCTGGGTCACGCCGCTTGGCCAGCCGAAGCGGCTTCTGACCCGCGGAAGCGCGGAGGCGGGGGCCGCGGCCCATCGGCTGACGCGCGTTCCCGCCGGACACCCCGAGGGCTACATCGAGGCCTTCGCCAATCTCTACGCCGAGGCCGCCCGCGCGATCCGCGCCCGGCAGGCGGGGCGGGCGGCGCCGGACGAGGTGCATGTGCCCTCGCTAGACGACGGGCTGCGCGGCATGGCCTTCATCGCCGCCTGCCAGGGCTCGGCGGCGGCCGACGCGGGCTGGGTGCGCCTTCCCTGAACGCACGGCCCTAGACGAACTGCTCGCGGATGAGCCGCTCTTCCAGCCCGTGGCCGGGATCGAAGAGAAGCCGGTGCCGCACCTCGGGCTCGCTGCGGATCTCGACAATCAGCACGTCGCGCACCGACTTGCCGTCGGCATCCGCCATGACCGGGCGCTTGTCGGCAGCGAGAACCTCGAAGCGGACGGTGGCGGTGTTGGGCAGGAGCGCGCCCCGCCAGCGGCGCGGCCGGAAGGCGGCCATGGCGGTCAGCGCCAGCACGTCCGAGCCGATGGGCAGGATCGGACCGTGCGCCGAGTAGTTGTAGGCGGTCGATCCCGCCGGCGTGCAGACGAGCGCGCCGTCGCAGACCAGCTCGTCCATCCGCACCTTTCCGTCCACGCTGATCCGCAGCTTGGCCGCCTGCGGCCCTTGCCGCAGAAGCGAGACCTCGTTGATGGCGAGCGCCTCGCGGACCTCCCCGCTCTGCCGCGTGGCGCGCATGGCGAGCGGATGGATGACCTCTTCCTGCGCGGCGGCCACGCGATCGGGAAGCCCGTCGGCCCCGTATTCGTTCATCAGAAAGCCGATGGTGCCGCAGTTCATGCCGTAGACCGGCGTGTCGAGATGCATCGTGCCGTGCAGCGTCTCGAGCATGAAGCCGTCGCCGCCGAGCGCCACGATCACCTCTGCGCTCTCCTCGGGCACCTCGCCGTAGCGCGCGACGAGTGCCGCGCGCGCCGCCTCTGCCACCGGCGTCCGGTTGGCCCGGAACGCGAGCTTGCCTGTGCCGGTCATCGGCGCCTCCCCCGTTTCCCGCGCAGTCTTCCCTGTCGCGCAAGGGAAACACAAGGCTCGCCCGCCGGGCGCCTTGAACCCCGCCCGCGCGCATTGGCCGCTTTCTCGGCCCGGCGAAAGCCGCTAAGAGGGCCCCCAGACCGCTGCCGAGGAGACGATCCATGAACGCACCCCACCGCGACGACGGCTTCTTCACCGAACGGCTCGAAAGCCGCGACCCCGAGATCGCGCGCGCGATCGGCAAGGAATTCGGCCGCCAGAGCCACGAGATCGAGCTCATCGCGTCCGAGAACATCGTCTCGGCCGCCGTGATGGAGGCGCAGGGCTCGGTGATGACGAACAAATACGCCGAGGGCTATCCGGGCAAGCGCTACTACGGCGGCTGCGAGTTCGTGGACATCGCCGAGACGCTAGCCATCGAACGGGCGAAGCAGCTGTTCTCCTGCGGCTTCGCCAACGTCCAGCCCAACTCCGGCTCCCAGGCGAACCAGGGCGTGTTCACGGCGCTGATCCAGCCCGGCGACACGATCCTCGGGATGAGCCTCGACGCGGGCGGGCACCTGACGCATGGCGCCAGGCCCAACCAGTCCGGCAAGTGGTTCAACGCGGTCCAGTACGGGGTCCGCGCGCAGGACCTCAGGATCGACTACGACCAGATGGCGGAGCTTGCCACCGAGCACCGCCCGAAGCTGATCATCGCGGGCGGCTCGGCCATTCCGCGCATCATCGACTTCGCACGGATGCGCGAGATCGCCGACAGCGTGGGCGCGATCCTTCTGGCCGACGTCGCCCATTACGCGGGGCTGATCGCGGCGGGCGAATATCCCTCGCCCTTCCCGCATGCCCATGTCGTCACGACCACGACGCACAAGACCCTGCGCGGGCCCCGCGGCGGCATGATCCTGACGAACGACGAGGAGATCGCCAAGAAGGTCAATTCGGCCATCTTCCCCGGCATCCAGGGCGGGCCGCTGATGCATGTGATCGCCGCCAAGGCCGTGGCCTTCGGCGAGGCGCTGCGCCCCGAGTTCAAGACCTACCAGCAGCAGGTGATCCGCAACGCGCAGGCGCTGGCCGACGAGCTGATGAAGGGCGGGCTCGACATCGTGACGGGCGGCACCGATTGCCACCTGATGCTCGTCGACCTGCGCCCCAAGGGCGTGAAGGGCAACGCGACCGAGAAGGCGCTGGGCCGGGCCAACATCACCTGCAACAAGAACGGCATCCCCTTCGACACCGAAAAGCCGATGGTGACGAGCGGAGTCCGCCTCGGCTCGCCCGCGGGCACCACGCGCGGCTTCGGCGAGGGCGAGTTCCGCCAGATCGGCCGCTGGATCGTCGAGGTCGTCGACGGGCTCGCCGCGCATGGCGAGGACGGGAATGCGGCGGTCGAGGCCAAGGTGAAGGCCGAGGTCGAGGATCTTTGCGCGAAGTTCCCGATCTATCCGGCGTGAAGCTCGCAGCCCAGGTCCATGGCGCTGCGGGCGACCGCCCGCCGCTCCTCATCGCGCACGGGCTGTTCGGGTCGGCGCGGAACTGGGGCGCGGTTGCGCGGACGCTGTCGGCGGGGCGGCAGGTGGTGGCCGTCGACATGCGCAACCACGGCGCCAGCCCCTGGGACGACCGGCACGACTACGTTGCGATGGCCGAGGATTTGGCCCGGGTCATCGGCGGTGGCCGGTGGGACGTGCTCGGTCATTCCATGGGCGGCAAGGCGGCGATGGTCCTCGCGCTTGCGCACCCCGGGACGGTCAACCGGCTGATCGTGGCCGACATCGCGCCGGTGCCCTACGGCCATACCCAGGCGCATCTGGTCGACGCGATGCAGGCGCTCGACCTGTCAGGGATCGGGACGCGAAGCGACGCTGACCGGGCGCTGGCCGCCTCGGTCGAGGCGCCGGGCGTGCGGGCCTTCCTTCTCCAGTCGCTCGACATCGGTGAGCGCAGCTGGCGGCTCAACCTGCCGGTCCTCGGCCGCGAGATGCCCCGGATCCTGGCCTTTCCCGAGACGGCGGGGCGCTTCGACGGGCCGACGCTGTTCCTCAGGGGCTCGGAGTCGGACTACGTTCGACCCGAGCACCACGACCGCATCCGCGCGCTCTTTCCGGACGCCCGCATCGGCACCGTGGACGGGGCGGGCCACTGGCTGCACGCCGAGAAGCCGCGCGCCTTCTGCGAGGCGGTGGAAGCCTTCCTCGACTGAGGCCGGTCGCGCCTGACGCAGCGCAAGGCGGCCCGTTTGGAAGGGGGTACCATGACCCCTTCAGGACGGAGGGGAAGGACGCAGCATGATCAACATCGACGATATCATGGACATGACCGATCTGACGCATGCCGAGATCGCGGCCATCGCCGAACACGAAGACCTGCCCGACCTCAACGCGGCCGCCCTGGCGGAGTACATGATGCATGCGCCGAAAGGTCCGCAAAGGATCCTTCGCATGATCTCGGAAGACATCCGCGACGCGCTTCACCGCGATGATCTCGACCATGCCCGAGCGCTCTACGTGGTGCTGCATCATTTCGTGGCGCTGCATCCCGAGGCGGTGCGCGGGTCGGCCCCCTGAGGCTCGCAACGTCGGCCCGCGATCACGGATCGATGTCATAACGAAACATACGACAATAGATATGCCTGTGAGGAACCAAAGGCCTTCGTCTCATGTTCGTTCGCCAGTCGGGCCCCTGCGGGCCGGATGTGCGCGTCCAGTAGCTTTTCCATCCGGTTTGGTGGTGATGAGTTGGGTGGGTAGCGTTGCGAGTGACGCATTGTTTGGGAGCGGGCGCCCGGGTGGGGGTGCCCGCTTTCCGTTTTTCCCGCCGCGGCGGTTCCTAGTCGGTCTGCGGGCTGTCGGAATACGCGCGCAGCATCCGGCGATGCGCCGAGCTTCCGGGCCGGATCCAGTGCAGCACCGCGCCCGCCACGTGCAGGGCGACAAGCGCCACAAGGACCCAGACGAGCCAACCGTGAAGCTGCCCGAAGACCGGTTGCAGCGTCAGGACCGCGAGCAGACCGAGCGGCGGCATCGCGAGGAGGACGGCGTAGAAGGCCCAGTGGTTCGCCCGCGACAGGATCTGCATCCAGCGGGGTTCGGAGAGGGGAGGAGGCGGCACGCCGTGCCGCAGCCTCAGCCACAGCCGCCCGCACATGGCGAGGAAGATGGAGATGCCGATGACGGCATGAGGAATGACTCCGCCCTCGTCGGGGGGAAGCGCGCCCGTGCGGAGGCCGGTTTGGTAGGCGCGGGACATGCTGTCGTTGACGAGCAGCTGCACGACAACGAAGGACATGACGAGCCAGTGAAGCGCGATCTGGGTGCTGTTGTAGCGGTCTGCGTGGCGCACGGGCGGTCTCCCTGGAAACGAAGGGGCAACCTTGGACCCGCGGGCAGGTTCCGTCCGTGGTCGCCGCCGGGCTCAGGCACCCGGCCGCACGCGGGAAGACATGGCGCGCATCCGCCAGATATGGTTGCACGGCCGCTCAAGGCGCGCTATCCATGGGGTACAGGTGCATAGACGCGGTACGCATCACGGGCGGGGCCCTTGCCGGTTGGCGGGCCCCGTTTCGCTGATGGGAACAGGCGTCAGGTGCTCAGACGCGGTCTTCGCATCGTGCCTTGCGACACGTCCCTGACGCCGTCCCGATCCGGCCGCCCGAAGGCGTCCGTCCCAGGTCGCCGGACCCGCCCCGAAGAGCCTGCCCGACTTCGCTCGGGCCTTGCCTTCCGGGAAAAGTCCTGCGTCTTCCGACACTTGACACTTCCGTTCCGGCCCGGTCCCTGTCCGTGGCAGCCCGGTTCCGAAGTCCCGTTACCGCCCCGCACCGGCCCCGGAGGCCCCTGCGACCCGCCTTGGGTCCTTGCGTCCCCATCCGCGGTAATGAAATCGTCACAAAACTGCCCGAGTCCCGCAAGGAAATAGCACCGCAGCATGGAAGTTATCTGGGGACAACCTGTTGATATGACATGGGGATTTCCGGTGGATAACAGGAGAATGACGCGCCGTGCGCGGCGTTTACGGCGGGACGGGGCGCGCGGGCGCGGCGCGGGCCGGTTTCTGCGGCTGCGAAGGGGATCGGGGGCGTTTCGGGACGTATGGAACGCGTATGGAAAGCGTATGGAAACCGTATGGCTCCCACCGCACGTTGCGGAACCGACGGGAGGCGCAGGGGTTCATGGCGAAAGGAGACCGCCATGCTGAAATTCCCCTGGATCATCCTCGCCCTGATGGCCCTTCCGATTCTCTCCGCCTGCGGCCCCGCGATCGGCGCCGGCGGCGCCATCGTGGCCGACGAGATCTATGAGCGCGAGACGGGCGAAGAGCTGTTCTGAC
>DAINOF010000053.1:0-14500 GCA_036735505.1 Paracoccaceae bacterium
CGATGCGCAGGAGGACCTTGCGGCCGACCATGAGCTCGGCCAGCTGTTCGGGGCTCGTGTCGGCGGTGCGGACGGTCGCCGTCATCTCGCCGCGGCGCATCACGCTGACGGTGTCCGTCACCTCCATGATCTCGCGCAGCTTGTGGGTGATGAGGACGATGGTCTTTCCCTGCGCCTTGAGCCCCTCGAGGATGCGGAACAGGTGTTCGGCCTCGGCCGGGGTCAGCACGCCCGTGGGTTCGTCGAGGATCAGGATCTCGGCCTGCCGGTAGAGCGCCTTGAGGATCTCGACCCGCTGCTGCATGCCGACGCCGATCTCCTCGATCAGGGCATCGGGATCGACCGACAGTTCATAGTCGTCGGAAAGCTGCTTCAGAAGCGTGCGCGCCCGGGCGAGCGAGGGGCGCAGGAGGCCCCCCTCCTCGGCGCCGAGGACGACGTTCTCGAGCACGGTGAAGTTCTGCACCAGCTTGAAGTGCTGGAACACCATCCCGATGCCGGCGGCAATCGCCGCCTGGCTGTCGGGGATCTCGGTCCGCTGGCCGCGGATGAAGATCTCGCCCGCGTCGGCCTTGTAGAAGCCGTAGAGGATCGACATGAGCGTCGACTTGCCCGCGCCGTTCTCGCCGATGATGCCGTGGATCGTCCCCGGCATGACGCGGATGGAAATGTCGCGGTTCGCCTGCACCGGGCCGAAGGCCTTCGAGATGCCGCGAAGCTCGATCGCGGGGGCGGGGGCGGCCGTGTCCGGCCGCGCCCCTCGGGTTTCCGTGGCGGTCACGCGTCCCGCTCAGAACGTGAGCGCGGGGCAGGTGTCGTCGGTCGAATAGTCGTGGACGGCCAGGTCGCCCGCGATGATCTGCTCGCGCGCCGCGTCGATGGCGGTGCGCATCTCGGCGGTGATCAGCGCCTCGTTGTGCTCGTCCACCGCGTAGCCCACGCCTTCCTCGGCGAGGCCCAGCACCATCACGCCGGTCTCGAGGTCGGCGCCCGCGCTCATCGCGTCGAAGACGGCCACGTCCACGCGCTTGAGCATCGAGGTCAGGACCGAGCCCGGGTGCAGGTAGTTCTGGTTCGAATCCACGCCGATCGAGAAGATCTCGGCGTCGGCCGCCGCGCCGAGCACGCCAAGGCCGGTGCCGCCGGCGGCCGCGAAGACCACGTCGGCGCCCTGGCTGATCTGGGCGCGGGTCAGCTCGCCCCCCTTGACCGGGTCGTTCCAGGCGGCGGGCGTGGTGCCCGTCATGTTGGCGACCACCGTGGCGTCGGGGTTCACGGCCTTCACGCCCTGGGCATAGCCGCAGGCGAACTTGCGGATCAGCGGGATGTCCATGCCCCCCACGAAGCCCACGGTGCCGGTTTCGCTCGCCATCGCGGCGGCCATGCCGACGAGGTAGGATCCTTCGTGCTCCTTGAAGAGCACGGACAGGACGTTGGGATGCGCCGCCGGGTCGACGAAGCCGTCGATGGTCACGAACTTGGTGTCGGGGAAGTCGGGCGCGACGGTCTGGAAGACGCTGGCCCAGGAGAAGCCCGTGGTGACGATCGGGTTGAAGCCGTTCTCGGCGAAGCGGCGGAGCGCCTGCTCGCGCTGCGCTTCGGAGGTGATCTCGAGGTCGCGGTATTCGCCGCCGGTCTCGGCCTTCCAGCGCTCGGCGCCGGCATAGGCAGCCTCGTTGAACGACTTGTCGAACTTGCCGCCAAGATCGTAGATCAGCGCCGGATCGGCGCTGGCCACGCCCGCGGTCAGCGCGAGCGTCGCGGCGGCGCCGAGAAGCCTGGTCATCTGGGTCATCCGTTTCTCCCCTTGTTGTTGATTTCGGGCCGGCAGAGTCCCCCGCGGCCCACCCGGCCCGGTGCTGTGTTCCGGCCAGATTGCCGGCGATTAAGGCGCGAGGGCCTCGGGAGGGTCAATAGGATTCTTGGACGCGCCGGGTGCGGCCCCGGGCGAAGGGCGCCTGACGCAGGGTCAGGAGGCCGAAAGCGCGCGGACAAGCAGCAGCGCGTCGACGGGCGTGCCGTCCGCACCGCGGTAGTAGCCGCGGCGGCGCCCCGCGCGGGTCCAGCCCGCGCCCTCGTAGAGCGCGAGTGCGGCGGCGTTGTCGGCCGCGACCTCGAGATGCCCGGTGCGGGCGCCGCGGGCGCGGGCCCCGGCCTCGAAGGCGGCAAGGCAGGCGCGGCCGCGCCCGCGGCGGCGGTGGTCGGGATGCGTGGCGATGGTGAGAAGCTCGGCCTCGTCGAGGATCGCACGGCCGAGCGCGAAGGCGGTGGCATCGCCCGTGACGAAGGTGCCGGGGGTGGCGAGAAGGGCCGCGAACTCGGCCTCGGTCCAGGGGCGCGGTACGGTCATCGCGGCGGCATGGAGCGCGGCCATCCGGGCCGGAGTCACGGCAGGATCACCGGCGGCGGATCGGCGGCGGGGGCCGCGTCCGCGGGGCGGAGGTAGAGCGGCGCGGGGCGGGGGCCCGGGGTGTCGCGCCGGGCGCTGGCGAGGCGGGCAATGGTGGCGACCTGCGCGCCCAGCGGCACATCCGACAGGCGCAGGGGGCCGGGAAGGCCGGCCGCCTCGTCGGAGGTCAGGAAGCGGGCCTCGCCGTCGGGGCCGCGCGCATAGACCTGCCCGCGCGGCGCGTCGATGAGCACGGTGGCCCCGGCAGGCGCATCGGCGGCGTCGAAGCCAGAGACGCCCACGGCAGGGATGCCGAGCCCCAGCGCCAGCCCCCGTGCGGTGGCCACCCCGATGCGGATGCCGGTGAAGTTGCCGGGGCCGATGCCCACCCCCAGCGCGTGAAGGTCGCGCCAGGTGACGCCGCCCTCGGCCAGAAGCTCTTCCAGAAGCGGCACGAGGCGTTCGGACTGGCCGCGCTCCATCGTCTCGACCCGTGTCAGGGGCGCGTCCGTCCCGCAAAGCAAAGCGGCCGCGCAGTGCGCGGCCGATGTGTCGAAAGCGAGGACGCGTGGTTCAGGCGGCAACCGGCCGCACCTCGAGCACCTCGGGGATGTAGTGCCGGAGCAGGTTCTCGATCCCCATCTTCAGCGTCAGCGTCGAGGACGGGCAGCCCGCGCAGGCGCCCTGCATGTGCAGGTAGACCACGCCGCGGTCGAAGCCGTGGAAGGTGATGTCGCCACCGTCCTGCGCCACGGCGGGGCGCACGCGGGTGTCGAGCAGTTCTTTGATCTGGTTCACGATGTCCGAATCCGGCCCGTCATGCGCGGCATGGCCCGCGGCGCCTGCGCCCTCGCCCGCGAGGACCGGCTGGCCGGACTGGAAATGCTCCATGATCGCGCCGAGGATCGCGGGCTTGATGTGGTTCCAGTCCACATCGGCGCCCTTGGTCACCGTGACGAAGTCGGTGCCGAAGAACACGCCCGTCACGCCATCGACCGCGAAGATGCGGGTGGCGAGCGGCGAGCCGCCCGAGGCCTCGGCGCTGGGAAAATCCGCGGTGCCGGTGTCGAGCACGCTGCGGCCGGGCAGGAACTTGAGCGTCGCCGGGTTCGGCGTGGATTCGGTCTGGATGAACATGGCTGCGCCTCCTTGGCCCTGCTACGGGATATGCGCCCGGCCCCGGCTCAAGTCAAGGATTGGAACGGTTCTAAACTCGGGTCAGCTGATCGACTCGAGCCGTTCCTTCGACAGCTCGCCCGGCACGATCGTGATCGGGATGGGCAGCGACCCCGAAGAGCGGGTGAGCTGCGTCACGAGCGGCCCCGGCCCGCCCTTTTCGGTGCCGGCACCGAGGACGAGGATGCCGATCTCGGGGTCCTCGCGGATCTGGGCGAGCAGCTCGGCCACGACCTCGCCCTCGCGGATCACCAGCTCGGGGTCCACCCCCTGCTTGTCGCGCATCCACTTGGCGAAGACCTCGAAATGGGCGCGGATGCGCTCGCGCGCTTCCTGCCGCATGATCTCGCCCACGCCGATCCAGTGCTGGTAGTCCTCGGGCGGGATGACGGACAGGATCTGCACGCCGCCGCCGGTCTTCGACGCCCGCATGGCGGCGAAGCGCATCGCGTTCAGGCACTCGCGGCTGTCGTCGAGGACGACGAGGAACTTGCGCATGGTCGGGACCTCCCTCGGCGGGGCATCATGGCGAGGCAGGGGGCGCCGTGCAACGGGGAAGCGGCTCAGCCGCCGCGGCAACCGTGCCGCGCGGCGGCGCCCGTCGCGAGCACGAGCAGCGGCGCCCAGAGCCAGGCGAGCGGGATCATCGCCGCGATGCCGTCGATGCCGAGAAGGGCCCCTGCCCCCGCCGCGGCAAGGCCGTCGAACCCTGTGCCGAACAGGAGCGCCATCCCCGCGAACAGAACCTGCCGCCCACGCACGGCCCACGGCGCGCCGCCGAGGCCGCTCTGGTCGAACCGCAGGCCGAACGGCGCAGTGAGCGCGACGGTCGCAAGGACGAGGGCGAGTGTTGCGGTCGAAGCATCCATCGGGTGGCTTCGGTAACGGTTGGTCGCAAAGGACTGTAGCGAACGCTACGCCCTCGTTCAAGGCACGGTCGCATCGCAGGGGCGTCAGCGCAGGACGAGATCGCCGATCTCGGCCAGGATCGCCGAGGCGGTGTCGTCGCTGTCGGCCGAGACCGCGATGCCGACGAGCGCATCCGGCGCCGTGCCGAAGGCCGCGCGATGGTCGGCGGCAAGGTCCACCGTCTCGCGCGCGGTACCGGTTCCTGCCGGCCGAAGCGCCACGGTCTTGCCGCGCGCGCCGAGGTAGGGGCTGTCCTGCAGTCGTGGCTGGCCGTCGGGCCCGCCCCAGACGTAGACGAGGACGCGGGCTGTGTCGGCCTCGAGCAGGCGGCGGATGCCGTCACGGCCCGAGGCGCGGGCCGCGGCCTCGGGCAGGAAGACGAAGTAGACGGCGAGGTTCCGGTCGTCGCCGCCCTTCCGGCGGAGGTCGGTGCCGGGCACCGACCGCTCGACCGACCAGCGCCAGGACGCGCCCCGTGCCTGCCAGCCCGTTTCCGGCAGGCGCGTCCAGACCAGCGACACCGTGCCGTCCGACTGCACGCCAAGCCGGTCTTTGCCGAAGGAATAGCGGTTGGACGAGAACAGCGCGAACCGCTGTTCCTGCCAGCCGTCGTCGAAGCGCACAGGGCCGGCGGCGAAGGCGGCGGAGGTCGCGAGGCAGAAGGCGAGCGTGGGGATGAGCGTGCGCATGGGGACCTTCACCTGTTGCGCACGCAGTCTCGCCGGGCGGTCCGCCCGGCGTCAATCCAGCGGCGATCAACTCCCCGACAGCGCCCAGTCCCAGTAGAGTTCGCGCACGCGCCTGGTCACCGGGCCCACCTGGTAGTGGGTGCCGTCGAACTCGGTCACCGGCATCACCTTGGACATGTTGCCGGACATGAAGACCTCGTCGGCGTGGCGGAAGTCGTCGAAGGTCAGGACCGTCTCGTGGACCTCGTGCCCGTCCGCGCGGAGGTTGGCGATGTGGCGCGACCGGGTGATGCCGGCGAGGAAGGTGCCGTTCGCGACCGGCGTGAAGAGCGCGCCGTCGCGCACCATGAAGATGTTGGCGGTCGCCGTCTCGGCGACGTTGCCGAGCGCGTCGGCGACCAGCGCGTTGCCATAGCCCTTGTTGCGGGCTTCGACGAGCATCCGCGCGTTGTTGGGATAAAGACAGCCCGCCTTGGCGTTGACGACCGCGTCCTCGAGCACCGGGCGGCGGAAGCGGGTCGTGGTGAGCGTCGTCGCCGCCGTCGCGGGCGCCATCGGCATCTCCTCGAGGCAGATGGCGAAGCCGGTGGCGCCGGGCTTGGGCGCCACGCCGAGGTCGCCGCCCTCGAGCGCCCAGTACATCGGGCGGATGTAGACCGCCGAGGTCTTGGGATACTGCGCGAGGCCCTCGCGGACGATCGCCACCATGTCGGCGGTCGAAACCGTCGGCGTGATCATCAGCGCCTCGGCCGAGCGGTTCACCCGGGCGCAATGCGCCTCGAGATCGGGCGCCACGCCCTCGAAGTAGCGGCAGCCGTCGAAGACGGTCGTGCCGAGCCACGACCCGTGGTCGGCCGCGCGCATGATCATCACGTCGCCCGCGTGCCAGGTGCCTTCGAAATACGTGCGGATGTTGGTGCCAGTCGCCATGATGCCGATCCTCCCGGCGCGGACGGTAGGCGGGGATAGGTCAGGAGTCCAGACGTGCTTCCGCCGCCGCCTCTGCCTCGGCGATCAGGGCACGAATCGAGAGCGGCGCGTTGACCATGGCGAGGGTGCCGTCCGCGTCGCGCGGCCAGTCCGAGGGATCGCGGTCGCGGTAGAGTTCCACGCCGTTGCCGTCCGGGTCGCGCAGGTAGACGGCCTCGCTCACCCCGTGGTCGGCGGCGCCCTCGAAGGGGATGCCGGCCGCGTGGACGCGGGCCACCGCATCGGCCAGCGCGGCGCGGTCGGGATAGAGGATGGCGGTGTGATAGAGGCCCGTGTGGCCAGGCGGCGGCGGGGTTCCGCCGAGGCTCTCCCAGGTGTTGAGGCCGATGTGGTGGTGGTAGCCGCCGGCCGACAGGAAGGCGGCCCGCGGGCCGTAGTGGAGGGTGACCTCGAAGCCGAGGACGCCCGCGTAGAAGGCGATGGCGCGGTCGAGGTCGGCCACCTTCAGGTGGACGTGGCCGATCCGGGTCTGCGGATGTACGGGTGCTGTCATGGCCTGTCTCCTTTCTCCCGAAACTATGCGGGAACAGGACGGCGCGAAACGCTCGTGGGTTGGCAGGCGATGTGCGGGATCGCACGAGGCGCGCCTGGTCCGGCACGAAAATGCCCCCCGGCGGGGACCGGGGGGCAAAGGCGTTCGGCGGGGAACCGGAGACGCCCGCCTCTCTGGGCGCGTGAGTGACCGGACGGTGACCGCCGGTCGGCGACTTGGGGACGAGGCAAGCCGCGCTCGAGAGGCGCCGGGATGGACCCGACCCCCGAAGGATAGGCGAAGGCTGCGACCCTTTTGTGAAAGGTCAGGCGCCCACCATGCCCACGATCCCGTAGGTCCTGGCGAGGATCGGCGCGGCGATCTCGCGCGCGCGCTCGGCCCCGCGGACGAGGATGCGGTCGATCTCGGCCTGGTCCTGCATCAGCCGCGCCATCTCGGTCGAGATCGGCGAGAGCTTTTCCACGGCAAGTTCGGCGAGGCGCGGCTTGAACTGCGAGAACTGGTGGCCGCCGACCTCGGCTAGCACCCAGTCCACGCTCCGGTCCGACAGCGCGGCATAGATGTTGACGAGGTTGCGCGCCTCCGCGCGGTCCTTCAGCCCCTCGGGCTCCATCGGCAGGGGCTCGGCATCGGTCCTGGCCTTGCGGATCTTCGACGCGATCGTATCGGCGTCGTCGGTCATGTTGATCCGGCTCATGTCCGAGGGGTCGGACTTCGACATCTTCTTCGTCCCGTCCCGCAGGGACATCACGCGCGTGGCCGCGCCCTCGATCACCGGCTCGGTGACGGGGAAGAACTCGACGCCGTAGTCGTTGTTGAACTTCATCGCGATGTCGCGGGTGAGTTCCAGATGCTGCTTCTGGTCCTCGCCCACCGGCACGTGGGTCGCGTGGTGGACGAGGATGTCGGCCGCCATGAGCGCGGGATAGGCGAAGAGGCCGAGCGAGGCGTTCTCGGCGTTCTTGCCGGCCTTGTCCTTCCACTGGGTCATGCGGCCCATCCAGCCCATGCGCGCGACGCAGTTGAAGATCCAGGCGAGCTGGGCGTGCTCGGGCACCTGGGACTGGTTGAAGAGGATCGAGCGCTCGGGGTCGATCCCGCTGGCGATGAAGCCCGCGCAGAGCTCGCGCGTGGCGCGGCGCAGCTTGCCCGGGTCCTGCCAGACGGTGATCGCGTGGAGGTCCACCATGCAGTAGATGGTCTCGAAGGTGCCTTCGTCCTGCATGGTGACGAAGCGCTTCAGCGCGCCGAGGTAGTTGCCGAGCGTGAGCCCGCCGGAGGGCTGGATCCCCGAGAAGACGCGGGGGGTGAAGGCGGGGGCGGTCATGGGGGTGTCCCTCGGGTGGATTTCCGGGCCCCGCTCGCGTATCGCAGGGGGCAGAGCCCGTCAAGAAAGGCGCCCCCGATGAGCAGCCCGCATACCGAATCGCCCTTCAACGCGCTGCCGCCCGTGGTGGTGGCGCTGGCGCTGCCGATCCTCGCGGTCGAGCTGACGCTCGGCGCCGGGGCGCGCGGGCTCATCGGCGGGCCGGCGGCGGTGGGCTGGCGGCTCGACGCGCTGCGCGACTACGCCTTCTTCGGGCCGCTCTTCGAGGCGATGGTCGAGACGGGCCGCTGGCCGCTGGCGGACGCCGCGCGGATCGTGACCTATCCCTTCGTGCATCTCGGCTTCATGCACATGCTGATGGTGCTCGTCTTCCTCCTGGCGCTCGGCAAGATGGTGGGCGAGGTGTTCTCGGGCGCGGCCGTGCTCCTGGTGTTCTTCGGCTCGGCGGTGGCGGGGGCCCTGGCCTTCACGATCCTGACGAACGATGCCGCGCCGCTCGCGGGCGGCTATCCGGCGGTCTACGGGCTGATCGGGGCCTTCACCTTCATCCTCTGGGTGCGGCTTGGGCAGCAAGGCGCGCCGCAATTGCGCGCCTTCACCCTGATCGGGCTTCTGCTGGCCGTGCAGCTGGTCTTCGGGCTTCTGTTCGGCGGCGGGCTTCACTGGGTCGCCGAGGTCGCGGGCTTCTGCACCGGCTTTGCGCTGTCGGTGGTGGTGAGCCCGGGCGGCTGGGCCCGGGCCGTGGCGCGGATGCGGGCGCGGTAGGAGGGGGGCTGTCTGCCCCCCGCTCGGCTGCGCCGAGCCCCCCCGAGGGTATTTCGGGACAGCTGGAAGCAGGGGCGGGCGGTCAGCGCCTGAGCGCGCCGCGGAGGTCGGCGATCGTGAAGGCGCCGAGCGCGCGGCCTGCGATGACGTAGGTCCCGAGGCCGATCGCGACGAGGGCGGCGAGCGCCGCGTAGCGCAGGGTCGGCGCGACGAGCGCCCGGCCGAGGAGGAGGGAGGCGAGCCAGAGTACCATCCCCATGACGAGCGCCGCCGCCACGATGCGCCAGATGCGCCGGCGGCAGCGGTCGTCGAGCTGCGCGGCCTCGCCCATCCCGCGGGCGCCGCGCCACAGGAGCCAGGCCATCACCCAGCCTGCAAGCGTCGCGCCGAGGGCGGCGGCGATGAAGCCGAGCGTGGACGCGAGCCCGATGGCGACGCCCGCGTTCACCGCCAGCGCCACGAGGGCATAGGCGAGCGGCGTCCGCGTGTCCTCGCGCGCGAAGTAGAGCGGCTGGTAGACCTTCTGCAGCACGAAGGCCGGCAGGCCCGCGCCGTAGACCGCCACCGCGAGCGCCGTCGCCGCCACGTCGTCGGGGCCGAAGGCGCCGCGCTGGAACAGGACCGAGACGAAGGGGATCGGGATGACGGCGAGCGCGACGGCGGCGGGCACGGTGAGCGCGAGCGAGACCTCGGCCGCGCGCGACAGGGCGTCGCGGCCGCCCGCGGTGTCGCCGGCCCGGAGGCGGCGCGAGAGGGCCGGAAGAAGCACGACGCCGATCGCGATGCCCACGACGCCCAAGGGCAGCTGGTAGAGCCGGTCGGCATAGGAAAGCCAGGCCACCGCGCCGTCGAAGAAGCTCGCCACCTGGCGGCCGATCACGAGGTTCACCTGCACGACCCCGCCGGCGAGCGCGGCGGGGGCCGCGATGAGCGCGAGGCGCCTCAGGTCGGGCGTCAGGCGCGGCCGGCGCGGCGTGAGGCGGAAGCCCGCGCGGGCGGCCGCCACCCAGACGAGGGCGAGCTGCGCGATTCCCGCCACCGGCACCGTCCAGGCCAGCGTGTCGCCCACCGGCCAGCCGACCCGGTGGCCGAGCGCGAGCGCCCCGATGAAGAGCAGGTTGAGGAGGAGCGGCGCGGCGGCGGCGGCGGCGAAGCGGCCCGTCGCGTTCAGGACGCCCGACAGGAGCGCCGCGAGCGAGATGAAGAAGATGTAGGGAAACGCGATGCGCCCGTAGAGCACGGCGAGGTCGAAGCGCTCGTCCCCCCGGAAGCCCGAGGCCATCAGGAGGACGAGCCAGGGCATCAGCGCGAGGCCCGCGAGCGTGAAGAGGATCAGGACGCCCGCGAGGCCCGCGAAGGCGTCCTGCGCGAAGCCCTTCGGATCCTCGCCCGACTCGACCCGCTTGGAGAACATCGGCACGAAGGCCATGTTGAAGGCGCCTTCCGCGAAGAAGCGGCGGAACATGTTGGGCAGCGAGAAGGCGATCAGGAAAGCCTCGGCCACCGGCCCCGCGCCGAGGAAGGCGGCGATCAGGATGTCGCGGACGAAGCCCAGGATCCGCGACAGGAACGTCCAGAGCCCGACGGTGAGGAAGCCGCGGATCAGGCGGATCGGCTGCACCTCAGCGCCCGGCCCGCTGGGCGCCCCGCTCGATCGCCTCGCGCAGGCGCTTGTCGAGCGCCTTCTGCTTGGCCTCGGAATGGAACTTCAGCCCGAACATGTCCTTGACGTAGAAGCTGTCCACCGCCTGTTCGCCGTAGGTCGCGATCACCGCGCTCGCGATGTAGACGTTCGCGGCCGCGAGTGCACGGGTCAGGTCGTAGAGGAGGCCGGGGCGGTCGCGGGTGTCGACCTCGATGATCGTGTAGATGTCCGAGCCCTCGTTGTCGAAGGTGATGACGGTGGGCACGCGGAAGGCGCGCTCGCGCTTCTTCAGGCGGTCCTTGTCGACGAGGGCGTCCTTGGCCACGATCTCGCCCCGCAGCGTCTTCTCGATCATCGCGCGCAGGCGGGGCAGGCGCGCGAGTTCGAACGGGCTGCCGTCGTGGTCCTGCACCCAGAAGACCGCCGTCGCGTAGCCGTCCTTCGAGGTATAGGTGCGCGCGTCGACCACGTTGGCACCCACGAGCGCGAGCGCGCCTGCAAGCCGCGAGAAGATGCCCGGATGGTCGGCCAGCGCGAAGCAGGCGCGCGTGGCGTCGCGGTCCTCGTCGGGGAAGAGGTCGACGCGGATCTCGTCGTCGCCGAGCCCCTTGAGAAGCCGCGCGAAGACCACATGCGTCGCCTTCGGCAGCCCCTGCCAGTAGGGCGCGTAATGGCGCTGGATCTCGGCGCGCAGGTCCTTCGGGTCCCAGTCGGCGAGCGCCTCGCGCAGCTGCTGCCGGGCCTCGTCGCTGCGCGTCTCGCGCGCGATGTCCTCGATCCCGGTCTCGAGCGCGGTGGCGGTGTCGCGGTAGAGCTGGCGCAGGAGCTGGGCCTTCCAGTTGTTCCAGACGCCCGGCCCCACGCCGCGGATGTCGCAGACGGTGAGCACGGTGAGAAGGTCGAGCCGCTTGCGGGTCTTCACCGCCTTGGCGAAGCCGCGGACGGTGCGCGGATCGGCGAGGTCGCGCTTTTGCGCGACGTCGGACATGGCGAGGTGGTTGCGCACGAGCCACTCGACCGTCTCGGCCTCGTCCTTCCTCAGGCCCAGCCGCGGCGCCACCTTGCGCGCGATCTGCGCGCCGAGAACCGAATGGTCCTCTTCCCGGCCCTTGCCGATGTCGTGCAGGAGAAGCGCGGTGTAGAGCACGCGGCGGTTCAGCTCTTCCTTCAGGATGCGCGAGGCGATCGGCAGTTCCTCGACCAGTTCGCCGCGCTCGATCTGGGCCAGGACCGAGATGCACTGGATCGTGTGCTCGTCCACCGTGAAGGAGTGATACATGTTGAACTGCATCATCGCCACGATCGGTGCGAACTCGGGGATGAAGGCGGCGAGCACGCCAAGCTCGTTCATCCGCCGGAGCGCGCGTTCGGGGTTCGCGTGCTTGAGCAGCATGTCGAAGAAGATGCGGCTTGCCTCGGGGTCCGCGCGCACCCGGTCGTCGATCCGGTCGAGATTCGCCGCGACGAGCCGCATCGCGTCGGGGTGCAGGAGATAGCCCGTGCGCAGCCCCTCCTCGAAGAGCCGCAGGAGGTTCAGGGGATCGGCGAGGAAGGCGTCGGGATCGCGGATCGACAGGCGGTTGTTGACGAGGTCGTAGCCCTCGCGCACCTGCCGCTTGCGCTTGAGCATGCGGAACAGGTCGGGCGCCTTCTTGGCGTGGCGCGCCTCGAGGTCGGTGAGCAGGATCCGCGTAAGCTCGCCCACCCGCGTCGCATGGCGGAAGTAGTCCTGCATGAAGACCTCGACCGCCCGGCGCCCGCCGCGGTCGCGGTAGCCCATGCGCTCGGCCACCTCGACCTGGATGTCGAAGGTGAGCTGGTCCATCGCGCGGCCCGCGATCAGGTGCATGTGGCAGCGCACCGCCATCAGGAAGCTCTCGGCCCGCTCGAAGGTGTCGTATTCGTCGCGGGTGAAGACGCCCGCGGGCACGAGATCGGCGGGGTTCTCGACCCCCTTCACGTACTTGGCGATCCAGAACAGCGTCTGCAGGTCGCGCAGCCCGCCCTTGCCCTCCTTCACGTTGGGCTCGACCACGTAGCGTTGGCCGCCCTGCTTGCGGTGGCGTTCGGCCCGTTCGGCGAGCTTGGCCTCGATGTAGTCCGAGGCCGTGTTTCGGAAGAGGTCGCGGCGGAGCCTGTGGCCCAGCTCGTCGGCCAGCGCCCGCTCGCCCGCGATCAGGCGGCGTTCGAGAAGCGCGGTGCGGATCGTGTAGTCCTCGCGCCCGAGCCGCAGGCAGTCCTTCACCGTCCGGCTCGAATGGCCGACCTTCAGGTGCAGGTCCCAGAAGATGTAGAGCATCGATTCGATGACGCTCTCGAGCCAGCCCGTGACCTTCCACGGCGTGAGGAACAGAAGGTCCACGTCCGAGAACGGCGCCATCTCGCCGCGGCCGTAGCCGCCGACGGCGAGGACCGCGATGCGTTCGCCCTCGGTCGGGTTCGGCCGGGGATGGAGATGCGTGATGGCGAGGTCGAGGACGGTCGTCACCACGCCATCCGTCAGGAAGGCGTAGGAGGCATGGGCCTCGCGCGCGGCGCGGGGACGGGCGGCGAAGGCGGTGGCGATGGTCGCGCGCCCGGCGTCGATCGCCGCCTTCAGGTGGCTGACGGCGGCGGCGCGGATCCCGCGGTTGTCGTCCGCCTCGGCGACCGCCGCCGCGATGGCGGCCCGCACCGCGGCGCGGTCGAAGATCGCCTCGGGGACGGCGATGAGAAGCGGTTGCGCGGCGGCGAGGTCGGGACCGGGCGCGTCAGAGGCCGGCGCCGGCAAAGCTTCTTGGGGCAGGGTCAATCACGATCACCCGGTTGTTCTGGATCTGCGCGACGGCGAGACCGCGTTCGTTGGTACCATCGGGCAGCAGCCTGAACACTCCGTTCACGCCGGCGAAGCCCGAGGGCTGGGTCAGCGCCTGTCCCGTCAGCGCGTCGGACTGTCCCTGGCTCACCAGCGCGCCGATGGCCGCGATGGCGTCGTAGGCGAGCCCGGCGATCGGGTGCGGCGCCGTGCCGTAGGCGCCCTGGTAGCGCGCATTGAATTGCGCCGAGAGGCCCGGATCGGGGGCGGCGAACCAGGCGCCCTGCAGGCCCGACAGCGTCAGCGCGCTTTCGGGAATGTCGAGCCGCTGCAGGCCGATGAACTGCACCCGCGCCGGATCGACCCCGTTCTCGGGCAGGAGCTCGGCCAGGAACGGGATCGCGCCGGAGGGGCCCGAGGTGAAGAACAGCGCATCCGCGCCCGAGGCCCGCGCCTCGGCCGAGATGCCGGGCACCGCGTTGATCACGCCCTGCTGCGACAGATCGAATCCCGTGACGCCGGCCACCGCGGCGCCGCTCGACTGGATCGCCTGCAGGATCGCGTCGCGGCCGACGCGTTCGGACGGGTCCTCGGCATGGGCGACGAGGATGCTGCCGCGGCCGTTCCGGACCGCGTAGCGGACGAGCCGGTTCGCGGTGTTCTCGAAGGTGTTGCCGAGCACGAAGAGATTGCCGCCCGCCACCGAGGTGTTGTTCGAGAACGACAGCACGTTGACGTTGCGCGGCGCCACGGCCCGGCCCGCCGCGGCGGCCTGGTCGGCGAAGACGGGTCCGAGGATGATCCGCGCACCGTCCTGAACCGCGGCGATGGCGGCATTGGCGGCCTCGGTCGGCGAGGCGCCCGCGTCATAGACCCTGAGGTCGATCTCGACCCCCTGAAGATCTGCCATGGCGAGGCGCGCGGCGTTCTCGAGGCTCTGCGACAGGGCCGCGCCTTCGGGGGCGCTCTGCGGCGCGAGAAGCGCCACGGGCACGGCCGCGCGCGTGTTGATCGTCGGGCCGCCCATGCCGGTCGGCGCCTCGCAGGCGGCGAGCCAGAGCGATGACAGGAGCGCAAGGACGGCCAGAAGCGGCTTGCGGGCGGGGGGCGATCCGGCGACCATGGGAACTCCTTGGGGACTGCGACCAGAGACGGGGACGACGGGAGGAACCTATGCGGAAGCGGCGGCCCTGTAAATCGCACCGGGTCCGGACGGGCTGCGGGATGGGCCGCAGGATGGCCCGATGACCGCCGGCGCAATGCCGGTTGCGCCTGGCCTCCACTTCGTCGCGACGCCGATCGGGACGGCGCGCGACATCACGC
>DAINOF010000054.1:0-14304 GCA_036735505.1 Paracoccaceae bacterium
TCTGCTCGCTCAGATGGGTCTGCATCAGGCAGTCGGGGTGCGCGGCCCAGAGCGCCCCCAGCGCCTCGAGCTGTTCGGGCGAGGAGGTGGGCGAGAAGCGCGGGGTGATGGCATAGCCGAGCCGCCCGCGCCCGTGCCAGCGCGCGATGAGCGCCCGGCTTTCGTCGAAGGCCGCCTGCGCCGTGTCGCGCAGCCCCTCGGGCGCGTTGCGGTCCATGCAGGTCTTGCCCGCGACCGCCCGCAGTCCCCGCGCCTCGGCCGCCTCGAAGAAGGCGTCGACGCTTGCGGAATGGATCGTGCAGTAGCTCGCCACGGTCGTCGTGCCGTGCGCGAGGGCGAGATCGAGATAGAGCGCGGCGGTCGCCCGGGCATGGGCGGGGTCCGAGAACCGCATCTCCTCGGGGAAGGTATAGGTGTTCAGCCAGTCGATCAGCCGCTTGCCCCAGCTCGCGATGATCCCGGTCTGGGGATAGTGGACATGGGCGTCGACGAAGCCCGGCAGGATCAGGCCCGCGCCATGATCGGTCACGGGCACCTCCGCGTGGGCGGCGCGGAGCGCGTCGGCGGGACCGACGGCGGCGATGCGGCCGCCCGTGACGAGCACGGCGCCATGGCTGTCGTGCCGCGCCGCCTCGGCCGGGGGCGCGTGGAACGGGTCGGCGGCGAAGGCCAGCGTCTGGCCGAGGTGAAGGCGGGCGTCGTCCAAGGGGCTCTCCGGTCCGGGCGGGCCATCCTAGGCGCCCGCCGCGGAAGGGTAAACGGGGCCGGTTGTGTTCGGGCGCGCGTCTCCTATGGTCCGGCCCGAGGACAGGGAGGCGGTCATGGCCCAATCCGACAGACCCGATCCGGAACCCCGCGACGAGGACGAGGCGCTGACCGAGCGGCTCTTCGCCGCGATGCGGCTCGCGGTGGCCGTGGGCGACGCGGCGCGCGTCCGCGCGCTTTTCGAGCCGCTGCACACGGCCGACATCGCCGACTTCCTCGAACAGGTGGGCGCCGGCGAGCGGCGCGAGATCCTTCTTCTCGCCCCCGGGATCGTCGACGGCGACGTGCTGTCGGACCTCGACGAAGGCCTGCGCGACGAGGTGATCGGCTTCCTCCCGCCGGGACAGCTGGCCGATGCGGTGCGCGAGCTCGATTCGGACGACGTGGTCGACCTCATCGAGGATCTGGGCCGGCCGCAGCAGGTGGCGGTCCTCGAGGCGCTGAGCGACGCCCTACGCATGGCGGTCGAGAAGGCGCTCACCTATCCGGAATACTCCGCCGGGCGGCTCATGCAGCGCGAGGTCGTCATGGCGCCCGAGCACTGGACGGTGGGCGAGGCGATCGACCACCTGCGGTCGAAAACAGACCTGCCCGAGCAGTTCTACCACGTCGTCCTCGTCGACCCGCGGCTCCGGCCCGTCGGACAGGTCGCGCTCGGCAAGCTGATGGCCGCGCGGCGCGAGGTGAGGCTTTCGACGTTGCTCGAGGAGGATTTCCGCACGATCCCGGTGACCGAAGAGGAAGGCGATGTCGCCTACACCTTCAACCACTACCACCTGATCTCGGCGCCCGTCGTGGATCATGCCGGACGGCTCGTCGGGGTCATCACCATCGACGACGCGATGATCGTGCTCGACGAGGAGCACGAGGAGGACATCCTGCGGCTCGCGGGCGTTGGCGAGGGCAGCCTTCTAGACCCAATCTGGGCGACGGTGCGGCAGCGGCTGCCCTGGCTTGCCGTGAACCTCGTGACCGCGATCCTCGCCTCCCTGGTGATCGCGCAGTTCGAGGACGCCATCGCGCAGATCGTCGCGCTGGCCGTGCTGATGCCGATCGTCGCCTCGATGGGCGGCAACGCCGGCACGCAGTCCCTCACCGTGGCGGTGCGGGCGCTCGCGACGCGGGACCTGACCTCGTCGAACACGCTGCGTGTGGTGCGGCGCGAGGCTGTCGTGGGGCTCGTGAACGGGGTCGTCTTCGCGGCGACGATGGGCGTCGTCGCGTCGGTCTGGTTCGGCGGCGTCGGGATCGGGGCGGTGATCGCGGTGGCGATGGTCCTGACGCTGGTGGCGGCGGCGGTGGCGGGCGTGCTGATCCCGCTCGCGCTCGACCGGATGGGGGTCGATCCGGCGGTGGCCTCGGGTCCCTTCGTGACCACCGTGACCGATGTCGTGGCCTTCCTCGCCTTCCTCGGGATCGCCGCGTCGGTGCTGACATGAGCGCGGTCGCGGCCGAGAAGGCCGCGGCCCGGGCCGCCGCGGTGGCGCGACGGGCCGAGGCCCATGCGGCGGCGGCCGGCGCGGCCGCGGCGCAGGCGGCACTCGCGGCGGTGCTGGCGCCGCTCCGCGGGCGCGCGCTGGCCGGCTATCTTCCGACCCGGACCGAGATCGACCCGATGCCGGTGATGGCGGCGTGGTCCGGGCCGGTCTGCGTGCCCGTGATCGAGGGCAGGGGCATGCCGCTGCGTTTTCGCGCGTGGCGACCGGGGTGCGGGCTCGTGGCCGGGCCGTTCGGCGTCAGCGTCCCTGCCGAGGGCGACGAGGTCGTGCCCGAGGTGCTGATCGTGCCGCTCCTCGCCTTCGACGCGTCGGGCATGCGGCTCGGCTACGGCGGGGGCTTCTACGACCGGACGCTGGCGCAGCTGAGGGTGGCGGGGCCGGTGTTCGCGGCGGGCTTCGCCTATGCCGCGCAGGAGGTGGGCGCGCTGCCGCGCGAGGGCACCGACGCGCCGCTCGACGTGATCGTGACCGAGCGCGGTGTGGTCTGGCCTGCCGGGCCGGGGGCTTGAGCGGCGCCTGACCGCGGCCGGGCGGGGGTGTCGATCTGGCGGGCCTGAGGAACGCACCGTCCTGCGGCTTCATGCGAAAGGTTTCCGCTTGCGGTGTCCGGCTGCGGCGGCCTGACCCGCTCGACGGCCCGGATGCAACCTGCCGCGCGGCATGCACCGGGCGGACGAGACAGCCGGCAGCTTGATGCGCCAGGGGTGTTCACTCCGGTCCCCTGACGGCACCCTGAAGTCGGTTGACCGCGCGACCTGCGGACGAGCGCGGTCACGACCGGGCCGTGGCGCGGTTCGACCCCCGGGCAGGCCGGCCGAAAGCAGGGACCGGGGTGGACAGCCCTCCCCTGCGCGCCGCCCGGGACGGGCAGGCACGCGCCCTCGGCCGCGCCGAGGGGCGTTGCGGAGCCGGGGCCGGGAAACGCAGGCCGGTCTGGCGCGGAGAACGGGCGCCCTTTGACAAGGCGCTCGAGGAGCCGCTCCGGCGAGGCGCCGCGGCCCGGCGAGGACGGAATGACGTTGGGGCAAGGGAAGTCCGCCCTCAACGCCGCTTCGTCGCCGCGTTCGTCCGACACGCTGTCGCCGCACGTTCGATGAGGCGGACGCAGCCGTCGGCCGACCGGTGCCGATTGCCGCGCCGCGCTCGGTATGCGGGCCCGGTGCTGCGGTCGCGGCCTTCAGCCGGTGTGCGAGCCCACCGCGAAGAAGTCGACCTCGCCCGGGTCGCCCTGGTCTTCGAGGTCCGGGCCGCCTGCCGGGGTGCGGCCCGGAAGCCGGTTGCGGAGGGCACCAAGCCGCAGCGTTTCGGCAAGCCGGCCGCTGTGCGCCCCCTGGCCGTCTCCGTCGCCGGCGGCGGCTGCGAGGCGCGCCAGGTCATCGATCGTCTGCCGGATCAGGTCGAGATCCTGGATCGCGACCCGGACGCGCGCATCCCCCGGGGCCGTTGCGGCGAGCGCTTCGGCATGCACTTCGATCTCGGCGATGCGGTCAGGGATGTCGCGCAGCGCCTCGGCGAGGATCGCAAGGACAGCGGCGGGAGACAATTGTTCGGTCGACCGGGGATCCTGCATCACAGTCGCCCGAAGACCGCTTCGATGGCACCCTTCATGTCGTCGGAGGTGAAGGGCTTCTTGATGAAGTTGTTCATGCCGAGCGAGCGTCCCCGGTCGATCACGCTGGCGTCCGCACGCCCGGTGATCAGCAGGAAACCGGTGCGCTGGGTTGCTGGGTTGGCGCGCAGGGTCTGGAGCAACTGCAGGCCGTCCATTTCCGGCATGTTGTAGTCCGAGATCACGAGATGAACGGGGCTCGCGGCCAGGCTCGACAGGGCCGAGCGGCCGTCGCTCGCCGTCTCGACATTCGCGATGCCGAGCGCATCGAGCGCCTGCGTGATGAGGCCGCGGCTGGTGGCCATGTCGTCGACCACCAGAATGCGGAGTTGGTCTCTCAGTGCCATTGAGCAGCGCCTTCTCCTTGTCCGCCGGATGCAGCGGCGGGCTTTCGGTATGTGGTCACGCCATCCGACACCAGGCGGGTGGCGCTCTCGGGATCGAGACGCTCGGAATGGCCGATGAAAAGGACACCGCCAGGCGCGAGCATCGCGTGAAGCCTCGGCCACAGGGCTGCCTGCGTCTCGGCGTCGAAGTAGATCACGACGTTCCTGCAGAAGATCGCGTCGAAGGGGCCGCGGACCGGCCATGCTCCGATCAGGTTGAGCGGCCGGAAGTGGATCATGTCGCGCAGGCTGTCGGCGACATCGAACTCGCCGTCCGGCGTCTCGCGGAAGAACTGGCGCCGCAACGCCGGATCGAGCGAGTCGAGCTGCGACGCGGGATAGCGGCCGCGCGCGGCCGTCGCGAGCACGGTCGTGTCGATGTCGGTCGCGAGCACGCGGATGTCCAGTCGTCCCGCGTCGGGGATGGCACGGAGCAGGCACATGGCGAGCGAGTAGGGCTCCTGCCCGGTCGAGCAGCCGGCGGACCAGAAGCGCACTCTGCCTCCGGCCCGCGCGCGTGCGGCCAGCCGCGGCAGATCCGTGGTCTCGAGCGTTCGGAAATGGTGCGCTTCGCGGAAGAAGCTCGTGACGTTCGTCGTCAGCGCGCTGATCAGGTGATCGCGCTCGGCGTGGCCCGCGTCGCTTTCAAGATGCGCGAGGTAGGAGGCGAAATCGGGCAGGCCCGTCGCCCGGAGGCGGCGGCCCAGCCGCGAGGCGATCATCGCGCGCTTCCCCTCGGACAGGCTGAGCCCCGCTTCGCGCAGCGCGATGGCCGCGACGCGAGCGAACTCGCCGTCAGTGAGCGACGCGAGGTCGGCGGAGCGCGACAGCGACAGGGTCATGCGACCACTTCGAGCGCAGGCAGGACGGTCCCCGCGTCGAGCACCCGGATCATCCGGCCCTCGACGATCGTCAGCGCCCGGATGAAGTCCGAGGCATCCTCCGCCAGGAGTTCGGGCGGGGGTTGCAGCGCCTCCTCGGGGACCGACAGGATGTCGGAGACCGCGTCCACCCGGAGACCCACGGCACGACCGCCGATGTCCACCACGATGATCACGCTGCGTTCGTTCGGCTCCTGCGACCGGATGCCAAGCCGCATCGCGAGGTCGACCACCGGCAGCACCGTGCCGCGCAGGTTGATCACGCCGCGCACGTAGTCCGGCGCATGCGGGATCGAGGTTGCCTTAGTCCAGCTGCGGATCTCGCGCACCGACATGATGTCGACCGAGTACTCCTGGTCCTCAACGCGGAACGAGAGCAGTTCGAGGTTGCCTGTCGCGGCGGAATTGTCGGTGTTCATGGAGATCATCCTGCTTCGGCTAGGCGGTGGGAGGAGCGGCCCTGTGGCCTGGACATGAGGTCGCCCGGATCTAGGATCAGCGCGATCCGGCCGTCGCCGAGGATCGTGGCGGCGGCGACGCCCGGAACCCGGCCGTAGCTGTCCTCGATCCCCTTGATGACCACTTGGCGCTGGTCGGCGATGCGGTCCACCACGACGGCGGCGCGGGCGCCGTCGTCTTCGGACAGGAGAAGCGCGATCGAGTCGGCGTAGTCCGTCCGACGCGGCGCGTAGCCGAGGGCGGCGGCGAGATCGAGGAGGGGTACGAAGCTGTCGCGCACCCGGACGGCGATGGACGAGGGACCGACCGACGACAGGTCCTCGCTGCCGAGGCGGAGCGTCTCGGCGACGGCGCTCAGCGGCACGACCAGCATCTCGCCCGCGCATTCGACCACCATGCCGTCGAGCACCGCGAGGGTGAGCGGGAGAGAGATCGTGAAAGAGGTGCCCCGCCCGGGCTCGGAGGCGATGCCGATGCGCCCGCCGAGCGAGCTGATGGCATTGCGCACGACGTCCATGCCGACCCCGCGGCCGGACAGCTTGGAGATCTGATCGGCCGTCGAGAAGCCCGGGAGGAACAGGAGGTTGTCGATCTCGGCGTCGGTCATGGCCAGACCCGGCGCGATGAGCCCGCGCTCCTCGGCGCGCGATTGGACTTTCGTGCGGTCTATACCTGCGCCGTCGTCGCGGACCTCGATCACCACGCGGCCCGAGCGGTGGCAGGCGGTCAGGGTCACGGTGCCTTCCGGGGACTTCCCGGCGGCGCGGCGCTTCTCAGGCGTCTCGAGGCCATGGTCGACGGCGTTGCGGATCATGTGGGTGAGCGGATCGGACAGCCGTTCGATCATGGTCTTGTCGATCTCGGTGCCCTCGCCATCGGTGATGAGGCGCACCGACTTGCCCACGACCTCGGAGCTTTCGCGCACGATCCGGCCCATGCGCTGGAACAGCGCCTTGACCGGTTGCGCGCGGATCATCATCACGCTTTCCTGGATGTCGCGCGTGAGTTGCAGGAATTCGTCGAGTCCCGAAGAAATCTTGCCGTCCGTGGTGAGCCCGGCCTCGGCGAAGGACTGCGACAGCATCGCCTGGTTGATCACGAGCTCGCCCACGAGGTTGACCAGCCGTTCGATCCGGTCGAGGTCAACGCGGACCGTGGCGCCGCCCTTGCCGCCGCCGCTCTGCTGCGCGTCGTCGGCCCCCTGTGCCGCCGGCTTCGCGCGCTCGAGCGGGTCAGCTGCGATTGACGCTGCTGCCGGAGCCGTCGGCGGTGCGGCAGAAGGTGCCATGGGGGATGGGTCACCCTGCACCGCGGGGAGCGGGCGCGCCTCGGGTGGCGGCGCGGCGGCCGTTGGGCGCGCGAGAGGCGGGAGCGCGGCGAGCGCCGGCGCGGCCGGCCGGGCCGGCGCGACGTCGAGCGTGCAGAGACCTTCTGCGAAGTCGAAGACCTCCCGGATCGCCGCCTCGTCCTTCTCGGTTTCGAGCGTCACGGTCCAGGAAAGGAGGCTCGCCTCGGGATCGTAGTCGTCGAAGGCCATTGCGGGCGGAAGCGTCAGCTCGGTGCGGATCGGGCCGAGCGCCGCGAGCGCGCGGAACAGGAACAGCGGCTCGAGACCCGCCGCGTAGAGCCCGGGATGGGGGTGCAGCCGGATCTCCCAGGACGCAGCAGGGACCGGCGCGAAGGCGTCGGGCATCGCCAGATCGAGGTCGAGGATCAGCGGCGCGAAATCCGTCGCCTCCGGCTCCTCCGACCCGCCGCCCATGGCTTCGAGCTCGGTCAGGATCGTGGCGACCCGCGTCTCGTCGATCGCCACGCCGTCCCGAGCGGCGCGCACGAGGTCGGAGAGGACGTCGGCGCAGCGGAAGGACAGGCGGATGAGGTCGGCCGTGGCCTCGAGCCGGTCGGCGCGGACCTCGTCGAGGACGGTCTCGAAGGCATGCGCGAAGCCGACGAGGTCGGACAGGCCGAAGGCGCCCGCGCCGCCCTTGATCGAATGAACCGCCCGGAACACAACATGGATCGTCTCGCCGTCGGCGCCGCCGCCTTCGAGCATGGAAAGGCCGTCCTGCAGCGCCTCCAGAAGTTCCTCGCATTCGACGAAGAAGGAGGCGCGGATTTCCTGCATCGGATCGGACATGGCGACCTCAGCCGGCTACGATGTGAAGCGCGCGGACGAGCTTCTCGGGGTCGAAGGGCTTGACGATCCAGCCTGTCGCGCCGGCGTCGCGGGCGCGCGCCTTGAGGTCGGGCGAGCTTTCGGTCGTGAGCACGAGGATCGGGACGTTGCGGTGCTTTTCGGTCTGGCGCACCGCATCGATGAAGCCGAAGCCGTCGAGGCGCGGCATGTTGATGTCGGTGATGATGGCGTCAGGCTCGATCCCCTCGAGCACCTCGAGACCGTGCTGGCCGTCTTCTGCCAGATGGGTGGTGAAGCCGGCCTCGGTGAGCGTGAGGCGCAGCATGTCGCGGATCGTGCGGCTGTCGTCGACGGCGAGAACCTTCACTGGTCGGCTCCTTCCAGAAGGGAGAGATCGGAGATACCGAGGTCGGCAAGCTGGCCTGCGACCTCGGGTGCGATGTTCTCGACGGTGAAGGCGTGACCCGCGTCGCGCCAGGCGTGCGCCGCGACGATCAACGTCTGCAGGGCGAGCGCGCCGAGCTGCGTCACCGCGGCGGCGTCGACCGCGACATCGTCGGCAGCGCCGGCGCGGAGGTCCTCCGTCAGCTTGGCGGCAGCAGCGCGATCGACGCGCGGCGGCAGGACGACGCGCGCGGTCACGCGTGTCTTCCGATCGTCTGTCCTTGCATCATCACGAATCCCCGGACTGCTGCGAACCGGGTCGTCCTAGCGCGCGGCGCGTTAAGGTCCCGTTACGCGCAATCCGTCTTTCGCGGTCCTGCCCAACAGGTCGGCAAGATGCGCGGCCGCGCCGGTGAGCGCGGCATAGTCGTCCTCGACCACATGGACGCCGAAGTTCGACATGAATCCCGCGAACCGCCCCTTGTCGCGGAACGCGGTCTCGAAGCCGAAGGTCTCGAGAAAGGGCGCGACGTGGCGCATCACGCCCCCGATCAGGTAGACCCCGCCGAAGGGCAGGAAGACGAGCGCGAGGTTGCCGGCCTCGGTGCCGAGCAAGCGCGTGAAGCTGCGTACCGTCTCGCGCGCGGCGGGATCGCTGCCGTCGGCGCAGGCCTCGACGATCTCGGCCGCATGGCGTTCGGCCGGGGTGCCGGCCTCGTCCGACAGCCAGCGGTAGATCCGCTCGAGCCCGCGGCCCGAAAGCACGTCCTCGACGGACGGGAAGCCGTGGACCGTCTCGACCACGCGCAGAAGGCGCAGGTCGGCCTCGCTGCGGACCGGCAGGCCGGCATGGCCCGCCTCGGAGGGCGGCACGACCCGGCCCGCGGGCGTCTCGAACACCGGCGCGCAGTTGAAGCCGGTGCCGACCCCGATCACGAGCCGGGTCGGGCCCAGCGGCTCGGCCGGGCCCGGGATCACGGTGCGCAGGTTGCCCGGCGCGATGTGGCCGAGCGCATGGCCCTGCGCCTGCAGGTCGTTCAGCACCGCCACCGTCTCGGCCCGGGCGGCGCGCGCCACGCTCGCGCGGTCGATCGTCCAGTCGAGGTTCGTCAGCGTTGCCCGCCCGTCGTGCACCGGCCCCGCGACGGCGACGCAGGCGCCCTTGCAGTCGACGTCCTCCTCGGCGGCGATGAAGGCGCCGAGCACGCTCTCGAGGCCCGCGAAGTCGGCGTTGCGGTAGCGCCGGATCGTCTCGGGCAGAAGCTCGCGCCCGAGCGCCAGGGCCACGCGGGTGTTCGTGCCGCCGATGTCGGCCACGAGGGAATAGGTGTCGGCCGGACGCGGCATGGGGTCCTCAGCGGGCAAGGGCGCGAGCGAGCGCGTGATACGACGCCTTGGGCGTCCGCGCCAGCGTGTCGAAGTCGACATGGACGATGCCGAAGCGCTTGTCGTAGCCGAGCGCCCATTCGTAGTTGTCGAGAAGCGACCAGGTGAAGTAGCCGGCCACCGGCACCCCTTCGGCGATGGCCTTGCGGACCTCGCCCAGATGCCGGTCGAGGAAGTCGATCCGCGCGGGATCCTCGACGCGCCCGGCCTCGACCCTGTCGTCCGAGGCCATGCCGTTCTCGGTGATGTAGAGCGGCAGGCCGCGGGTGTAGTCCTCATGCGTGCGGCGCAGGAAGTGGCCGAGCCCCTCGGGGTAGATCTCCCACCCCATCGCCGTCTTGGGCAGCGGGCCCTCGACCTCGCGGAAGGCGGGCCAGGGGCCGTCGTCGGGTGCCACGATCTTGCGCGTGTAGTAGTTGAGCCCGCACCAGTCGAGCGGCGCGCCGATGAGGTCGAAGTCGTCCTGCCAGCCGCGCGGCATGTGGGGGGCGAGCGCCTCCATCACGTCCTCGGGGTAGTCCTTGCGGAAGATGCCCGACAGGAAGAAGCGATTGTACGTACCGTCGTGGCGCCGCGCGGCGGCCTGCGCCTCGGGCGTGGCGTCGACGGGCTTGGGGTACTCGAAGTTGCAGACCGCGCCGAGGTTCGACATCCCGAGTGCCCGCATCGCCCCGATGGCGGTACCATGGGCGGTGAGCACGTGGTGCATCGCGCGGGCGGTGGCGCGGATGTCGCGCAGGCCGGGGGCGTGGTGGCCGAGGAAGTGCGACAGCCAGCTCACGCACCACATCTCGTTGATGGGGGCCGCCGACCAGACGCGGTCGCCGATGCGGCGCATCACGATCTCGGTGAAGTCCCCGAACCAGTGCGCGATGTCGGGGTTGCACCAGCCGCCGAGGTCGGCGAGCGCCGAGGGCAGTTCCCAATGGTAGAGCGTCGCGGCGGGCTTGAGCCCGCGTGCGAGCATGCCGTCCACGAGCCGGTCGTAGAAGTCGAGCCCTTCGGCGTTCACCGTCCCGCGTCCCTCGGGCAGCACCCGCGCCCAGGAGGTCGAGAAGCGGTAGACGTCGAAGTTGGCGGCGGCGAGGAGGTCGAGGTCGGCCTCCCAGCGGTGGTAGTGGTCGCAGGCCCGCGCGCCGTTCTCGGCCCCGACCACGTTGCCGGGCGTCGCGGCGAAGGTATCCCAATGGGTCGGGCCCGCGCCGCCGAAGGCGTGGCCCTCGATCTGGTAGCTCGAGGTGGCGGCCCCGAAAAGGAAGCCTTCGGGGAAGTCGCGGCGGGTGAGGTCCATGTCTAGCCTTTCTCGAGCGCCCGTCCCCGTGCCGGGGCCGGACCTGTGGACTGGCCGACCACGAGGTCGGCCTCGATGAGGATCTGCCGCGGCGGGAGCGCGCGGTCGGCGATCCGGTCGAGGACAAGCTGCGCCGACTGCCGCCCCATCTCGCGCACCGAGGCGCGCAGCGAGGTGAAGATCGGGATGTCGGTTCCGTTCCGCAGATAGGCGAGATCGTCGTCGAAGGTGACGATCGAGACGTCGCGGCCCATCCGCAGGCCCATCTCCTCGACCGCGCGCCGGAGCCCGAGCGAGATGATCATCGAGGCGCCGAGGAACGCGGTGGGCGGATCGGGCTCGGCCATCATCCGCCGCGCGGCGCGGTAGCCGTAGCTTTCGGTCATCTCGTCCGACGCCATCAGGGCAGGGTCGGCCGCGACCCCGCGGGCGGCGAGCGCGCGCAGATAGCCGTCGCGGCGGCGCGCGGCGAAGTCCATCGTCTCGAGTCCGTTGGCAAGCCCGATGCGGCGATGCCCGAGGTCGAGCAGGAATTCGGTGGCGCGCTGGAAGGCGCGGCGGTTGTTGACGTCGACCCAGTCGTAGTCCTTCTCCGCCGTCGAGGTGCGGCCGTGGACGACGAAGGGCAGGCCCACGTCCCGCAGGAGCGCAATGCGCGGGTCGCCGGTGCGCGGCGCGTGCACGATGAGCCCGTCGACCGTGCCCTTCGAGGCCAGCTCGCGGTAGACCCGCGGTTCGTCGCTGTCGTTCACGACCGTCAGGACCATGTCGAAGCCGCTGCGGAAGTACGTCTCTCCGGCGCCGGCGATGAAGTCGGCGAAGATCGGGTTCATGATCTCGTTCTTGGTGGAGAGCGGGATCACGTGGCCGATCGCCATCGAGCGGCCGGTGGCGAGCGACCGCGCGCGGGTGTTCGGGCGATAGCTCAGCCGCTCGGCCGCCTCGGCCACCCGCCGCCGCGTCGCCTCGGCCACCTCGGGATAGCCGTTGAGCGCCCGGCTGACCGTGGTCTGCGAGAGCCCGAGCTCTCGGGCAAGCTCCTTGAGGTTCATCGGCCGGCCGCTTTCAAAGCGCTTTCAATCCCGCGCGACCATATGGGCGCGCTGCCGCGGCGTCAAAGTCAAGTTACGCCGCGCTGCGTCATTGCAGATGCAGAAAAGATCAAGGAAAACAGGGATTTCGAGAATGCGCATTGACAGTCGGTAGGACTTCGGAGAGGCTCGCGGGGCCCAAAGCGCTTTGGCCCCGGCCGGCGTGGTGGCGCTAACAGTATCCGAGCGTGCGTGCGTGTTGCGCACCAGACCGGGAGGAAATCCATGAGACATTCGCTTTACGCCAGCGTGGCGCTGGCTGCGCTCGTCGCGGGCGGCGCTTCTGCGCAGGACCTGCCCTTCGCGCCCGGCGAGGGCGACTTCACCTGGGACAGCTATACGGCCTGGGCCGAGGCCGCGCCGGACCTGTCCGGGCAGACCCTCACCATCACCGGCCCCTGGCTCCAGCCCGAGGACGGCTACTTCCGCAGCGTGACGGCCTATTTCGCCGAGGCGACCGGCGCCGAGGTGATCTACACCGGCTCGGACAGTTTCGAGCAGAACATCGTGATCGACGCCGAGGCTGGCGCCGCCCCGAACATCGCGGTCTTCCCGCAGCCGGGCCTCGCGGCCGACATGGCGTCGCGCGGCCTGCTCCACCCGCTGCCCGAGGGCATGAGCGAGTGGGTCGCCGAGAACTACGGCGCCGGCGAAAGCTGGGTCGACCTCGGGACCTTCCCGGGCGACGACGGGACCGAGCAGCTCTTCGGCTTCTTCTACAACGTGAACGTCAAGAGCCTTGTCTGGTACGTGCCCGAGAACTTCGAGGATGCGGGCTACGAGGTTCCCGAGACGATGGAAGACCTCAGGGCGCTGACCGAGCAGATCGTGGCCGACGGCGAGACGCCGTGGTGCATCGGCCTCGGCTCGGGCGCCGCGACCGGCTGGCCCGCGACCGACTGGGTCGAGGACATCATGCTGCGGCTCCATCCGCCGGAAGTCTACGACCAGTGGACCACGAACGAGATCCCGTTCGACGACCCGCGCGTCGTCGAGGCCATCGAGGAGTTCGGCTGGTTCGCGCGCGATGACGCGAAGGTCGCGGGCGGCGCGGGCGCGGTCGCCACGACCGACTTCCGCGACAGCCCCAAGGGGATGTTCGCCTCGCCGCCGCAGTGCTACCTGCACCGCCAGGCCTCCTTCGTGCCGGCCTTCTTCCCCGAGGGCACGGAATTCGGCGCGGATGTCGACTTCTTCTACATGCCGGCCTATGCCGAAAAGGACCTCGGCAACCCGGTTCTCGGCGGCGGCACGCTCATGGCCATCACCGATCCGTCTGATGCGGCCAACGCGTTCATGGAGTTCCTCCAGCTGCCCATCGCGCACGAGGTCTTCGGGGCCCAGTCCGGGTTCCTGACGCCGCACAAGGGCATCAACCCGGCCACCTACCTCAACGACGCGCTGCGCGGCCAGGGCGAGATCCTCGTGAACGCCACGACCTTCCGCTTCGACGGCTCGGACCTCATGCCGGGCGGCGTGGGCGCGGGCACCTTCTGGACCGGCATGGTCGACTACACCGGCGGTGCGGAAGCCGAGGCGGTCGCCGCGCAGATCCAGTCGAGCTGGGAAGCGCTGAAGTAAGCCACGCGACGTGACGCCCGGGACTCCGGCCGCAGGGCCGGGGTCCCTTTCCAACAGGAACGGCGACTCCGGCCGCAGGGCCGGGGTCCCTCGCCAACAGGAACGGACCGCAGGGAGGGGACGCGCATGAATCCCGCAGTGCAGGGGCTGCTGACGATCGCCATCGGCGTCGGCGGCTGCATCGGCTACTTCTTCTTCGCCAACCAGTTTCTCGACAAGGTCCTCTACCCCGCCCGCGGCCCGAACGCGGGCCGCAACATCACCCGCGCGAACCAGATCCGGCCCTGGGTCTTCCTGTTCCCGGCGATGTTCGCGCTCGGCCTCTACCTCGCCTATCCGGTGTTCGAGACGCTGCGCCTGTCGGTCACCGACCGCAGCCAGGGCGGCGCCTTCGTCGGCTTCGCGAACTACCAGCAGATGATGTCGGAAGCGAAGTTCTGGGAGGCCCTGCGCAACAACATGCTCTGGCTTCTCGTGGTGCCCGCCGCCGCGACCGCCTTCGGGCTTCTGGCGGCGCAGCTCACCGACCGCATCTCCTGGGGCAACATCGCGAAGTCGCTGATCTTCATGCCGATGGCGATCTCCTTCGTCGGCGCCTCGGTCATCTTCAAGCTGGTCTACGACGCCCGGCCGGCGGACGTGGCCCAGATCGGCGTGCTGAACGCGGTCTGGCTCCAGTTCGACGGCGGGGCCTGGTCGTTCGTGATGCTGCGCGCCTTGCCCGCGCTCCTGCTTCTCGCCTTCGCCGCGGCGGTGGCCTATGTGGCCTGGACCATCCTCAAGCCCCTCTGGGGGGCAGAGCGGACCGGCGCGGCCTGGCAGCTGCCGCTGCGGG
>DAINOF010000055.1:0-14186 GCA_036735505.1 Paracoccaceae bacterium
ATGGGGGTCATCAACATGGCCCATGGCGAATTCATCATGATGGGCGCCTACACCGCCTATGTCGTGCAGCTCTTCGTGCCCGACTACACGCTCGCGCTCCTGATCGCGCTGCCCCTGGCCTTCGCCGTGACCTTCGGCGCGGGCGTCGCGATGGAGCGTCTGGTGATCCGCTGGCTCTACCACCGCCCGCTCGAGACGCTGCTCGCCACCTTCGGCATCTCGATCGCGCTCCAGCAGCTGGCCAAGAACATCTTCGGCACCCAGGCGCGCCCGCTCACCGCGCCCGCCTGGCTCGACGGACAGCTCGTCTTCAACGACATCGTGGCGATCAGCTACATCCGGGTGGCGATCTTCGTCCTCGCGCTCGTCTTCCTCGCGCTACTCCTTTGGATCCTGAACCGCACCCGCCTCGGGCTCGAGGTGCGCGCCGTGACCCAGAACCGCGGCATGGCGGCCTCGATGGGGATCAACCCCGACCGCATCAACATGCTGACCTTCGGCCTCGGCTCCGGCATCGCGGGCATCGCGGGCGTGGCCATCGGACTCTACGCCCAGGTGACCTCCGAGATGGGGCAGCAGTACATCGTGCAAAGCTTCATGACGGTGGTCGTGGGCGGCGTCGGCAACGTCTGGGGCACGCTCGCGGGCGCGGCGCTGATCGGGGTGCTCCAGAAGGGGATCGAGTGGTTCAACCCCTCGAACACGCTCGCCGCGCAGACCTACATGATCCTCTTCATCATCCTCTTCATCCAGTTCCGCCCCAAGGGCATCGTCGCCCTCAAGGGCCGCGCGGCGGAGGCCTGAGCGCATGGCCGATCTCGCCTCTTCCGCTTCATCTCGGCCCAAATACTCCGGGGGGCCCGCCAAAGGCGGGCGGGGGCAGCGCCCCCTCGCCGGCCGACCCGGGCGCGCGGGCGATACCCGCACCCCCTTCATCGCCCGCAACCCCTCCGTCCTGTGGTTCCTCCTCGCGCTCGCGCTCTTCACGCTCGGCGTGACGGTCCTGTCCGAGGCGACGGGCGTCGGCCTCGTTTCCACCTCCTTCGTCAAGACGCTGGGAAAGACGCTCTGCCTCTGCCTTGTCGCCATCGCGATGGACGTGGTCTGGGGCTATTGCGGGATCCTCTCGCTCGGCCACATGGCCTTCTTCGGCATCGGCGGCTACGCCATCGGCCAGTGGCTCATGTACGCCCGGACCGAGATCATCGTGACGGGCAGCCTGATGGCCGCGCCGATCCCGCCGACCGAGCAGGAGATCGTGGACGCCATCGGCACGCAGATCTTCGGCGTGGTGGGTTCGTCCGAGTTCCCGCTCCTGTGGGCCTTCGCCGACAGCCTTGTCCTGCAGCTGATCATGGTCGTGGCGGTGCCGGGCCTTCTCGCGCTCGTCTTCGGCTGGCTCGCGTTCCGCAGCCGGGTGACGGGCGTCTACCTGTCGATCCTGACCCAGGCGATGACGCTCGCCCTCTCGCTCTACCTCTTCCAGAACGACAGCGGGCTTCGCGGCAACAACGGCCTCTCGGGCCTCCAGAACATCCCCGGCCATGAGACCGCGAGCCAGGCCTGGATCTCGATCGTCTTCTTCTGGGGGTCCGCGCTCGCGCTCGGTCTGGGCTACGTCCTCTTCGCCTGGGTCGTCTCGGGCCGGATGGGCAGCGTCATCCGCGCCATCCGCGACAACGAGGCGCGGGTGCGGTTCCTCGGCTACCCGGTCGAGGGCTTCAAGCTCTTCGTCTTCACGCTGACCGCCGTCGTCGCCGGCATCGCGGGCGCGCTCTACTACCCGCAGGCGGGCATCATCAACCCGGCCGAGCTTGCCCCCATCGCCTCGATCTACCTCGCCGTCTGGGTGGCGATCGGCGGCCGCGGGCGTCTTTACGGCGCGGTGATCGGTGCGGCCTTCGTCTCGCTCCTGTCGTCCTGGTTCACCGGGGGCGGCGCCCCGCCCATCGACCTCGGCGTCTACACGATCCAGTGGACCGACTGGTGGCTCGTCCTCCTCGGCCTCTCCTTCGTCGCGGTCACGCTCTTCGCGCCCAAGGGCATCGGCGGCCTCTTCGACTGGTTGGCCGCCAAGGAAACGCCCGATCGCCAGGGCGACTACGGCCCCGACGACGGCGCCCGACGCCGCGAGGAGGGCACGGAATGAAGACGCTTCTCGAGGTCTCGGGCGTCTCGGTCTCCTTCGACGGGTTCCGCGCGATCAACAACCTCTCGATCCAGATCGGCGAGCCGGAACTGCGCGCCGTGATCGGCCCGAACGGCGCGGGCAAGACGACCTTCATGGACATCGTCACCGGCAAGACCCGCCCCGACGCGGGCCGCGTGATCTGGGGCGAAAAATCGGTCTCGCTGCTCTCGATGTCCGAAAGCCGGATCGCCCAGGCAGGGATCGGGCGGAAGTTCCAGAAGCCCACGGTCTTCGAGGCGCAGACGGTGCACGAGAACCTTCTCATGGCGCTGAAATCGCGCCGGGGCCCCTTCGCGGCCCTGACCTTCCGTCCCACGCCCGTGCAGCTTGACCGGGTGGACGACCTCGCGCAGGAAATCGGGCTCGCGCACAAGCTCCACCGCCTCGCGGGAGAGATCAGCCATGGCGAGAAGCAATGGCTCGAGATCGGGATGCTGCTCGCGCAGGAGCCGCGGCTCCTTCTCGTCGACGAACCCGCCGCCGGCATGACGCCGGCCGAACGCGCGCACACGACCGACCTCCTGCGCGAGGCCGCGAAGACCCGCGCGGTGGTCGTCGTGGAACACGACATGGACTTCGTCCGTCGCCTCGACTGCAAGGTGACGGTGCTTCACGAGGGCTCGGTGCTGGCCGAGGGCACGCTCGACCACGTCACGAAGAACCAGCAGGTCATCGACGTCTATCTGGGGCGGTGAGGCGAATGCTCGAAGTCCAGGACATCACGCTGCGCTACGGCCAGAGCCAGATCCTCCACGGCGTGAGCCTGACGGCCGCCCGCGGCGAGGTCACGGCGCTCATGGGGACGAACGGGGTCGGCAAGACGAGCCTCCTCAAGGCCATCGCGGGGCGCTATCCGTTTTCGGGCGGGAAGATCCTGCTCGACGGGGGCGACCTCGGCCATCCCACGGCCTTCGCGGCGGCCAAGGCGGGGATCGCCTATGTGCCGCAGGGGCGCGAGATCTTCCCGCTTCTCACGGTGCGCGAGAACCTCGAGACGGGCTTCGCCTGCCTGCCCGGCGCCGGGGGCGAGGTGCCCGCGCGGATCTTCGAGCTCTTTCCGGTGCTCAGGCAGATGGAGAACCGCAGGGGCGGGGATCTGTCGGGCGGCCAGCAGCAGCAACTCGCCATCGCGCGGGCGCTGATCACCCGCCCGAAGGTGCTGCTCCTCGACGAGCCGACCGAAGGCATCCAGCCCAACATCATCACCCAGATCGGCGAGGTGATCGGAATTCTCAGGGCCGAGGGCGAGATGAGCATCCTTCTCGTCGAGCAATACTTCGACTTCGCGGTGCGGCTTGCCGACCGTTTCGTGGTGATGAACCGGGGCGCGGTGAGCTACCGGACGGACAAGGCGGCGCTCGACCGGGACAGGCTTCTGGGCGCCGTGTCGATCTGACGGGACCGACGAGGGCAGAGGGGGCTCTGCCCCCGCCTCCCTCCGGTCGGCCCCCCGGAGTATTTCATCCAAGATGAAGCACGGGTCCGCCGAAGGCGCCCGAGCCGGAGGACCGCAGGTCCGCAGGCGAGACAAGAGGTGTCGCGCCGCAGGCGCGTCCGCCGGATCCGCTGCAAGGTCAGACTGCCGCCTCCACCAGCGCGCCGCGGCCGCCGACCACGCGCGCGGCGAGCGTCGATCCCGCCGCCAGCGCCTCGGCAACCGTTCCGCCCGCGAGGCGGGCGGCGAGGTAGCCCGCGTTGAAGCTGTCGCCGGCCGCGGTCGTGTCCACGATCCGGGGCGCAGGGACGGGGTCGTGCACGTGCCGCGCCCCATCCGCGAGGGCGACCATGCGCTCTGCCCCGTTCTTCACGACCACCTCCGCCGCACCAAGCGCGGCGTAGCGGCGGGCGCAGCTGTCGGGGTCGGCATCGCCGAAGGCGGCCGCGTCGTCTTCGAAGGACGGCAGCGCGATGTCGGCGCGGCGCGCGGCCTCGCTCACGGCCTCCGTCATGGCGGCGGGCGAGGACCAGAGGCGCGGGCGGAGGTTCGGGTCGAAGACGACGCGGCCGCCCTCCGCCCTGTAGTCGTCGAGCACGCCCAGAAGGCCGGTGCGGTCGGCCGGCGGCAGGATCGCGAGCGTGATCCCCGAGAAATAGGCGAGGTCAGCCCCGGCCAGCGCGGCGCGCAGTCGCGTCTCGTCCTCGGCGAGCCGCCGCGCCGCGCTCTGGCCGCGCCAGTAGGAGAAGCTGCGCTCGCCGTCCTTGAGGTCGATGAGGTAGAGGCCCACCGTCGCTTCGGGCAGGCGCGCGATGCGGCCCGTGCCGATCCCGGCCGCCTCGATGAAGGCGAGCATCGCGTCGGAGGCCGCGTCTGTGCCCACGGCCGTGACGTAGTCGACGCTCCAGCCGTCGGGCAGGCGTCGGCGCAGGTACCAGGCGGTGTTGAACGTGTCGCCCGCGAAGCCCCTGCGGTAGAGGCCCGGCACCTCGGCCGGTCCGATCTCGACCATGCATTCGCCGATCGACACGACGCGCGGCATCAGGCGTCGCCCTCGAACCAGGAGTGGTTCTGCGCCCGGATGACCGCGATCTGGTCGCGGATCCGGCCGAGATGGGTGCGCACCGCCTCGGCCGCCAGGTTCGCGTCGCGCGCCCGGAGCGCGGCGAGGATGGCGAGGTGGTCTTCCCAGGCGAGCCGCGAGGCGAAGGCGAGCGACAGCATCCGCACGCGGTCGGTATGGGCCTTGCGGTCGGCCACGAGGTCCCAGACGAAGCCCACGCCCGCGCGCGTGCAGATCTCCATGTGGAAGCGGTCGTCGAGCGCGTGGAAAAGCGGCTTCTCGGCCGCCTCCATCGCGACCCGCTGCTCCTCGACGATCGCGTCGAGCGCGGCGAGGTCGGCGTCGGTCAGGCAGGCCGTCGCGGCGCGCACCGTCTCGATCTCGAGCGCGGTGCGCACGAAGCGGGCCTGCATGACGGCGGCTTCCGAGATCAGGGTGACGGTCGTGGCGCGCTGCGGGCGGATCAGGAGGAAGCCCAGTTTCGACAGCCTGTAGAAGGCATCGCGCACGGGCTGGCGCGAGACGCCCATCTGCCCCGCGACGTCGACTTCGGAAAGCTTTGTGCCGGGCGCGAGTTCGAGCGTCAGGATCTGGCGGCGCAGTTCGTCGAAGATCTGGTCGGCCACGGACGGCCGGCCGACAGGTTCGATCACGGGCAGTTGCAGGTCCATCGTCGCTCCCCCCTCTGATGCCGGATACCCGAGGCGGGGCGCGGTTGACAAGGAAAATATTCTAGCATATCAGTCGGGGAGATCGGGCGACCAAGTCCGGCAAGTGGCTGATTTTCAAGGGAGGAGAGACTGCATGGCGCTGCTCGACGCGGATCGTCTCTTCCCCATCGAGGATCGCGCCCGCGGCATCGCCCGCGCGCTCTACGACACCGTTCGCGCGCTTCCCATCGTCAGCCCGCATGGCCACACCGACCCGCGCTGGTACGCCGAGGACGCGGCCTTTCCGGACCCTGCGCGGCTATTCGTGACGCCCGATCATTACGTCTTCCGGATGCTCCATTCGCAGGGCGTGGCGCTCGAGGATCTCGGCGTGCCGCGCGCGGACGGCGGGCCGGTGGAACAGGACCCGCGCGTCATCTGGCGGCGCTTCGCCGAGCGGTTCCACCTGTTCCGGGGCACGCCGTCGCGGCTCTGGCTCGACCACGCCTTCGAGACGGTCTTCGGGATCGACGAACGGCTGTCGGCAGACAGCGCCGACCGGATCTACGACCGCATCGCCGATTGCCTCGCGCGCCCCGAGTTCCGGCCGCGCGCCCTGTTCGAGCGGTTCGGGATCGAGGTGATCGCGACCACCGAAAGCCCGCTCGACGACCTGCGCTGGCATGCCATGATCCGCGACAGCGGGTGGGGTGGCCGCGTGGTCACCGCCTACCGGCCCGACCCGGTCGTGGACCCGGAGTTCGCAGGCTTTGCCGACAACGTGGCGCAACTGGGCGCGCTGACCGGCGAGGATGCGACGACCTGGGGCGGCTACCTCGCTGCGCATCGGACGCGGCGGGCGTTCTTCAAGACGTTCGGCGCCACCTCGACCGACCACGGCCATGCCACCGCCCGGACCGAGGATCTGCCGCAAGCCGAGGCGAGGGCGCTTTTCGAAAAGGCCCTGCGCGGCGCCTGCACCCCGGAGGAGGCCGACGCCTTCCGCGGCCACATGCTGACCGAGATGGCGCGGATGAGCCTTGACGACGGGCTGGTGCTCCAGATCCATCCCGGCAGCTTCCGCAACCACTCGGGCCCCGTGCTCGACCGCTTCGGGCGCGACAAGGGCTACGACATCCCGACCCGCACCGACTATGTCCGCGCGCTGAAGCCGCTTCTGGACGCGGTGGGCGAGCGGGCGGACCTGACCGTGATCGTCTTCACGCTCGACGAGACCTCCTATGCGCGCGAACTGGCGCCGCTCGCCGGGGTCTACCCCGCGCTCCGGCTCGGCCCCGCCTGGTGGTTCCACGATTCCGCCGAAGGCATGCGCCGCTTCCGCGAGATGACGACCGAGACGGCGGGCTTCTACAACACCGTCGGCTTCAACGACGACACCCGCGCCTTCTGCTCCATCCCTGCGCGCCACGATGTCGCGCGGCGGGTGGACTGCGCCTATCTCGCCACGCTCGTCGCCTCCGGGCGGCTGGCGGAGGACGAGGCCTTCGAGGTCGCCCACGACCTCGCATACCGGCTTGCCAAGCAGGCCTACCGGCTCTGACGGGCCACAACTGGGAGGAAAGACAATGGGTTACCTCAAGTCCATCACCGCGGCGCTTTTCGCGAGCGTGGCCTTCGCGGGCGCGGCATCCGCCTGCGAGATCACGTTCCGGTCCTCGGACACGCACCCGGCCGGCTACCCGACGGTGGCCGCGGTCGAGCATATGGGCGGGCTCCTGAAGGAGCGCTCGGGCGGGCGGCTCTGCATCGAGGTCTTCCCCTCGGCCCAACTCGGCGAGGAGAAGGACACGATCGAACAGACGAAGTTCGGCGTGATCGACTTCAACCGCGTGTCGATGGGGCCGTTCAACAACCTCGTCGAGGAAACGAAGGTCGTCTCGCTGCCCTTCATCTTCCGCGGGACCGACCACATGCACCGCGTCATGGACGGCCCCATCGGCGACGAGATCCTCGCCGCCTTCGAGCCCCACGGCTTCGTCGGGCTCGCCTATTTCGACGGCGGCTCGCGGTCCTTCTACAACAGCCAGCGCCCGATCCGCACGGTCGAGGACCTGGCCGGCATGAAGATCCGCGTGATGCAGTCGGACGTCTTTGTCGACATGATGACCGCGCTCGGCGCCAACGCGACGCCCCTGCCGTTCGGCGAGGTCTATTCCTCGCTCCAGACCGGCGTGATCGACGGGGCCGAGAACAACTGGCCGTCCTTCGAATCGACCGGCCACTACGAGGTCGCGGGCTACTACACGCTGAACGAGCACCTGATCGTACCCGAGGTCCTCGTGATGTCGAAGGTCTCTTGGGACAAGCTGAGCCCCGAGGACCAGGAGCTGGTGCGGCAGGCGGCGAAGGACTCCATCCCGGTCAACCGCGAGCTCTGGGCCGCGCGCGAGAAGGAATCCGAGGCCAAGGTCCGCGCGGCGGGCGTCGAGGTCATCGAGGGGATCGACAAGACCCCGTTCATCGAGGCGATGGCCCCGGTCTATCAGAAGCACGCGAACACGCCCGTGCTGCAGAGCCTGGTCGAGCGGATCCAGGCGACCGAGTGACCCTCTGATCCGCCCGGCGCGCCCCTTCGGGACGGCGCGCCGCCCCTCCCCCCGCGGGGGAGGGGAGGGGGGAGGGGATCGGCAACAGGACAGGGGGGCTGAGGGGTGAGGCCCCCTCCCTCTCCCTCCCCCGCGCGCGGGGGAGGGAAGCGCGTCCGGGCAGAGGGTGGGCCCGGTGAGAAGGTGGGGCGACGAAGGTGAGAGACAGGATGGAACGGCTGGCGCTCGGGCTCGGGCGCATCGCCACGGCGGCGCTGTGGCTCGCGGGCGGTGCGCTCGTCGCCATGACGGCGCTCATCACGGCGCAGGTCGTGTTCCGTTATGCGCTGAACAGCTCGATCGTCTGGTCCGAGCCCGCGGCCGTGATCCTGATGGGATGGTTCATCTTCCTCGGCGCCGCCGTCGGCATCCGCGAGGGCTATCACCTGAGCTTCGAGATCCTGCTCTACGTCCTTCCGCCGCGCGGGAAGGCGGTGCTCCACTCCGTCTCCGACCTCGTCGTGGGTGCCTTCGGGGCGGGGATGGTCTGGTACGGCGGCCAACTCGCGTGGTCGGCGGCAGGAGTCATGCTGCCGACGCTCGGCGTGTCGGGCGCGGTCGACTTCCTGCCGATCGTGTTCGGCGGGATCCTCGTCGTGCTCTTCTCGGCCGAGCGTCTCGCCCGCCGCGCCGCGGGCCTGCCCACCGCGCGCTTTGGCGACGTGCCGGACGAGCCGACCGCAGGGCAGGGCGCCTGAGATGGAACTCTGGGTCCTCTTCGGCACCTTCGCCACGCTTCTGATCATCGGAACGCCCGTCGCCTTCTGCCTCGGCATCGCCTCCTTCGCGACGGTTCTCTACATGGGCCTGCCGCCCATGGTCGTGTTCCAGCGGCTCAACTCGGGCGTCTCGGTCTTCGCGCTCATGGCCATCCCGTTCTTCATCTTCGCGGGCGAACTGATGGTGCGCGGCGACATCGCCCGACGCCTCGTGGCGCTGGCGGGCGGTCTGGTGGGCCACCTCAGGGGCGGGCTCGGCCAGGTCAACATCGCGGCCTCGGTCCTGTTCGGCGGCATCTCGGGATCGGCGGCGGCCGACGCCTCGGCCATCGGGGGCCTCATGGTCCCGCAGATGAAGGAGCGCGGATATGGCGCGGATTACGCGGTGAACATCACCGTCGTGTCCTCGATCATCGCGCTCCTGATTCCGCCTTCGCACAACCTCATCATCTACTCGATCGCGGGCGGCGGGCGGATGTCGATCGCCGACCTTTTCACCGCCGGTATCCTGCCGGGCCTCCTTCTGGCGGCCATGCTCATGGTCGCGGCCTGGCTCGTGGCGCGGCACCGCGGCTACCCGACCGAGACCTTCCCGGGCTGGTCCATGCTGGGCGTGCTGTTCGTGAGCGCAATCCCGGGGCTCCTGCTCATCGGGATCATCTTCGGCGGCGTGCGTTCGGGCATCTTCACGGCGTCCGAATCCTCCTGCGTCGCGGCGGTCTATGCGCTGCTCGTCACCACGCTCGCCTACCGCACGATGGACTGGCAGAACTTCAAGGAAGCGACCTTCGCCGCCGTGCGCACCACCGCCATGGTGCTCATGGTGATCGGCTGCGCGGCGTCCTTCGGCTGGCTGCTCGCGCTCCTGCGCGTGCCCGCCTCGATGATCGAGTTCATGCAGGGGATTTCCGACAATCCCATCGTCATCCTGCTTCTGATCAACGTGCTCCTCCTGATCCTCGGCACGTTCATGGACATGTCGCCGCTCATCGTGATCACGACGCCGATCTTCCTGCCGGTCGCCGTCGCCTTCGGCGTGGACCCGGTGCATTTCGGCGTGATCATGGTCCTGAACCTCGGGATCGGGCTCTGCACGCCGCCCGTTGGGGCGGTCCTGTTCGTCGGCTGCGCCGTGGGCCGGATCGGCGTGGGCGAGGTGATCCGCACGATCTGGCCCTTCTACCTGGCCGCCTTCGTCACGCTCATGCTCGTCTCCTACATCCCCGGCCTGTCGCTCTGGCTGCCGTCGCTCTTCCGCTGAGGTCCCCTATGCTGCGCAGCTTTCCCCTTGCCCATCCCGACACCGGCGTCACCCGGCAGGTCCTGGCGGACGCGCGCGAGCTGATGGTCGTGCGCTTCGCCTTCGAGGAGGGCGCCGAGGGGAAGCTGCACAGCCACCCCCATGTGCAGGCGACCTACGTCGCCTCGGGCCGCTTCCGCTTCACCGTGTCGGGCGAGGCGTTCGAGGTCGGGCCGGGCGACAGCTTCGTGATCCCCGGCGGGGCGGAACACGGCTGCACCTGCCTTGCGCCGGGCGAGCTCATCGACAGTTTCACGCCCCGCCGCGACGATTTCCTCTGATCCCCTTCGCAAAGGACATGGCCATGCTGACCGTAGAGATCCGCCACGCGCTCGACCCGGAAACCGCCCGCGCGCTCGACACCGAGGACCTGCGCGCCGCCTTCCATGCCGGCGGGCTGTTCGCGCCGGGCGAGATCCGGCTCGTCTACACCCATTACGACCGCATGATCCTCGGCGGCGCGGTGCCGGCGGGCGGGGCGCTGACGCTCGACCATGTGAAGGAGACGGGCACGCCGGGCGTGCTCGACCGGCGCGAGATGGCGGTCCTGAACATCGGCGGTCCGGGGACGGTCGAGGCCGGCGGCGCGGCGCATGCGATGGAGAAGGGCGATGTCCTCTACCTCGGCCGCGGCTCGGGACCGGTGACCTTCTCGGGCGAGGGGCGGTTCTACATCCTTTCCGCGCCCGCCCATGCCGATTTCCCGGCGCGGCTGATCCGCATCGGCGAGGCCAAGCAGGTGAAGCTCGGCTCGGCCGAGACCTCGAACGAGCGCACGATCTACCAGTTCGTGCACCCCGACGTGATGGAAAGCTGCCAGCTCGTCGTGGGCTACACCCAGTTCGCGCCGGGGTCGGTCTGGAACACGATGCCCGCCCATCTGCATGACCGGAGGATGGAGGCGTACCTGTACTTCGACCTCGCCGACGACGCCCGCGTCTTCCACTTCATGGGCGAGCCGCAGGAGACGCGGCACATCGTCATGCAGAACGAAGAGGCCGTGGTCTCGCCGCCCTGGTCGATCCACTGCGGCTGCGGGACAGGGGCCTATACCTTCTGCTGGGCGATGGCGGGCGACAACGTCGACTACCGCGACGTCGAGATGGTGGCGATGGAGGACCTTCGGTGATGTTCTCGCTCGACGGCCGCCGGGCGCTCGTGACCGGGGCCAATACCGGGATCGGCCAGGCCATCGCCGTGGCGCTGGCCCAGGCGGGCGCGCGGGTGACCTGCGCGGGGCGGTCCGACATGGCCGAGACGCTGGCGCTGGTGCCGGGGGGCGCGGCGCTGCGGCTCGACTTCGCCGACCCGATGGCGGCGGCGGGGATCTTCGCAGGCGAAGGCTACGACATCCTCGTGAACAATGCCGGGATCATCCGGCGGGCCGATGCGGTGGACTTCCCGGAAGCCGACTGGGACGCGGTCATGGACGTGAACCTCAAGGCCGCGTTCTTCACTTCGCAGGCCTTCGCGAAGGAAGTCCTCGCCACGGGCGGCACGGGGCGCATCGTCAACATCGCCTCGCTCCTGTCCTTCCAGGGCGGCATCCGGGTGCCGTCCTACACCGCCTCGAAGCACGGGATCGCCGGGATCACGAAGCTTCTGGCCAACGAATGGGCGGCCAAGGGAATCAACGTGAACGCGGTCGCGCCCGGCTACATCGAGACGAACAACACCGAGGCGCTCCGCGCGGACCCGGACCGCAGCCGGTCGATCCTCGAGCGCATTCCGGCCGGCCGCTGGGGCCGGGCGGAGGACATCGCGGGCGCCGTGGTCTTCCTCTGCGCGCCCGCGTCCAATTACATCCACGGTGCGATCCTCAACGTCGACGGAGGTTGGCTTGCCCGCTGAACGCCTGACCCGCAGCCGCCCAGCGCGACAGGTCGGCATCGTCCACCTCGGCCTCGGCGCCTTCTTCCGGGCGCATGGCGCGCTTTACGTCGAGGACGCGATGGCGGCCTCGGGCGGGGACTGGGGGATCACCGGCGTGTCGCTCCGCAGCCCCGACATCCGCGACGCGCTGGCCCCTCAGGGCGGGGCCTACACGCTTCTCGAACTCGGCCCCGAGGGCGAAACGGCCCGGGTCGTCGAGGTCGTGGGCGAGGTGCTCGTCGCGCCCGAGGACCCCGAGGCGGTGCTCGCGCGGATGGCCGATCCGGCAGTGCGGATCGTCACGTTGACCGTCACCGAGAAGGGCTATTGCCACTCGCCCGCGACCGGGCGGCTCGACCTGTGGCATCCCGATATCGTACACGACCTGTCCCACCCGCTGCCCCGCTCGGCGCCGGGCTTCCTCGTCCGGGCGCTGGAACGGCGGCGGGCGGCAGGGCAGCGGCCCTTCACGGTCCTCACCTGCGACAACCTTCCGTCGAACGGGCATGTCCTGCGCGGCATCGTGCTCGACCTCGCCCGGGCATTCGACCCGGCGCTGTCCGACTGGATCGCGGCCGAGGGGCGGTTTCCCTCGACGATGGTCGACCGGATCGTGCCCGCGACGACGGCGGACGACATCGCGCGGGTCGAGAAACGCACCGGCCGCCACGACGCGGCGCCCGTCCTGCACGAGCCGTTCCGGCAATGGGCGGTCGAGGACGACTTCGTCGACGGCGCGCGGCCCGACTTCGGGGCCGTGGGCGTGGAACTGGTGCCCGACGTCACGGCGCACGAGCACATGAAGCTTCGCATGCTGAACGGCACCCATTCGCCGCTCGCCTACCTCGGCTACCTCGCCGGGCACGAGACCATCGCCGACACGGTCGCCGACCCGGTCTTCGCGGCCTATGTCCGCCGGCTCTGGTCGCGCGAGATCATCCCCGAGGTCGAGGCGCCGCCGGGGGTCGACCTCGACGCCTATGCCGGGCGGCTCTTCGAGCGCTACCGCAACCCCGCGATCCGCCACCGGACCTGGCAGATCGCGATGGACGGAAGCCAGAAGCTGCCGCAGCGGCTGCTCGGCACCATTTCGGAGGCCTTCGACGCCGGGCGCGCGGTGCCGGGCCTCGCGCTCGCGGTCGGGGGCTGGATGCGCTATGTCGGCGGGACCGACGAGGCGGGCCGGCCCATCGACGTGCGTGACCCGATGGCCGACCGGTTGCGCGACCTCGCGGCCGCACCGGACCCGGTGACCGCCCTCCTCGGCGTGCGCGAGATCTTTCCCGAACCGCTCGCCCTGCGGCTGGCGCGCCCGGTGACGGCGGCCTATCGTCGGATCGAGGCATTGGGCGCGCGGGGCGCTGTGGCGGAACTCGGGGGGGACGCATGATCGAGAGCTGGCGTTGGTACGGACCGTTCGACAGGATCACCTTGCCCCAGATCGCCCAGACCGGGGCGACGGGCATCGTCACGGCGCTGCACGAGATACCCTACGGCGAGGTCTGGCCGCGCGAGACCATCGCCGCGCGCAAGGCCGAGATCGAGGCGGCGGGTTTCGACTGGGTCGTGGTGGAAAGCCTGCCGATCCATGAACGCATCAAGCGGGGCGAGGGCGACCTGTCGGCGCTCTTCGCCGCTTACCGCCAGTCGATGGCGAACCTCGCGGCCGAGGGCGTGCAGACGATCTGCTACAACTTCATGCCGCTCCTCGACTGGACGCGGACCGACCTTGCCGCCCCCGTGGCGCGCGGGGGCACCTGCCTGCGGTTCGAGGCGCATCGGATGGCGGCCTTCGAGATCCACATGCTGGGCCGGGAAGCGGCCGAGGACGACTATCCTGCGGAGGTCCGCGCGCGCGCCGCCGCCTGGTTCCAGCAGGCGACGGAAGGAGACCGCGAGGCGCTTCTGCATTCCATCATGTCGGGTCTGCCCGGCGCCTTCGACCGCTACGACATCGCCGGGCTCCGCCGTGCGCTTCAGGGCTACGAGGGGATCGGCCGCGAGGCGATCCGCGCGAACTACCGCCGCTTTCTGGAAGAGGTCGCGCCCGCGGCCGAGGACCTTGGCATGAGGCTCTGCGTCCATCCCGACGACCCGCCGCGCGACATCCTCGGGTTGCCGCGCGTCGTGTCGAGCGGCGACGACATCGCCTGGGTGATGGAGGCGGTGCCCCTGCGGGCGAACGGGCTGACGCTCTGTTCCGGGAGCCTTGGCGCCAACCCGGTGAACGACGTGCCCGCGATCGCCGCGCGCTTCGCGGACCGCATCCATTTCGCGCACCTGAGGAACGTCCGCAAGGACCCCGACGGCAGCTTCGAGGAGGCCGCGCATCTCGACGGCGACACCGACA
>DAINOF010000056.1:0-13990 GCA_036735505.1 Paracoccaceae bacterium
TGATCCCCGGCAAGCTCGTGAAGGGCATGGGCGGCGCGATGGACCTCGTGGCCGGAGTGGGCCGGGTGATCGTGGTGATGGACCACACCAACAAGGCCGGTGAATCGAAGGTGCTCAAGCGCTGCACGCTGCCGCTGACCGGCGCGGGCGTCGTGGACCGGATCATCACCAACCTCGGCGTGCTGGACGTCGTCGAGGGCGGCCTTCGGCTTGTCGAACTGGCTCCGGGCGTGACCGACGCCGAGCTGCGCGCGGCGACCGAGGCGACAATCGTTGGCTGAGGCCGAGATCGCGCGCGAGGTCACGGGGTCGAAGGGCCGCTATGTCCTCCGCCGGAATGGCGAGGAGGCGGAGCTGACCTATTCCATCACCTCGCCCACGCTGGTGATCGCCGATCACACCGCCGTCCCCGACAGCTTCCGCGGGACCGGGGCGGGGGCGGCTCTGGTCGCGCGGCTCGTGGCGGATGCGCGGGCGGAAGGGGTCCGCATCATGCCGCTCTGCCCCTTCGTCAACGCGCAGCGCCGTCGGCATCCCGAATGGGCCGACGTCTTCGCCGTCTAGAGGCCCTGCCCCCGCACGAAGACGCAGCCGTCGGTGACGAGCATGGGCGGCGTCTGGCACAGCCCGCGCGCGACCTGAAACGCGGCGAGCACCTTGGGCACGTAGTCGCGCGTCTCGGCGAAGGGCGGCACGCCCTTGTTGCGCGCGACCGCGCCTTCGCCGGCGTTGTAGGCGGCGATGGCGAGGATCGGGTCGTAGTCGAACTCCTGCAGCAGGAAGTCGAGATAGGCGACGCCGCCGCGGATGTTCTCCTTGGGCTGGAAGGCGTCGCCCACGCCGAAGCGCGCGGCGGTGGCGGGCATGAGCTGCATCAGCCCCTGCGCGCCCGCGGTGCTGACCGCTGCCGGGCGGCCCGAGGATTCGACCGAGATCACCGCGAGGGCGAGCGCGGGCGAAACACGGGTGCCGATCGTCGCGGTCAGGATCTCGATCCCGTGGGCGTCGGCGATCCGGCGCAGCGCGTCGAGCCGCGGAACCGGGGCGCCGGCCTCGGGCGGGGCCTTGCCGAGCGCCACGAGCGCCTCCTCGAGCCGTCCGGAGCTCGCGGCCTCGATGCCGGGCGAGACGTGGTCCCAGTACCAGGCGAGCGATCCGAGCGGCCCGCCGGGGCTGCCCTCGGCCCCGGGCGCGGGGGGCATCCGGTCGCGCCAGTCGGGCTGTGCCCGGGGCGCGGCGAGCATGAAGGAGGGCTCGGTGATCTGCACGGTGATGCGGCGCGCTGCGCCAGCCTCGGGCGGCCTCACGCGCTTGAAGGTGAAGTCGGGCCAGGTCTGCGGCTCTTCCGCTGCGCCGGCCGTGGCGAGCACGAGCGCTGCCGCGCAGACGAGGCCCGCGAAGGGATTCGGCGACATGGGCCTGCTCTATGCCTCTTGTTTCGCTCTCCAGCCTCTTGCCAGAAAATGTTGTCCAAAACCAGTGCCATGGAAGGGATTGTTCGACAGGTGTGAACCAGGTGCCGGGCTTTCGCCGCAGGCGGGTCGCCGGTACCTGCCCATGTTGGTAAAATTGCGTTCCGTTTCAATATCTTGCCGGATTCCTTACGAATTCGTGCCGGCGCTGCGAAAAGGTACGAGGGGTGCCCAAATCTTGCCCCGTTTCGGGGGCCATATCGGGTCACACCAAGGCGCAACGAGGTGGACAGCGAGGTCCCAAGGCGCGTCGGGGTAGGACACTGAGCACAACTTAACTGAACGGAGGGACACATGAACCTGTTCAAGCTTGCGAAGACCTTCAAGAACGACGAATCCGGCGCGGTCACGGTTGACTGGGTCGTGCTGACCGCCGCCCTCGTGGGCCTCGGCCTGCTGATCATCAACACCATCACGCCCGGCCTGACCGGCGCGGCTGGTGCGATCAACACGAGCCTCGTGAACGTTTCGCCCAGCACCACCACGGGCGGCACCACGTCGACGTCCGGCGGCTGAGCCTGACCGGATCGCACTTGCGGTGTCGTGGCGACCATCGTCGCCGCGGCTCCGGGGAACAAGGGCCGCCCCGGATTGGGGCGGCCCTTTGCCTGTCGCGACGCGCCAGGCGACGCGAACGGCTAGGACAAGACAGGGACAGGCGGCGGAGGTTGGAATGGTTCGGAATGCGGTAAAGCGGTTCGCGGCCGAGGAGTCGGGCGCAGTGACGGTGGACTGGGTCGTGCTGACCGGCGGCGTCATGCTGATGGTGCTCGCGGTGTTCAGCATCATCCAGCCGAGCAGCGTCGGCGTCGGCGCCACGGCGATCAACAACGCCCTGAACGAGGCTTCCGACTACGGCACCTGATGTCGGGGTGCACCGGCCCCGGCGGGACGGCGCATCGGCGCTGCAGCATACCCGCCGCGAAGTCGCACCGCCGCTTCCTTCGTTTCGCCTGATTTTGCGGCGACAGTGGCGGTGGAGCAAGGGAATCGTTTCTTCGACGGTGTTGTGCCGGTGGGGGGGCGCCTGCATGAAAGGGTTTGAGCAATGCGCATGGTTTTCGGACTTGTCCTCCTCGTCGGGATCGGACTGGCCGGCTTCGCCGTCTACATGGCGCGCGGCTATGTGACCCAGTACCAGATGCAATTGGCGCAGGCCCGGCAGCTCGAGAACCAGATCGTGGCGACGGCCGAGGTCTACGTGCTCGTCAACCCGCTGCGTTACGGTCAGAAGCTCAAGAAAGAAGATGTCCGGCTCGTCCGCTGGCCGGCCGAGGCCATCCCCGAGGGCGTCTTCACCGCGGAAGACGACCTCTTTCCGCCGAACACCGAGGAACTGCGCAGCGTCACCCGGGTCATGGAAGCCGGCGAGGCCGTCATGCGCGTGAAGGTCACCGAGCCCGGCCAGGACGCGGGCGTCGGGGCCCGGCTCGCCCCCGGCATGCGCGCCTTCGCGCTCCGGGTCGACGTGGCCTCGGGCGTGTCGGGCTTCGTGCGCCCCGGCGACCGGGTCGACGTCTACTGGACGGGCCGTCCGCCGGGGCTCGAGGTGGGCGACATCACCCAGCTCATCGACTCCAACGTACGCATCATCGCCATCGACCAGACCGCCGACGAGGATCGCGACAGCCCGCTCGTGGCGCGCACCGTGACGATCGAGGCCACGCCGCAGCAGGTGGCCGCGCTGGCCCAGGCCCAGGCGACCGGGCGGCTTCAGCTCTCGCTCGTCGGCGCCGACGACGAATCGACGCCCGAGGTCGTGTCGATCGACCAGCGCACGCTTCTCGGGATCGAGCGCCGCGTGGTGGAGCAGCAGGAAGTCTGCTCGATCCGCACGCGTCGCGGCGGCGAGATCGTGGTCGTCCCGATCCAGTGCACCAACTGACGCGCCGCCCCGCATGCGGCGCCGCCTCCGGCACCCCTCATCTGGGGTGCCGTCACCGTTCCGGAGCTAGAGATGGACGGGGTGTTGCGGGTTATCCACAGCAACTTGTCTGAGGAAAGCATTATTATTGATTAAGAATCGCCCTTGCTTCAGAGTGCTGTCAATAGGTGGGCAACAATAGCTCGCGAAACACCGTGGCTGTATAGGCAGGGGTCACATGAAACCAGATAGATTTCTGAGGGCGGCCCTTGTCGGGCTGGCCCTTTCATTTGGAGCGGGTTCGGCCGCTCATGCCGAAGTGCTTCAGGTCATGCGCGGGGAGACATCCGGCGCGCTCAACGTTCCGATGAACCGCGCGGTCGTCGTCGAATCCGACACCCCCTTCGCGGAGCTGTCGATCGCGAACCCGGGGATCGCCGACATCTCGACCCTGTCGGATCGGACGATCTACGTCCTCGGCAAGGCGCCGGGCCGCACGACGCTCACGCTTCTGGGGCCGGACGGGCGTCTGATCACGAACGTCGAGGTCCATGTGACGCCCGACGTCGCCGAGTTCCGCGAGCGGCTTCAGCAGATCCTGCCCAACGAGAACATCGAGGTGCGCACGGCGAACGACGGCATCGTGCTGTCCGGCACCGTATCCTCGATCCAGAGGCTCGACCGGGCGCTCGACCTCGCGCAGCGCTACGCGCCCGACCGGGTGTCGAACCTGATGATGGTGGGCGGCCAGCAGCAGGTCATGCTGAAGGTCCGCTTCGCCGAGATGCAGCGCTCGGTGTCGAAGGGCCTGCGCGGCGGCATCGTCGGCGACAACGTCAACGCTAGCGGCGCTGGCCTCGAGTTCGGCGGCGGCGCGGGCCAGGTCCTCCCAGGCACGTTCCCGAACAACGTCCTGCAGCTCGATCCGACCCAGGTCGGAAGCATCTTGGCCTTTGGAGGCATCGGCGACCTCGCGCTCGGGGTGCTGCTCGAGGCGCTCGAGAACAAGGGGCTCGTCCGCACGCTGGCCGAGCCGAATCTGACCGCGCTCAGCGGGCAGGAGGCAAGCTTCCTCGCCGGCGGGGAATACCCGGTTCCGGTGTCGGACGGCGATGGCGGGATCACGATCGACTACCGGCCCTTCGGCGTCCAGCTGAGCTTCATCCCGCGCGTCGTCGACGGCGATCTCATCAACATCGAGCTCGTCGCGGCGGTGTCGGGTCTCGACCCCACGGTCGTGATCCAGAACGCGGGCTTCTCGGTGAATGGCTTCCGGCGGCGCGAAACCCGCACCACGGTCGAGATGCGCGACGGCGAGAGCTTCGCCATTGCCGGTCTTCTCGAGGACGACTTCCAGGACCTCGTGGGACAGGTTCCGTGGCTGGGCGACATCCCGGTGCTCGGCGTCCTGTTCCGGAGTGCGGAGTACCAGCGCCGGCAGTCGGAACTCGTCATCATCGTGACGCCCCACCTCGTCACGCCGGTGCGGGGCGAGGCCCTGGCGCTGCCGACCGACCGCGTCCGTCCGCCGACCGAGGCCGAACTGTTCCTCTTCGGCCGGACGGCCGCCGAAAACCGGACCCCCACGACCGGCCCCGCGGCCGAGGTTGCCCGCCAGGACTTCACCGGGTCCTACGGCTACGTGATGGAGTGAGGACCATGCGCAAGCACATCAGAACCGCGCTCGCCGCGACCTCTGCCCTGGCGCTCGTCGCCTGCGGCGACGCGTCGCTCACCAACTTCAACAGCGAGGCAGGCGCCCAGATCGACGAGGGCGGCTTCGGCAACAGCACCATGAACAACTCGCTCGTCATGATGGGACGGGCCGAGGCCATGACGATCCTCAACAACCGCTTCCAGGCCGAAGTGCCGACCATGGTGAACTTCGAGTTCGACAGCGCCGTTCTCGACACCGAGGCGCAGGCGATCCTGCGCGAGCAGGCCAACTGGATCCGGCAGTTCCCCGAGATCCGGTTCCGCGTCTACGGGCACACCGACCTTGTCGGATCGGACGCCTACAACCGGGCGCTCGGCCTGCGCCGGGCCCAGGCGGTCGTGCGCTTCCTCGAGACGCAGGGCATCAGCCGGTCGCGGCTCGAGGCGGTCACCTCCTTCGGCAAGACCCGGCCGCTCGTGGCGACGACCGATCCCAACCGCGCCAACCGGCGGACGGTGACCGAGGTGACGGGCTTCGCCCGTGGCCGCCCGGCGCCGCTCGACGGAAAATACGCCGCGATCATCTATCGTGGCTACGTCGCCTCGGGCGCGCCGGCGGGCACGCTCGCGGGCGGTCTCGCCCGCGTGGAAGACGGCGGCTGACCGTCCGACAAGACCGAATAATTTCGGTTTTTTGGCCTCAATGTCGCCAACATTGACCGCCACCTTCCCGACAATGGCAGAGCCGGAAGTGACCTCGAAGTCGCTTCCGGCAACGCCGGTCCGGCCGGCCCTCGTGCCCCTCGCGCGCAGGGCACGGTCGGGGTCATCCGGCCTGCGGGCATGGGAAGGATTGAGGTGGAATGACGAGCACGGCAGCATTGCAGCCCGACTCCGCGCCGATCGTGGCCTGCACGATCAGCCGGGATGTGCAGAACTTCGACCTGCTGATCGAAGACATGGAGAGCGAACTCGGCGAAAGCTGGGGTGACCTCACCTTCGACGACGCGGGCGGATTCCTGCAGCAGCCCGAGGCGGACGACCTCGAGTTCGTCGCCGTCGCCATGGGCGCGGACGACGAGGACGAGATCCCGACGATCGCGGAGATCATCAAGACGGCGGTGGCCAAGAAGATCAAGGTCATCGTCATCGCCGAAGAGGTGAGCCCGATCGCGCTGCACCAGCTCCTGAAGCTCGGCGCGCAGGAGTTCGTGCCCTATCCGCTTCCCGACGGGGCCCTGCGCGAGGCGATCGACCGGATGCGCCGCCCGACCCCCGCCTTCGAACTGGCCGAGCTCAAGTCGCAGATGAAGGCGACGGGCGACCGCGACGGCGTCGTGCTCGGCGTGCAGAGCCTTGCCGGCGGGACCGGGGCCACCACCTTCGCGGTCAACCTCGCCTGGGAGCTCGCCACGATCGACAAGAAGGAGGCGCCGCGCGTCTGCCTCATCGACCTCGACCTGCAGTTCGGCACGACCTCGACCTATCTCGACCTGCCGCGCCGCGAAGCGATCCTCGAGCTTCTGTCGGACACCGCCTCGCTCGACGCGGACGGGTACATGCAGGCGCTCCTGTGCTTTCAGGACAAGCTGCACGTCCAGACGGCGCCGGCCGAGATGCTGCCGCTCGACATGATCGGCCAGGAGGATGTCGACCGCATCGTCAAGCTCGCCCGCGCGAACTTCGACTATGTCGTCATCGACCTGCCCTCGACCGTCGTTTCCTGGACCGAGACAGTGCTTCACGCCTCGCACGTCTTCTTCGCCTCGCTCGAGCTCGACATGCGCTCGGCGCAGAACACGCTGCGCTTCCTGCGGGCGCTGAAGGCCGAGGAGCTGCCCTACGAGAAGCTGCGCTACGTGCTGAACCGCGCGCCCGGCTTCACCGACGTGACCGGCAAGAGCCGGGTCAAGCGGCTGGCCGAAAGCCTCGATATCAAGATCGAGGTGCACATGCCGGACGGCGGCAAGGCGATCCGCGACGCCTGCGACCAGGGCCTTCCGCTGGCGCAGTCGGCGGGCAAGAGCCCCTTGCGCAAGGAGATCCAGAAGCTCGCGCAGTCGATCCACGAACTGAACGTGTCGACGGCGGCGGCGGTTTGAACGAGGGGTATTCAGCGTGTTCTCGAAATTCAAGAAACCGTCCGGCACCGGCCCGGGCAAGCCACCGGAACTGACGGCGATCGACGGCGGGTCGGGCGCGGGCGCGGGCGCCGCTCCCGAGCGCAAGCCGCTTCCGGTGACCACGAAGAAGCCCGCGCAGCCCGCGCCGGTGGACAAGGAGAAGAAGCGCAAGGAGCGGCTGGGCGAGATCAAGCTCGAGCTGCACAAGCGGCTTCTCGACAACCTCAACCTCTCGGCGCTCGAAACCGCGACCGAGGCCGACCTTCGGGCCGAGATCGTCGCGATCTCGACCGAGGCGCTCGAGGAGATGGCGGTCGTCCTCAACCGCGAGGAACGTCAGCAGCTGAACCAGGACCTCTTCGACGAGGTCACCGGTCTCGGCCCGCTCGAGCCGCTCCTGAAGGACGACACGATCAACGACATCCTGGTGAACGGCCCCCAGCAGGTCTTCATCGAGCGGGCGGGCAAGCTCACGCTCAGCGACACGACGTTCAAGGACGAACGGCACCTTCTCCGGATCATCGACAAGATCGTGTCGGCCGTGGGCCGGCGCGTGGACGAATCGAACCCCTATGTCGACGCCCGCCTCGCCGACGGCTCGCGCTTCAACGCGATGGTGCCGCCGGTTGCCGTCGACGGGTCGCTCGTCTCGATCCGGAAGTTCAAGAAGGAGAAGCTGGCGGTCGACGACCTCGTGCGCTTCGGCGCCTTCTCGGAGGAGATGGCGGCCTACCTCCAGGCAGCGGTCGCGACCCGGCTCAACGTCATCGTCTCGGGCGGTACGGGTTCGGGCAAGACCACCACGCTCAACGCGCTGTCGTCCTTCATCGACAACTCGGAACGGATCCTGACGATCGAGGACACGGCCGAACTCCAGCTCCAGCAGACGCATGTGGGCCGGATGGAGAGCCGCCCGCCGAACGTCGAGGGCAAGGGCGCCGTCACCCAGCGCGACTGTCTGAGGAACGCGCTCCGGATGCGTCCCGACCGCATCATCGTCGGCGAGACGCGGGGCGAGGAAGTGATCGACATGCTCCAGGCCATGAACACCGGCCACGACGGCTCGATGACGACGATCCACGCGAACTCGGCCCGCGACGCGGTCAGCCGTCTCGAGAACATGGTCGCCATGGCCGGGATCGAGATGCCGCTGAAGGCCGTGCGCGCCCAGATCGCCTCGGCCGTCAACCTCATCGTGCAGGCGAGCCGCCTTCAGGACGGCTCGCGCCGGATGGTGTCGATCACCGAGGTGACGGGCATGGAGGGCGAGGTGATCTCGATGCAGGAGGTCTTCCGCTACCAGCGCGTGGGCCTCACGCCCGACAACAAGATCATCGGCCACTTCACCGCGACCGGCGTCCGCTCGGCCTTCTCGGAACGCTTCCGGATGTGGGGATACGACCTGCCCGCGACGATCTTCGAACCCTTCGTTGCGGAGTAGATCACCATGACCATCAGCATGGAACCGATCATCTACGGCCTCATCTTCGTGGCCGTTCTCCTGCTCGTCGAAGGGCTTTATCTGACCGTCTTCGGCAAGTCGATCAGCCTCAACGCCCGCGTCAACCGCCGGCTCGAGATGCTCGAAAAGGGCGCCGGACGCGAACAGGTCCTGGAACAGCTCCGCAAGGAGATGAGCCAGCACATGAAATCGCAGTCGATCCCGCTCTACTCCATGCTGGCGCAGAAGGCGCAGAAGGCCAACATCGCCTTCACGCCCGCGCAGCTCATGATGGTGATGGCGCTCCTGTCGGTCGTGGCCTTCGTCGGGCTCAGCTTCGCGACCGGCGCAGGTCCGGTGATCCGCATCGTCGTCGCGGCCGCCATGGGCATCGGCGGCGTCTACGTCTGGATCAACAACCGCGCCAAGAAGCGCCTGAGCATGCTTGAAGAACAGCTGCCGGAAGCGGTCGAGTTGATGGTCCGCAGCCTGCGCGTGGGACATCCCTTCTCTTCGGCGCTCAACATCGTGGCCAAGGAGGTGCCCGACCCGCTCGGCTCGGAATTCGGGGTGATCGCGGACGAAAGCTCCTACGGCCGGGACGTGGGCGAGGCGTTGAAGGCGATGGCCGAACGGCTCGACATGCAGGACTTGCGCTTCCTCGCCGTCGCGGTGGCGATCCAGCAGACCTCGGGCGGCAACCTTGCCGAGATCCTCGAGGGACTGTCCCGGGTCATCCGCTCGCGCTTCAAGCTGTTCCGCCGGGTGCGGGCGATCACGGCCGAGGCGAAGTGGTCCGGCAACTTCCTGTCGCTGTTCCCGGTCGGCGCGCTCATCGCCATCAACGTGGTTTCGCCCGACTACTACAGCGACGTCAAGGAGACGGCCTATTTCATCCCGGCCGCGCTCGTCGTGGGGGCGTTCCTTGTGCTGAACTACTTCGTCATCCGCGCGCTCGTGAACATCAAGGTGTGAGGCAGACATGGACCGCGTACAGGACCTCCTCGCATCGGCCAACACGCTCCTGACCGATCAGCTCGGGCCCTTCGGCCCCCTGATCGCGGTCGGCGCGCTTGGCCTCCTGCTCATCCTCGTCACGCTGCCGGTGCTGCTCAAGCGCCAGCGCGACCCGCTCGACAAGCTGAAGGAGGCCGCCCGCCACGGCAGCGCCTACGAGGCGGGCAAGACGATCGACGGCAAGAAGGGCTCGCTCCGGGCCTCGGGCTCGGGCGACAAGCTCGCCAGGTACTCGACCTTTCTCGAGCCGCAGAACGCCGACGAATTTTCCGCCGTCAAGCTGAAGCTGGTGCAGGCCGGCTACCGCGGCAAGAACGCGGTGCGGACCTACTATTTCGTCCAGTTCGCCCTCGGCATGAGCATGCTGACGATCGGGCTCATCGTCGGACTGGTCAAGATGGCCACCGGCGACCCGTCGAACCACGAGCTTGCGATCACGATCCTCCTGCCGGGCTTCCTCGGCTACTACCTGCCCAAGTACTGGGTCTCGCGTCGCCAGCAGTCGCGCAAGGAAGAGATCGTGAACGGCTTCCCCGACAGTCTCGACATGATGCTCGTCTGCGTCGAGGCGGGCCAGTCGCTCGACCAGTCGATCCTGCGGGTGTCGAAGGAGATCCGCGCGGGCTATCCCGCACTCGCCGAGGAATACGAGATCGTCGCCCAGGAGATGAAGGCGGGCAAGGAACGCACCCTGGTGCTCCGCGACATGGGCACGCGCGCCGGCGCGCCGGACGTGAACTCCTTCGTCACCGTGCTGATCCAGTCGTCGACCTTCGGCACCTCGATCGCCGATGCGCTTCGCGTCTATGCCTCGGAAATGCGCGACAAGCGCGTGATGCGGGCCGAGGAGAAGGCCAACACCCTGCCCACCAAGCTCACGCTCGTGACCATGATGTTGACTGTCCCGCCGCTTCTCATCATCCTCATCGGGCCGTCGATCCACGGGATCGCCGAGACGTTCAGCCGCATGTGAGCTGCCGAGGGAGGCTCGACATCGCCCGGTTCATCTGGGTCATCGTCGTGGTGACGCTGGCCGCCTGTCAGTCGACGGGCGGCCTTGGCGCATCCCGCGGCCCGCTGGCCCCACCCGGCGTCGACCCGCGCGGGGAGAGCGTCGATGCGCTGACAGTCGCGCATCGTCTCATGGCCGCGCGGGAATACGATCTCGCGCTCCGGACCTACAGCCGGGCCGCGGGCGAGCTGGGCGCGACCGCCGAGGTGCTGTCGGGCATGGGCTCGGCCAACCTGCATCTCGGCCGGCTCGGCCAGGCCGAGACGCAGTTCCGGCGTGCGATCGAACTTGACGAGAGCTTTCCGCCCGCCTGGAACAACCTCGGCGTCGTGCTGATGGAGACGGGCCGCTTCGGCGAGGCGAGCCGCGTCTTTCAGACCGCCTTCGCGCTCGACAACGGCAACAGCGAGGAAATCCTTCAGAACCTGCGCTTGGCACTCGCAAAGCTCGATGATCCGGAGTATCGTGAAGAGACAAACTTCGCCGTGGTGTGGACGGGGGGAGGGACCTACTTCCTGTCGCGCACGCCCGGAGCGGAGGCCGAGCAGTAGAAGGATCGACAGCGATGCAGAGGTCTTTTCTGGCCGTGGCGTGCGCCGCCGCAGCCTTCCTGTCCGCCTGTGACCGGCAGGGCGAGGTCGACGCGGAAGAGGCGCTGCGCAGCGTCAACGTGATCGACGAGACGAACCTGAACGAGTTGATGCTGACCTCGGGGTCGCCCGAAGAAGCGATCAACTACTTCCGCGGCGCATCGGCCGAGAACCCCGACCGGATCGACCTGCGGCGCGGGCTCGCGCATTCGCTGGTGCGAGGCGGCCGCAACGCCGAGGGCGTGCGCGCCTGGTCCGAGGTGGTGGCGATGCCCGGCGCGACGAACGAAGACCGCGTCGCCCATGCCGACGTGCTGATCCGCGCGGGCGACTGGGCCGGCGCGAAGGCGCAGCTCGACGCCATCCCGCCCACCTACGAAACCTACCGCCGCTACCGGCTCGAGGCGATGGTGGCGGATTCGAACAAGGACTGGACGAAGGCCGACAGCTTCTACGAGATCGCCGCGGGGCTCACCACGACGCCGTCCGGCATCTACAACAACTGGGGCTTCTCCAAGCTCTCGCGCGGGGCCTTCGGCGACGCCGAGCGGCTGTTCTCCGAGGCGCTCAAGTACGACCCGAACCTCTTCACGGCCAAGAACAACCTCGTCCTCGCGCGGGCCGCGCAGCGCAACTACGACCTGCCCGTCGTCCAGATGTCGCAGCAGGAGCGCGCGCAGCTTCTCTACACGCTCGCGCTCGGCGCGGTGAAGCAGGGCGACGTCACCATCGGCCGGGGTCTCCTGCGGCAGGCCATCGACACGAGCCCGCAGCACTTCGACGCCGCGGTGCGGAGCCTCGAGGCGCTCGAGGCGGGCGGAAACCCGGCGGGCTGAGCCGCGTCCGGGCGGCGCGGGCCGGGACGGCCGGCACAGCAAGACCGCGAACCGACCATCATTCTGCCCGAAACCCCGGCGACGCTTGGCGGCGGCTCATCTCTGCCGCAGGCCGCGAACGGGGAACGGAATGATCGACATCGCCATGCTCGCCCTGTTCGTCGCGGCGGCGCCGATCGCGCTCTGGGTCGCCTGGAGCGACGTGGCCACGATGAAGATCCCCAACCGCGCGGTGGTGGCGGCGATCGCCGCCTTCGCGGTGGTCGGCCTCGCCGTCCTGCCGTTCGACGACTACCTCTGGCGCTGGCTGCAGTTCGCCGCCGTCCTCGCGCTGGGCTTCGCCCTCACGGTGGCGCGGGCAATGGGCGCGGGCGACGCCAAGTTCGGCGCCGCCATGGCGCTCTTCGTCGCGCCCGAACACGCGGCGCAGTTCCTGATGCTTCTCTCCGCCGTTCTTGTTGCCGCCTTCGCGACGCATCGGGCGGCGCGGGCCCTGCCGGCGGTGCGCGGCGCCTTCCCGGACTGGGAAAGCTGGAACCGGCCGGAGTTCCCCATGGGGCTCGCGCTCGGCGCCGCGCTGATCTTCTACCTGGGGCTCGGCGCCGTTGTCGGCGCAGGCTGAGCCCAGGCCCCGACACCTCCCCGCGCTTTCCATCATTTGGCCACAATGGACGACCACCCTGAAGATCGATCCGCATCGGTCCGCCCGGGCCTGACTGCGGGTCGCCAGGCTGGAAACGATACGGAACACAAGGAACAGGTCCGCCCATGAACATGGAGCCCGTCAACGTGATGGCCCCGCCGGCTCCCCGCCGGCTCGAGGACATGAAGCTTCCGCCGGTGATGATGCGGGACATCCTGATCAAGACCATGTTCCGGATGAACCTCGACCGGGTCACCGAGATCGCGCGGGCGATCTGTCTGCCGATCCCGGTCACCCAGGAACTCGTCGACATCACCCGGGGCCAGAAGCTTCTCGAGGCCACGGGCACGCTGCACGCCAATTCGGGCGGCGAGATGGGCTATCAGCTGACCGAGGCCGGCAAGGCGCGCGCGCTCGATGCGCTCGGCCAGTCGGAATACTACGGCGCCATGCCCGTGCCGCTGCAGGTCTACACCGAGCAGGTCAAGCGCCAGTCGATCCGCAACATCCAGATCACCCGCAAGCAGCTGACCGAGGCAATGGGCCACCTGATCCTGCCCGAGGACCTGCTCGACCACCTCGGGCCCGCGGTGTCCTCCGGCCGGTCGATCCTGATGTACGGCCCCCCCGGCAACGGGAAATCCTCGATCTCGAACGGCATCCGCGACGCCATCGGCGACAAGATCTACGTGCCCCGCGCGCTGGAATACTCGGGCCAGGTCATCACCGTCTACGACCCGATCGTGCACAACGCGGCCGAGCAGCTGATCGACGACCCGGGCTCGCTGCGCCGCACCTCGACGCGGTTCGACACGCGCTACGTGCTGTGCGAGCGGCCGACCGTCATCACCGGGGGCGAGCTGTCGCTGTCGATGCTCGACCTCGTCTACAACCCGGTCGCCCGGACCTACCAGGCGCCGCTGCAGCTGAAGTCCACCGGCGGCATCTTCATCGTCGACGACCTTGGCCGCCAGGAAGAGCCGCCGCAGGCGCTCGTCAACCGCTGGATCGTGCCGCTGGAAGAGGGCCGCGACATCCTCTCGCTCCAGTCGGGCGAGAAGTTCGAGGTGCCCTTCGACACGCTCGTGGTGTTCTCGACGAACTTCCACCCCAACGACATCTTCGACAAGGCCGCGCTGCGCCGGATCTTCTTCAAGATCAAGGTCGACGGACCGTCGCAGGAGAACTTCCTCAAGATCTTCGCGATGGTGGCCAAGAAGCGGAAGATGCCGCTCGACGAGAAGACGCTCGTGCATCTGATGAAGCACAAGTATCCGACGATCGAGAACATCTACGCCAACTACCAGCCGACCTTCCTGATCGACCAGATGATCGC
>DAINOF010000057.1:0-13762 GCA_036735505.1 Paracoccaceae bacterium
CGATCACCTCGCCCTCGCCCACGATGGGGTGGTAGAGCTGGCTGATCTGGTAGCCCTGCGGCAGGTCGGGGTAGAAGTAGTTCTTGCGGTCGAAGGCGGACCAGAGGTTGATCTTCGCCTTCAGCCCCAGCCCCGTGCGCACCGCCTGTTCCACGCAGAATTCGTTGATGACGGGAAGCATCCCCGGCATCGCGGCATCCACGAAGGAGACGTTGGCGTTCGGCTCGGCCCCGAAGGCCGTCGAGGCGCCCGAGAAGAGCTTGGCGCGGGAGGCGACCTGGGCATGGACCTCCATCCCGATCACGAGTTCCCAGTCGTGGCTCGCGCCGGCGATGACCTTGGGTTTCGGGGCCTCGAAGGCAAGGTCGAGCATCGGGCTCTCCGTCTGTGGACCTTCCGCTACCTAGACGAGGGGGCGGGCCCGGACAAGGGGCTGGCAGGGCGGCAGCGATGCAGGGCGGCTTCATTCGCTGCGTGAGGTATCGGCGGGAACCCCCGTCGTTGCAGGCAGATTTCCGCCTAGGTCCGCGCGCCGCGGTTGTCAGGAGGGCCCGGAGACGGCAAGCCTGATCCGCCGGACCGGATCCGGTGGTTGGAACGTGTAACGATGAAACTGCCGTCCCTGCGCGCCGTCGCGCTCCTCGCCCTCGTGATCCCGACGTCCTGCTCCTCGATCGAGGCGCGTACCGAGGCCCCGGACCTTCCGGTCGCGCGATGGGACTTCCGGCCCGAGGGGCGAGAGTGGACCGAAGCATCGGCCGCCGCGCTCGCCTCGCACGGCCGCCCGCTTCTCGACATCGTCCCGCAGGACATCGACGCGTGGTGCCCGGGCTACGACACGGCGAACGAGGCCGAGCGCAAGCAGTTCTGGATCGGGCTTCTCTCGGCGCTGGCCAAGCACGAGAGCACCTGGCGCCCCGAGGCCGCCGGCGGCGGCGGCAAGTGGTTCGGTCTCCTGCAGATCGCACCTGCCACGGCGCGCGGCTATGGTTGCCAGGCGCAGACGGCCGAGGCGCTGAAGGACGGCGCGGCGAACCTGTCCTGCGCGATCCGCATCATGGCCGTGACCGTGCCGCGCGACGGCGTGGTGAGCGAAGGCATGCGCGGCGTCGCGGCAGACTGGGGGCCGTTCCACCAGTCGTCCAAGCGCGAGGAGATGCGCAGCTGGGTACGCAGTCAGCCCTACTGCGCGGCCCCGAGCCGGACCTGAGCCGACTCAGAGGCCAAACAGGCTCTTTCTCGACAGTGACGGGCGGCGCGTGCTGTCCACGAGGCTGACGGTCGGCGCATGGCGGCCGCCCAGTGCCAGCGTCGCGCGGCGCAGCGTCTCGATCCCGTCCTCCGACGTCGCCGGCAGAGCCCGGGCCGAGATCGGTTCGCCGATGGCGATCCGGAAGGGCTGCCGGTCCTTGTTCAGCGTCTCGTGGAACAGCGTGATGTCGCGGAGCGTCGGATGGATCAGGTCGAAGAGGTAGAACAGGACCGAGTTCCGCGCCCGGATGTTGAGCGGAATGACCGGCACGTCGAACTTCCGCGCGATCATGGCGGCCGAGGGCATCCACGGCCGCTCGAACAGGCGCAGGCCCCGGCGCTTGGCAAGCCGTCCGGCGGGGAAGATGACGCCCACGCGGCCCGCTTCGAGCGCCGAGCGCGTATAGGCCATCGTCTCGCGCGTCTTGGCATGGGTCCGCTTGTCCAGACGCCATTCGACCGGCGCGATCAGGTCGGCCATCTGCGGCAGGACGCGCAGGATGTCGGCATTGGCATAGAAGAACAGGTCGGGACGCAGGGGCGCGATCGCGTGGTACAGCATGATGCCATCCGCGATGCCGGTCGGGTGGTTCGCGACGATCAGCGCGGGCCCGTGGCGCGGAAGGTTCTGGAGCCCCGTGACCTTCACGTCCCGGGCCAGAAGCGCGCCCATCGTCGCCATGATCTCGGCGGTGGGGCGATCGCGGAAGTGCTGGGCCAGAGCCACCGTCCGCTCGTATCCGAGCACACGGTTGAGCGCGGCACGCGACGGCCCTGCAACCGGCGTGTCGGCGAAAAGCCACGGCGCGCGTTCGGCGATCAGCGGGTCGAGTCGGTCCTTCATGCCATGCCGTGTTTCAGATCAGGACGACGAATGTGTGACAGTTCATAATGCTTTAATTCCGCGCCCTTTGCAAACCGCCCGGGTGCCGGCAGAGAGTCGCCGATGCCCGGCCGCCGGGGCGTCGGGTGCGGCGCCGGCAAACGTTGCCGCGGGTCACGCCTCATCGACCGCTCCCTCTGCCTGATCTTCAACGAACGCGGTCGGGAAGCTGCCGGTTCCCCTCGCCGCCGCCGCCTTGAGGTGCGTCAGCCGCGGCGTTCCCTTCTGAGGCAATTCCTTCTAGATATCAGGTGAATGAACATCGTCGTCCTCACCACGATCGTCGCCTTCCTCTTCCTCGTCATCGGCGCGGCAGAGCCCATCGCCGCGCGCCTCCGGCTGCCCTTCACGGTGATCATCGCGGCCCTCGGCATCCTGATCGCCGCCGGGGCGACGTTCTTTCTGCGCACCGAGCTGACCGACGCGCTGAACCCGGTGGCCGAGGCGATCCTCGGGTTGCCGATCCGGTCGAACGTCTTCCTCTACGTCTTCCTGCCCACGCTCCTGTTCCAGGCGACGCTCGGGATGAACCTGCGGCGGATGCTGGACGACTGGGTACCGATCCTCGTGCTGGCCGTGCTCGCCGTCTTCGTCGCCACGCTGACCGTGGGCTATGCCCTCGCCTGGGCCAGCACGCTGCCGATCGCGGTCTGCCTGCTCGTCGGCGCCATCGTCTCGACGACCGATCCCTCGGCGGTCGTCAGCATCTTCCGCTCGATCTCGGCGCCGCGGCGGCTCGCCCGGATCATCGAGGGCGAGAGCCTTCTGAACGACGCCGCCGCCATCGCGCTCTTCACCGTGTTCATGGGCTTCGTCATGCTGGGCGTGCCCGACCCCGACCCGCGCGAGGCCTTCGCGCGCTTTCCCCTGATGATGGCGGGGGGCGCCTTCGCGGGCTGGCTTGCCGCGCGGCTCGCGGTCTGGATCATGGCGCTGTTCGAGCGGCACGAACGCGCGCAGATCTCGGCCTCGGTGGCGCTTCCCTATCTTGCCTTCATCGGGGCCGAGCAGATCGTGGGCGCGTCGGGGGTCATCGCCGTCGTGGCGGCGGGGCTGACGCTCAACCTCACCGGGCCGGGCCGGCTCACGCCGCAGGCCTGGGGCAACCTGCGCGAGGTCTGGGACCTGCTCGCGCACTGGGCGGGGGCGCTGATCTTCGTGCTCGCGGCGCTTCTGATCCCGCGCATTCTCGAGGACGTGCGGCCCGAGGACGCGATTCTCGTCGGCGTCGTCATCCTTGCCGCGACCGTCGCGCGGATCGTCGTGCTCTTCGGCCTTCTGCCGTTCCTAACTGCCATGCGCGCCTCGCCCGTCGTCGAGCGGCCCTACCGCGTCGCGATCCTCTGGGGCGGGCTGCGCGGCGCCGTGACGCTCGCGCTGGCGCTCGCGGTGACCGAAAGCTTCCGCGTGCCGGTCGAGACCAAGCGCGTCGTCGCCGTGCTCGCCACCGGCTACACGCTGTTCACGCTGATCGTGCAGGGCACGACGCTGCGCTGGGTGATCTCGCGGCTCGGGCTCGACCGGCTGTCGCCGCTCGATGAGGCGCTGTCGAACCAGGTGATCGCCGTGGCGCTTCAAAGCGTGCGCGAGAACGTGGCGAAGACGGCCGAGACCTATGAGCTCACGCGCGAGACGGTGCGGTCCGAGGCCAAGAAGTTCGCCGAACGGCTCGACACGGCGGTGGCCGCGGCCGAGGAGAACGCCGAGATCCTCGACCGCGACCGGATCACGCTCGGCCTCATCGCGCTGGCAGGCGCCGAGCGCGACATGGTGCTCGACCAGAGCCGCGAGCGGAAGATCTCGATGGCGTTGGCCGAACAGCTTCTGGCCGATGCAGACCGGCTCATCGAGGCGACGCGGACGGGCGGGCGGACGGGCTATGGCCGCGCGGCGCGCGCGAGCGTCAGCTACGGGCGCCTGTTCCGGGCGGCGGTGTTCCTGCACGGCCGGCTCGGCATCTCGCCGCCGCTCGCCCGCATGATGGCGAACCGGTTCGAGCTGCTGCTGTCCCAGAGGCTGATCCTGCGCGACCTCGACGGCTTCATCGACCGGCGCATCCGGCGCATCCACGGCCGCCGGGTGGCGGAACTCCTGCACGAGTTGCTCGCGCGCCGGACCGAAACGGTCGAGACCGCGCTCGAGGGGCTGCGCCTGCAGTATCCAGGCTATGCCGAAGAGCTCGAGCGGCGCTTCATCCGCCGCACCGCGCTCAGGCTCGAGGAACAGGAATACGCCATGATGCGGGGCGACGGCCTGATCGGGGCGGAACTTCATGCCGCGCTGGTCCAGGACATCGCCGCGCGCCGCGCCGCGGCCGAGGGCCGCCCGCGTCTCGACGTGGCCGTCGAGAAGGCCGAGCTCGTCCGGCGCCTGCCGCTCTTCGAGGGCATGGACGACGCGCTTCTGCGGCAGCTGATCGGCGCGCTTCGGACCCGCTACGTCGACGCGGGCGAGATCATCCTGCGCAAGGAGGCGCCGGCGCGGAGCGTCTTCTTCGTGGCTTCGGGCGCCGTCGAGCTGACCGCGGCAGGACAGGCGATCCGGCTCGGGCGGGGCGAGATGTTCGGGCAGCTCGCCATTCTCACCGCGCGCCGGCGCCCGGCCGAGGTGCGCGCGCTGACCCCCTCGATCCTTCTGGTTCTCGACGAGGCGCGCTTCCGCAAGCTGCTCGGGCGCAGCGCCGGCATGCGGGCCGCAGTGCTCGAAAGCGCGCGCCGGCGCGGACTGGCCGACGATCTCTCGCGGCTTGCGGAATTCGGCGGGACCGATCTTCCGCGGGAGGCGTCCGAGGCCTAGCGCCGGCCGAAGAGCGCGTCCCAGTCGGTTTCCCACGACAGGCTGAGCGTCGTCGTGGCCGAGGCATAGCTTGCATCATGGTAGCGCAGGTCCGCCCGAAGCGTCTCGGTGAGAGGTCGGGACAGGCCGACCGTCCAGGCTTCTCCGACGGTGTCGGTCTTCCAGGTCCCCGACAGCTCGAAGGCGTGGGGCAGCGACAGGCCGAGCCCGCCCTCGACCGCATAATTGCCGTCGAGGAAGGAATGGTAGGAGACGAGGCCCGTAACCGGGCCGTAGACGGGGAAGTCGAGCGCCGCGACGAACTCGCTGCAGCAGTAGCCGGTGACGTCGTAGTAGTAGCGGAACAGCGTGAGGTCGTAGCCGAAGGCTCCTCTCCGCCCGCGCAGGCCCAGATAGAGATCGGTCTCGACACTGTCCGTATCGTCTCCGAAATCGACGTTCGACAGCCAGGCCCCGACGTAGAAGCCGCCCGCGAACTCGACCTCGAGATACGGCTGGAACGCCGGGCCGCCCCGGGTCTGGGAAAGGGCGTCTAGCAGGTAGTCGGTGGTCAGCGTCGCGCCGAGGAGCGCGCGCGCCTCCTCGGCAGGCGCCGCGCCCGCCACGGCTGTCGCCGCGGCGCATGCGACGGCCATGAGCCGCCCGCGGGCCTGTCCCGCACCCCTGTTCCACGTCATCGCCTGATGCCCTGTCCCTGCTCGGCCGGAGGCAGGAGTGCACGCTTTTCCCGGGGCCGTCCAGTCGGCCGACCGTGTTGCGTCGGGACCGCGGCAGGACGGCATCAGGCGACGAGCAGAAAGCCGCCAGACCCCACGCCCGACGACGGGGCGCGCCCGCGCCTTCGTGCTTGCCTTGGCGGCCGGCCTTGCCTATACGGAGCGCGTCGAAACGGCGGAACAGTCGTGAGCAAGAGACTTGAGCAGGGTCGGTCACCGCCGACCCTTCTTGTTTTGCTCGCCGCCGTGCCGACGCCCAGACGCCACCAAAGACCGGCGGAGACAACCGCCCGGCCCGAAAATCGCCAGAAGGATACTGAACACGCATGTGTGCTAAAGCGACGATGGAGGAATTCGAAGCCCTCCTTACCGAAAGCTTCGAGATCGACACGCCCGACGAGGGGTCTGTCGTCAAGGGCCGCGTCATCGCCATCGAGGCGGGACAGGCCATCATCGACGTCGGCTACAAGATGGAAGGCCGCGTCGATCTGAAGGAATTCGCCAATCCCGGGGAAGCCCCGAACATCAAGGTGGGCGACGAGGTCGAAGTCTATCTCGACCGGGTCGAGAACTCGCGGGGCGAAGCCAGCATCAGCCGTGACAAGGCCCGCCGCGAAGAGGCCTGGGACCGGCTCGAGAAGGCCTATGCCGACGAGTCCCGCGTCGAGGGCGCGATCTTCGGCCGCGTCAAGGGCGGCTTCACGGTCGACCTCGGCGGCGCCGTGGCGTTCCTGCCCGGCAGCCAGGTCGATGTGCGCCCGGTGCGCGACGCCGGCCCGCTGATGGGCCTCAAGCAGCCGTTCCAGATCCTCAAGATGGACCGCCGCCGCGGCAACATCGTCGTCTCGCGCCGCGCCGTGCTGGAGGAAAGCCGCGCCGAGCAGCGCGCCGAGATCGTCGGCAAGCTGGCCGAGGGCGACATCATCGACGGCGTGGTCAAGAACATCACCGACTACGGCGCGTTCGTGGACCTGGGCGGCGTGGACGGCCTGCTGCACGTCACCGACATGGCCTGGCGCCGCGTCAACCACCCCTCCGAGATCCTGAACATCGGCGAGACCGTCAAGGTCCAGGTGATCAAGATCAACAAGGAAACCCACCGCATCAGCCTCGGCATGAAGCAGCTGCAGGCCGACCCGTGGGACACGGTGGAAGACAAGTTCCCGCTGGGCTCGGTCCACCACGGCCGCGTCACCAACATCACCGACTACGGCGCCTTCGTGGAGCTCGAGCCGGGGGTCGAGGGGCTGGTCCACGTGTCCGAGATGAGCTGGACCAAGAAGAACGTGCACCCCGGCAAGATCGTCTCGACGAGCCAGGAAGTGGACGTCATGGTGCTCGAGATCGACTCGGCCAAGCGCCGGGTCTCGCTTGGGCTCAAGCAGACCATGCGCAACCCGTGGGAGGTCTTCGCCGAGACCCATCCCGAGGGCACGCCGGTCGAGGGCGAGGTCAAGAACATCACCGAGTTCGGTCTGTTCATCGGCCTCGAGAACGACATCGACGGCATGGTCCACCTCAGCGACATCAGCTGGGACAAGCGGGGCGAGGAGGCGATCCAGGAGTTCCGCAAGGGCGACATGGTCAAGGCCGTCGTCACCGAGGTCGACGTCGAGAAGGAGCGAATCTCGCTCTCGATCAAGGCGCTCGACGACAGCTTCGCAGGCGCGGTCGAGGGCGTGAAGCGCGGCGGGATCGTCACCGTCTCGGTGACGTCGATCGAGGACGGCGGGATCGAGGTGGAGTACGAGGGGATGAAGTCCTTCATCCGCCGCTCGGACCTGAGCCGCGACCGGTCCGAACAGCGGCCCGAGCGCTTCCAGGTCGGCGACAAGGTCGACGTGCGCGTGACCAACGTCGACCAGAAGACCCGCAAGCTCGGCTTCTCGATCAAGGCGCGCGAGATCGCGGAAGAGAAGGAAGCGGTCGAACAGTACGGCTCGTCGGACTCGGGCGCCTCGCTCGGCGACATCCTCGGCGCCGCGCTGAAGGGCGACAACAGGTAAGCGTCCGGACTTGCGACGTCCCCGGCGGCGCCGCTTCGGCGGGGCCGCCGCGTCTTCGGGCGGGCGAATCATCCGGGTGGCGCGCCGCCCGGCGCGCTCCGCCCGGCGACCCCGCGCGGGCCTGTCCCCGGAAATGGACACGAAACGAGCGGAACAAGCGGCCGGGGGGCGGCTTTTCCACTGCCGCGTCGCCGGCGCCATGTTCCTAGGCCGCGAAAATACTTCTATATTCCAACGAGTCGCGGACGCCGCTGCCGCAGACGAAACGGGAGGTGCGCATGATCCGGTCCGAACTCATCCAGAAGATCGCGGACGAGAATCCCCACCTCTACCAGCGCGACGTCGAGCGCATCGTCAACGCCATCTTCGAGGAGATCATCGACGCGATGGCGCGCGGGGACAGGGTGGAACTGCGCGGCTTCGGCGCCTTCTCGGTCAAGAAGCGCGACGCGCGGACCGGGCGCAATCCCCGCACGGGCGAGGCGGTGGACGTCGAGCAGAAGCACGTCCCGTTCTTCAAGACCGGCAAGCTCCTGCGCGACCGGCTCAACGGAAAGGGGCACTGACCCATGCGGTATCTCCGGTTCCTTTTCCTCGCCCTCCTTGCGATCTGCCTCCTCGTCGTCGCGCTGGCCAACCGCGAGCCGGTGACGGTCACGCTCCTTCCCGCCGAGATCGCGGCCTTCGCGGGGTTCAACCTCGACCTCTCGCTTCCGCTGTTCCTCGTGATCTTCGCAGGCATCGTCGCGGGCGTCGTGATCGGCTTCGTCTGGGAGTGGTTCCGCGAGCACAAGCACCGCGCGGAAGCCGCCACCCAGCGGCGCGAGCGGCAGCGGCTCGAGCGCGAGGTGGACCGGCTGAAGCCCGCCTCGGAAAAGCCGGGCGACGACGTGCTCGCCCTGCTTGAGACCCGGCGTGCGACGCGCTAGGGCGAGGGGATGCCGAACGGGATCCGGGTGAAGGTTTGCGGGCTCTCCGAGCGCCGCCACGTCGAGGTCGCCGTCGCGGCCGGGGCGCGCTACGTGGGCTTCGTATTCTTCCCGAAGTCGCCGAGGAACGTCACGCCGGCGCAGGCGGCCGCGCTTGCCGCGGCGGTGCCGCCCGGTGTGGCCAAGGTCGGACTGACGGTCGATGCCGACGACGCGGCGCTCGATTCGCTTCTCGCGCGAGTGCCGCTCGACATGCTCCAGCTTCACGGACAGGAAAGCCCTGCGCGCGTGGCCGAAGTGCGCGCGCGGTTCGGGCTTCCGGTGATGAAGGCCGTCGGCGTGGCGGGCGAGGGCGACCTCGCCGCCCTCGACGAGTACGCCCGCGCGGCCGACCAGCTGCTTGTCGACGCCAAGCCCTCGCCCGGCGCCGCGCTGCCCGGCGGCAACGGGCTGTCCTTCGACTGGCGGCTCATTGCGGGGCGGCGCTGGGGGCGTCCCTGGATGCTCGCGGGCGGCCTTACCGCGGGGAATGTCGCCGAAGCCGCGCGCCTGACCGGGGCGCGGCAGGTCGATGTCTCCTCGGGCGTCGAAAGCGCGCAGGGGGTGAAGGACGAAGCCCGGATCGCGGAGTTCCTTGCGGCGGCATTAGGGCAGGATTAACCACGTCCTCGCAAGTCCGCCACATGGCGCGACTGCCCGAGCATCTGACTCCCGAGGCCTGGATGGACCAGGTCTTCGCCTCGCGGGAGGCGCAGGGCGGTGGCGTCGTCAAGCGTCAGGTGCGCGACGTGGAACGGATCGCCGGGCGCGAGGCGTTCCTTGCGGAGGTTGAGCGGCGGGGATTCCAGGCGGTCCAGAACAACCGGCACTTCGTCGTCTTCTGCAATCGCCTGCCGATCCGCCGGGTGCGATAGAAGGGCTTTCGAAAGCCCTTCTGTCACGCCGCTTCGAAGCGGCGTGTCCATGCGGTTTGCAAACCGCATGGACCAAGCGTTTTCGAAAACGCTTGGTGCGCTTGCCGGAGGGGTCACGGGCCGTTACACGGGACAGCGCCTTGTCCGAGGAGAGAGTTCATGCCCGAAGACCTGATCAACAGCTACATGACCGGCCCGGACGAGAACGGCCGGTTCGGCGACTTCGGCGGGCGGTTCGTTTCCGAGACCCTGATGCCGCTCATCCTCGACCTCGAGGCGGAATACGAGCGCGCCAAGACCGACGCCGCGTTCTGGGACGAGATGGACGACCTCTGGACGCATTACGTGGGCCGTCCGTCGCCGCTCTACTTCGCCGAGCGGCTGACCGAGCACCTCGGCGGCGCGAAGGTCTACATGAAGCGCGACGAGCTGAACCACACGGGCGCGCACAAGATCAACAACGTGCTGGGCCAGATCCTGCTGGCCCGCCGGATGGGCAAGACCCGCATCATCGCCGAGACCGGCGCGGGCCAGCACGGCGTGGCGACCGCCACCGTCTGCGCCAAGTTCGGACTGAAGTGCGTCGTCTACATGGGGGCGCATGACGTCGAGCGGCAGTCGCCCAACGTCTTTCGCATGAAGCTGCTGGGCGCCGAGGTCATTCCGGTGACCTCGGGCCGCGGCACGCTCAAGGATGCGATGAACGACGCGCTGCGCGACTGGGTGACCAACGTGCGCGACACCTTCTACTGCATCGGCACGGTGGCGGGGCCGCATCCCTATCCCGCCATGGTCCGCGACTTCCAGTCGATCATCGGCAAGGAGACGAAGGCGCAGATGCAGGCGGCCGAGGGCCGGTTGCCCGACGTGCTGGTGGCCGCGATCGGCGGCGGGTCGAACGCCATGGGCCTGTTCCACCCGTTCCTCGACGACGAGGACGTGCGGATCATCGGCGTCGAGGCCGGCGGCAAGGGCGTGGACGACCGGATGGAGCATTGCGCGAGTCTCACCGGCGGGCGGCCGGGCGTCCTGCACGGCAACCGCACCTATCTGCTCCAGGACGAGGACGGTCAGATCCTCGAGGGCTTCTCGATCTCGGCCGGACTCGACTATCCCGGGATCGGCCCCGAGCATGCCTGGCTGCACGACATCGGCCGCGCGGAATACGTGGCGATCACCGACGCCGAGGCGCTCGAGGCGTTCAAGCTCTGCTGCACGCTTGAGGGAATCATCCCAGCACTCGAACCCTCGCACGCGCTGGCCCATGTCATGAAGATCGCGCCGACGCTCCCCAGCGACCATCTGGTCGTCATGAACATGTGCGGGCGGGGCGACAAGGACATCTTCACCGTCGCGCGCGCGCTTGGCGTCGACATGAAGGCCTGAGGCCGACCCACCGCGCGCGGCTTGTCTGCGCCAGTCCGCGGGCCGCCCTATACCCCTGGTTTATGCCTGTTCCGCTGCGGTTTATGGACCCGCTCCTAAACCTCGGCCAAATGGACCCCATGCCGGGGGCGCCGCATCGTCGGGGCACTGGGCGGCATGAGGCCGTCCGACAGCACCCGAGAGGACAGACGATGAGACACCACCTCTTCCCGCTCGCCGCGGCCGCCGCCATCGCGGGGTCCGCATCCGGCGCCGACCCCTTCATCGACGCCGTGGTCAGGAACTTCCAGGATCTCGGCTACCAGTATGTCGAGATCGAGCGCGGCCCGACCCGGCTCAAGGCCGAAGGCGTGCGCGGGACCGAAGAGCTCGAGATCGTCTACGATCTCGCGTCGGGGCGCATCCTCCGGCAGGAAACCGGTTTTGCGGACGACGACGACATCGGACGGCGCGGGGTCGTGATCGAGACCAGCGGCGATTTCCCGGATGACGACCTGGACGACGACGAGGACGACGACCGCCGCCCGGGTCGGGACGACGATGACGACTGGGACGACGACAACGACGAGGACGACGACAGGGACGACGATGACGATGAGGACGACGACCGGGACGACGACCGGGACGACGACGACGATGACGATGATGACGGCGACGACGACGAGTAACGCCTGAACGAGACCGGTCCGGCGATTGCAGTCCACCCCTCATGCAGTATCGTCCGGAAAGGTCGGCCCCCGCCCGCGAGGGTGGGGGCCGCGAGGAGTTGTGGAGCCATGAGACGCGCCCTGATCCCCATCGCGATTGCCGTCAGCCTGTTCGGGCCGCCGGCCCATGCCGCCACGACCCAGGAGAGGATCGTCGCCGAACTGCAGGAGCAGGGCTTCGGGCGGATCGAGATCCGGCGCACGCTGCTCGGCAGGATCCGGATCACCGCCGCGAGCCCGACCCATGACCGCGAGATCGTCCTGAACCCCGCGACCGGCGTCATCCTGCGCGACTTCTGGAGCGCCCGGAGCGACGCGGACGGGCCTCGCACGCCCAGCGGGGCCGGCAGCTCCGATGGCGACGACGACCGGTCCGGCTCCGGCTCGTCAGGCGCCGGCAGTGACGACGACGGCAACAGCGGGTCGGGTGGCGGCGGGTCGGTCAACGACGATGACGACGACGACGATGACGACGAAGATGATGACGATGACGACGATGATGACGATGACGACGACGATGATGATGATGACGACGGTGAGGACTGACCGGGGATGACCGGGATCCGGGCAGGACAAAGGCATCCGGCATGACTCACAGGGTCGTGATCGCTCTCGTCCTGCTCGTTCAGGCGCTCTGCGCCTTCTTCTTCGTGAGCGAGATCCTCGCGAGCGTCCTCGGGATCGCCTACCAGCCGCTCGACTGGGCCTTCGTGGAGCTGATCGAGATCGGGGCGGCGCTCGGGCTCGTCCTCGGCGTGGTGCTCGGCGCCCTCGCGCTCCGCGAGAGCTTCCGCCGCACGCGCCGCGCCGAAGAGGCGCTGCGCCGCGCCTCGGGCGCCTTCATGGAGGTGCTGGAGGAGCGCTTCGCCGACTGGGGCCTGACGCCGGCCGAGCGCGATGTGGCGCTCTTCGCGATCAAGGGCCTGTCGACGCAGGAAATCGCGACGATGCGGTCCACCTCGGAGGGCACGGTCAAGGCACAGACCAACGCGATCTACCGCAAGGCGGGCGTCTCTGGCCGGCCGCAGCTCCTGAGCCTCTTCATCGACGACCTGATGGAGGACCGGCCCGTCGAGCCTGCGCGGATGAGCGTCTAGGCCTCTGCGGCATGCTCGACCAGAAGGTCGAGCGGCACGATGTCGAGCGCGCGGCGATGCGTCGAGGCGAGGTGGACGCGCGGCGCCACGCCCTCGTGCACGGCCTGCAGGAAGCGGCCGGCACAGAGGCACCAGCGGTCGCCGGCCTTGAGGCCCGGAAAGGCGAACTCGGGCCGGGGGGTCGAGAGGTCGTTGCCGAGATACTTGGAATAGGCGAGGAACTCGTCCGTCATGACCGCGCAGACGGTGTGGCTGCCGGTATCCTGCGCGCAGGTGTTGCAGGATCCGTCCCGGAAGAATCCGGTCATCGGCGCGGTCGAACAGGGTTCGAGCGGTTCGTTCAGGACGTTGACCGGGTCGTCTTTCAGGGTTGCCATGCGCTGCCTCCTTGTTTTCGGGCACCTAGTCCCGCGGCACCTGCCGGCAAGCGCTCATCCCTGCCACGCGATCCAGCGGCCGTGGAAATCCACGCGGGCGAGCCAGTGCGTCTCGCCGTCGGGCCAGAGCGTCGCGGTCAGGGCCGCGCTTCCCGGCGTCGCGTCGGCTTCCATCGCCACATGGGCGAGCGGGGCGTCGGCGGTGGCTGCCGCCCCCGCCTCTGCGAGCGCGGCGCGGCAGGCCGCCTGCGTGGCCTCGGGGAAGTACTGCCAGGCGATGGTGTGGTAGACCATGTGGATCCGCCCGGGCCGGGGGCGCGCCAGCCGCCGCGCGAGCCAGTCGGCCGCGTCCCCGCGGTCGGGCGACACTTGGGCGAGCGCGATCGCCGCCTCGGTCAGCCGCAGGCGCTCGGGCTGGTCGGGCCAGAGATAGGCCAGAAGCCGCAGCCGCGCGGCCGGATCGGCGGGATCGAGGGGGTTGAGGTCCACGCCCGCCCGCTCGACCACGCGGACCGGACGGGGCTCGGGCGCGGGGCCGCGCCAGTCGGGGACAAGGGCGACGGGGCTGCCCGCCGTGCCGAGCGGGACGCCGCCCGCGTCGAGCGCGAAGCGGTCGAAGGACAGGTTGAGCCCGCCGCTCGCGCCCAGTTCCGACGGGACGAAGGGCAGGGGATGCCGCGCCGCCACCCAGGCCGCCGCC
>DAINOF010000058.1:0-13739 GCA_036735505.1 Paracoccaceae bacterium
GCGGCCTGCGCCCCATCGTCGAGTTCATGACCTTCAACTTCGCCATGCAGGCGATGGACCAGATCGTGAACTCGGCCGCCAAGACGCTCTACATGTCGGGGGGCCAGATGGGCTGCCCCATCGTGTTCCGGGGGCCCAACGGGGCCGCGGCCCGCGTGGGCGCCCAGCACAGCCAGGACTATGCGGCCTGGTACATGCAGATCCCCGGCCTCAAGGTCGCCATGCCGTATTCGGCGGCGGACGCGAAGGGCCTGCTGAAGTCGGCAATCCGCGATCCGAATCCGGTGATCTTCCTCGAGAACGAGATCCTCTACGGCCGCTCCTTCGAGGTGCCGCAGGTCGAGGACCTGACGGTGCCCTTCGGCAAGGCACGGGTCTGGCGGCAGGGGTCGGACGTCACGCTCGTGAGCTTCGGGATCGGGATGACCTACACGCTGGAAGCCGCCGAGGCGCTGGCGAAGGACGGCATCGAGGCCGAGGTGATCGACCTGCGCACGATCCGGCCGATGGACACGGGCGCGATCATCGAGAGCGTGAAGAAGACCAACCGCTGCGTGACGGTCGAGGAAGGGTTCCCGCAGGGATCGGTCGGCAACTACATCACGTCCGTGCTGATGCGTGAGGCGTTCGACTGGCTCGACGCGCCGGTCCTGAACCTCACCGGGAAGGACGTGCCGATGCCCTATGCGGCCAACCTCGAGAAGCTGGCTCTGGTGACCACGAGGGAGGTGGTCGAGGCGGTCAAGCAGGTCTGCTACAGATGAACCCGTCCGGTGTCGCCGTAAACCCGGTCGGGCGTTCGGAGACGGTTCGCGACGGCGTCTATCCGTTCTGCAATGCGTCGCTGCCGATCCTCGAGTACGGCATCGCGGCTCAGATGAGCGCGCGCCTTCCGCGCTCGCCTGAGATCCGAGATCAACGCCCTCTCGACAAGCCCGCCGAACCGCGAGATGGCGTGGCGGGCACGAGACTTGTCGACCCCGCCCAGACGATAGGTTTCGAGCGAGCGCTCGCCGTCGGCGCGGGCGCGGCGGACCTCCGGATGTCCCTTCATCCGAGCGACCGACCGTCGGATGAACTTGCGGGCCCCGGCCAGCAGCCCGTAGGCCGCCTTCAGTTCCCTCAGCGCCGGAGAGATCTCGAGGTCAACCTCCATGGATGCCGCCCAGTCCTGCCACTTGAACCGTCCGAAGGCGGGAGAAATGGCGATGGGCGTCCATGGAACGCGGAAGGCCTCGGCGACGATGGCGCCGTGGAGCGACTCGGTGATGACGCGACTGGCTCCGGCGATCCGTTGAATCACCTGCCGGGAGTCGCCTCTCGGCGAGAGATGTACCACTCCGGCCGCGTCACAGACGCGCGTCCAGTCGAGAGGAAGCCTGTCGGTGCCGCAATGCGGAATGAAGATGGTCTCGGAGCGGTCCGTGACGATGTGCGAGAACGACGGGATCGCGGACACCATGATCGCCGGGTCCGCGATCGCGGTCTCCGGGTCAAGACCGAACTCTCGCGCCGTCTTCGGTCCGCGGACGAAGCCGAAGTCGACATGGTCCAGCGTGAAGTTCGGCAGTCGCCCGACGCCGGTCCCGCTTCCCATGACCGTGATGCGGTCGCCAGGTGCGAGATTGTCGTCCCACAGCAGGCTCCCGATTCCCAGAAGCACCCTGTCCGGGGCGAGGGCGGGGTACTCCGGGAACACCTCGTCCCAGAACCACGCGTTCATGTCGTCGCCGAAGTTCCCGTCTTCGACATGGCAATAGCGAAGCTTCATCTGGCCCGTCCCTGATGCTCTCGTTCACCGGTTCCGCTCTGCCGCCACCTCAGCCTCGCGACGCGCGGGCAGGAGGTGGAATGGCAACGGAAGATCCAACATCAGCGCGACCGCCGATCGTCGCGGACGTTACATCATCAAGGACCGCGGTCAAGGAAGGAGAGGAGGTGTCTTCGAGTAACATGTTCGTGGACCTTTGCCTGGCCACGTCCGCTTCCGGTGACAGCAGCAGGACAACGGAGCGCCGTCTTCCAGGCGGGAACGACGTCCTCCACGACCATGTCGCGAGCATCACGTGCCAGCCAAAAGAGCAAGGCCGCGAGACGCTCGACTCGTCCTTCCCGACCCGCTACGGCAGACGGGTGCCGTTGGCGGCCGATGCCTTGCGCGCGCCAACCGCGGCGCTGGAAACCAGAGCACCGATCAAGATGCGGACCTTCCGAGGCGGGTTGCAGACCATGAGCACTCACGACCCCATCGAACGTCGCGTCCGCGGACCCGTGGGAGAGCCCTGGGGACGTCTCATGGTCGGGGAGGTCCCGTAATGGAGGTGCTTGGACGGGACGCGAGGGTCGAAGCCTACCGGGTCGCCGTGGAAGCTTCGGCCGGGACGGGCGGGCGGCTCCTGGGCCTTGTGCCCGACGCGCTGATCGCCGAAGGCACGTCCCTTTCGGGCGGCCACGGCCATCGCACCGCCTACGAGTGGCTCGCGCGACACGCGCGAGAGATCGAAGTAACGCTCAGGATCCGCGCGGCGGGGGGGATGCCCAGGGCTCCCTTCGACCGTGTCGTCCTGAAGGAGGAGTGAGACCATGCCGACGCAGATCCTGATGCCCGCCCTTTCTCCGACGATGGAGGAAGGCACCCTCGCGAAGTGGCTCGTGAAGGAGGGCGACACTGTGTCGTCGGGCGACCTTCTCGCCGAGATCGAGACCGACAAGGCGACGATGGAGTTCGAGGCCGTGGACGAGGGCGTCATCGGCAAGATCCTCGTGCCCGCCGGAACCGAGGCGGTGAAGGTCAATACCCCCATCGCCGTTCTCCTTGCAGACGGCGAAAGCGCGTCCGGTGCCGCGGTGCCAGAGGCGCGGGACGCGGCCGACGCGGGCGCCGAGGCGGCTCCCGGAGGGAGCTCCGAGGCGGCCGCTCCTCCGCCCGTTGTCGCGCCCTCGCCCGAGACCGCGCCGGCCGGCGGCTACGGCGGAGGCGCGACGGCCGCCACGCCCGAGCCCGCGCCCGCAGGGCATGAGGGCGCGCGGCTCTTCGCCTCCCCCCTCGCCCGCCGCATCGCGAAGGAAAAGGGCCTCGACCTGTCCGACGTCAAGGGTTCGGGGCCGAAGGGCCGCATCGTGAAGGCAGATGTCGAGGCGGCGGAAGCCACGCCCGCCGCACCCGCCAAACCGGCTGCCGCCCCGGCGCAGCCAGCCGCGGCCGCCCCCCTCGCCGCGCCCGCCCCGACCGGACCCACCGCGAGCCAGGTCATCGCGATGTACGAGGGCCGCGACTATACCGAGGTCAAGCTCGACGGGATGCGCAAGACGATCGCCGCGCGCCTGACCGAGGCCAAGCAGACGATCCCGCACTTCTACCTTCGCCGCGACATCCGGCTTGACGCGCTCCTGGCGTTCCGGACCCAGCTCAACGCCGGGCTCGAGAAACGGGGGGTCAAGCTCTCGGTCAACGACTTCATCATCAAGGCTTGCGCCATCGCCCTCCAGCAGGTGCCCAAGGCAAATGCCGTCTGGGCCGGCGACCGGGTGCTGGAACTGAAGCCTTCCGACGTCGCCGTGGCCGTCGCCATCGAGGGCGGCCTCTTCACCCCTGTGCTGAAGGATGCCGAGGAAAAATCGCTCTCGACGCTCTCGGCCGAGATGAAGGACCTCGCCGCGAGGGCGCGGACCCGCAAGCTCGCCCCTCACGAGTACCAGGGCGGCAGCTTCGCGATCTCGAACCTCGGCATGTTCGGCATCGACAATTTCGATGCCGTCATCAATCCACCCCATGGCGCGATCCTCGCGGTCGGCGCGGGCGTGAAGAAGCCGGTTGTGACTCCCTCGGGCGAGATCGCGGTCGCGACCGTCATGTCCGTCACCCTCTCGGTCGACCACCGGGTGATCGACGGCGCGCTCGGCGCCGAGCTGCTCCAGGCCATCGTCGACAATCTCGAGAACCCAGTCGCCATGCTCGCCTGACCGACGCGTCTGCCGCTCAGAGACGCTCCGCGTGTGAAGTGGCGCAGTCCAGGAGGACGCGGGGTCTCGTCGCCTCCCGGTGCTATCCCATCAGGTCTTGACATGCCTCAAGGCGTCCGGCCCCGGCCCACCTTACCGAGACGGCATCGGGACAAGGAGACCCCCATGGACTGGAAGACCCACCTGCGCCAGCAGAGCGAGGCGCTCGCCACCTTCCGCGCGCTCAGGCCGGAGACGGGAAGCGGCTTCACCAACCTCCATCGCGCCACGATGGGCGAGGGCGCGCTGACGGTGCGGGAGAAGGAGCTGATCGCGCTCGCCATCGGCATCGCAACCCGGTGCGTGGACTGCATCGGCTTCCACGTTCAGGGCGCGATGAAGGCCGGCGCCACGCGCGAGGACGTGGCCGACACGATCTCGGTCGCCGTCATGATGGGGGGCGGGCCCGCCTACATGTATGGCGTCAAGGCGCTCGAGGCCTTCGATCAGCTGTCCTGAAAGCGCGCGATGAGGTGATCCATCGAAACCGAGGGCTGCGGGCACTGCACGTCGCCCACGACGCGCGCCGGCACTCCTGCGACGGTCTTCTTGGGCGGCACGTCGTGAAGCACGACCGACCCGGCGGCGATCCGCGCGCAATCGCCCACGCGGATGTTGCCGAGCACCTTCGCCCCCGCCCCGATCAGGACGCCGCAGCCGATCTTCGGATGCCGGTCCTCCTCTTCCTTCCCGGTACCGCCCAGCGTCACGGAATGGAGCATCGAGACGTTGTCGCCCACCACCGCCGTCTCGCCGATCACGATGGAATGTGCGTGGTCGATCATGATGCCCTTGCCCGTGCGGGCGGCCGGATGGATGTCGACGCCAAAGACCTCGGACACCCGCATCTGGATGAAATAGGCCAGATCCCTGCGTCCCTGGGTCCAGAGCCAGTGGCCGACCCGGTAGGCCTGAAGCGCCTGGTAGCCCTTGAAGTAGAGCAGCGGCTGGATCAGCCGGTGGCAGGCCGGGTCGCGCTCATAGACCGCCATGATGTCGCTGCGCGCGGCCTCGGCGAGCGTCGGGTCAGAGGCATAGGCCTCGTCGGCGATCTCCCGCAGGATCTGCTCGGACATCTCGCCCGACGCGAGCTTGAGCGCGATGCGGTAGGCGAGCGCGCCCTCGATCGTGTCGTAATGCAGGATGTTGGAATGGATGAGCCCGCCCAGAAGCGGCTCGTTCCGGACGGCCTCATCGGCCTCATCCGAGATCCGGGACCAGACGGGGTCGACCGTCCTCACAGATGTCCGCGTTCTCGCCATCTCCGCCTCCGTCGATGCCTGACATCCTCTCTACATTACATAGGCGCTCCGGGTCACGAGAAAATGGGGAGAGGCGACCCTCGGCGAGGGTCAGGAGGACGGCTGCGAGGCAGCGGCAATAGTCGCCGTCGTCGAGCCCCGGCTCCCGCGCGACGGGATGACCAAGCGCCGCCGCGATCAGGCTGCCGTCGCCGAAGCGCGGATACGCGCGGCCGCTTGACCGCACGTGGCGGCACGCTTGACGCGCCTCGCGGATCAGGCGGCGCAAAAGCGCGGGCCGGTCGGCCTCGGGGACCGCCCGGAGCGCCCGTGCCGCCGCCACGGCGTCGACGAGCGTCGGCGCCCGCATCTCAGGGACGCGGCAGGCCGAATTCAGCGAGATGGACCGCAAGCCGCACCGCGCCGCCGCCGAAGTCGCCGCCCTCGGCGGTGAACAGGATGGCCGTGTCGGCGTAGTAGGCGACGGGGGTGCCGGTCACGCCCCGGAACCACGCGCCGGCCCCGGTCCCGATCCCGCTGCCATAGCGGTCCGCCGCCCCCGCGACACCCACGGCAAAGCCGGTCGCCGGGCCGCCGAGGCCCGCGACGACCCGACCCGTCACGCCGAAGACCACGGCACCAGCCGGAATCACCGGCAGCGTCGCGCTCGACCCGCCCGCGCTGACCGCGTGGTCCACCTCGATCACGCGGAAGGCAAACGCCGCGCCACCAGGCGAGGCCGCGACGGCGGAGGCCGCCCAGTCCGCCCCGTCAAAAAGCGCCGTAACGGCCTCGTCCGCAATCCACGCGCGCCAGCCCGCCGCGGGGTCCGCGAACTCCCAGCCGCCGCTGAGCCAGAGCGCAAGCCGCCCCTCCTGCCCCGCCCAGGCGCCGCTTGCCCCGACCGGCACGGCATAGAGCGACCCGTCGGCCACGAGCGCCGGCGGCACCGCCAGGCTCCGCGACGCGATCACCAGTTGAGCGAGGGCGTCCACCCGCAGGAGGGCCTCGTTCACCGTCACATGCTTCTGCGCCTGCGCCGCCTGCACCAGCGGCAGCTTCAGTCTCGCCGTCTCAGCCATCGATCCCGATCCTTCCGAAATGCCCCGGACCGAAGCGGTCCGAAATCTGCGCGACTTCGACCTCGAAAGCGCCTGCGACCCCGTCCGCCACGCGCGCGGCCGCCGTGTAGAGCCACCGCGGCACCGCCACCTCCGCGGTCCGCCGGACGGCGCCCTGCGCCACGACCCGCACGAGATAGCGCTCGGCCGCCTCGCCCAGCGGAACCTCGGGCATGTCCCAGCGGTCGCCGTCGATCCGCGTCCGGCGGATCCAGGTCAGGTCGATATCCCCGCCCGCAGGCCGCGCGCGCAGGTGCACCGGGGCGTAAGGCCGCAGGCCGACGCCCGCGAACCGCCGCGTCACCTCGCGGTAGGACGGATCCCCGGGTGGCCGCCGCGCCGGTCCGTACCGGTAGATCCGGTCAAGCCCGAGCACCGAACCCGCAAGGCGAAACTGCACCGCCCGCCCGTCAAGGACGACCACCCGGCTCCCCGCCGGCCAGACAGGCGCAACGACCGTCTCGGTCCCCGCCTGGCCGCGCAGCCGGCGCGAGACGGACCAGAGGCCCGGCGCCAGAAGCTCGGCCTGCGCGAACTGGACGATCTCCCAGTCCCCCGTTCCGTCGCCGATTGCGAGCGCGTTTGCCCCGTTCAAAACCGCGAGATCGCTCGCCGAGGCGAGCGCGCCGCCGAAGAGCCTGAGCCTCAGCGGCGGACCCCTGTCCCACACTCCGGGAGCCGCGGCCGGCAGGTCCGTCTCGGTCTGCCCGATGGTCGCCGGCCGCTCCACGACCGCGTCGAGCGCGAAGCCCTCCGGCCCCGCCGCGGAGTAAAGCGCCACGCGCGCCCAGGGCTCCGCCGTCACAGCCACATAGGGCGCCGCCGGGTCCTCGGTCCCGTTGAGCAGCGGCAGGTCGAGGAAGACGGCCTCTGCTGGCAAGGGCGGCACCACGGGCGAAAGCCGGACCGGCGTCGGCGGATACTCCGCCGGGCGATAGATCGCGGGCTCCATCCGCAGCGCATCCATGCGCCGTGCTTCCGCCGCCTCGACAGCGTCGATCCGGAAGGTCCCCACCCCCGGCAGCGCCACCACGTCCCCGGCCCCGAGCCCCGGCTCGCCCGGAGGCAGCGCGAACCGGACGCGGTCCCGCGCGACCCGCGCCTCCGCGACCCAGCGCTCCGCGATCTCCAGCGCCTCGTCCGCCGTCAGCGCCAGCGGCAGTTCCGACCGCGAGACCGTCCTGATCGTCACGTCCGGATGGCCGGCATCGGCCGTTCGCACCGCAAAGTCGCCCTCCGCATCCACATGCGTCAGCATCACCCGCGCCGTCGCTTCCTCCGGTCCGACCCGGGTCAACTCGAGGTCCGCGCCGCCCTCCCCCATGACCGCGAGCCGCTCGGGATCGAGCGACACCGCCTTCGTGATCCCCCGCGACCGGAACACCAGCGCCCCATCCCGCTCCGCCGCGTCAAAGCCATAGGCCAGCATCAGCGGCTGAAGGATCGCCCGCGCCTCACCCACGTCGCCCGGCGCGTAGCCCCGCACGATCCCGTACAGTTCCCGCGCGTCGATGTCTGGCAGTCCGGCCCGCGCCGACACCTCGCCCACGACCGACGCGAGGGACCGCAGCGCCGCGCGCCCGGTCATCCAATGCCCGAGCCGGTAGTTCTCCCCGTCGCTCCAGACCTCCGTAAGGGCCGGAAACCACGGGTAGGGCCGCGCGTCCCAAGCCCAGAGGTAGCCATGGTCCATGTCGATCATCGGGCCGCCGTAGACTTCCGAGACCGGGTTCTTCTCCGGGTCGCCCCAGTAGCTCGTCACGGCGCGCACGTACTGCATCTGGATCAGATCGTCCCGCCGCCCGCTCGAATACTTGGGCAGCGAGGACTCGGACGACTTCGGATCGACGAACTTGTTGGGCTCGTTCGTCCCTCGGTCGACCGCCGGGCAGCCGTACTCGGTGAAGCGGAAGGGCTTCATCCGCGGCACCCAGGCGGTCGGGGCCGCCGAGCGCACCCCGCCGATCCGGTCATGGTGCCGCTCGGACCACCAGGACCGCAGGTCCTTGTAGCGGAACACCCAAGGCTCCCCATATGCGCCGTCGGTGATCGGCGTGCGCAGCTGGACCGCGGCCGCCTCGGGGCCTGGGTAGAACCAGTCGAACCCCTCGCCGCCCTCGATGTTCGCCTTCAGGTAGTCAAGGTTGTAGAGGCTGCCCCAGACGTCGTCCGCCTGTGCGTCCGCGACCCGCCAGTCCGACAGGGGCATGTAGTTGTCGATCCCGACGAAATCGACGTTCTCGTCCGCCCAGAGCGGATCGAGATGGAAGAAGACGTCGCCCGATCCGTCCTGCGGCTGGTAGCCGAAGTACTCCGACCAGTCTGCCGCATAGCTGATTCTGACCTCAGGCCCGAGGATCGCCCGAACCTCGGCCACCAACTGCCGAAACGCCGCCACCGCCGGGAAGCTGTTGCCCGGCCCCCGGACCTGCGTCAGCCCCCGCATCTCCGAGCCCACGCAGAAGGCCTCGACCCCGCCCGCCAGCGCGCAGAGATGCGCGTAGTGCAGGATGAACCGCCGGTAGCCGAAGCCGGGCGGCCCCGAGTACTCCACCCGGTCCTCCACGATGGCGAAATCTCCGGGCTGCGCCGCGCCGAAGAAGGCCGCGACCTCGGCCTCGGCCGCCGCCGTCCCGTCGGGCGAGCCAGCACGCCCCGGCGCCTCCGTCAGCGTGATGCGCCCGCGCCAGGGATAGACCGGCTGGTCGACCGCATCGGACCACGGGTCCGGCAGCCTGTTACCCGGTCCCTGCTCCATCAGCAGGAACGGGTAGAACATGACGTCGACCCCCTCCTCCCGCATCCGCACGATCGCCTCCACGACCGAGGCGTCCGAGGGCGTCCCGCCATAGACCGGGCGCCCGTTCTCCGTCGCGATGACCCCCGCTTCCGCCCGCCCGATCCCGCCCGCGCGCCACGGCATCCCGTCGCCGTCGATCTCGCGCTGCTCGACCTTCGGCTGCACCGCGCAGGAGCCGCAGCGCAGATCGTCCCCGAACCACGACACGATCAGCGAGACGGCGCCACAGGCTTGCACCTCCTCCCGCAGCGACCGGAGCGAAACGGCGAAATCCGTCTCACCCCCCGGCGTGTGCACATTCGCCGATCGGTTCGCGCCGGGACCGAGCGGGTAGTGCACCGGCGTCGTGGCCAGCACGTATTCGCCCGTGCCGGGCATCATCGCCACGCCCCGAACGAGCCGCGAGACATCCGGAACGCCGGCCTGTCCCGCCGGTTCGGGCCGCACCACCTCGAAGTTGAACTGCGGCACCCGGTTGCCGAAGGGGCTTAGGTCCAGATCCTCGATCACCACATAGGCCACGCCGCGATAGGCGGGTGCCCGCCCCGCTCCCTCGACCGCCTCGATCTTCGGGTCGGGCACCTGATCCTCGCTGCCCGTGTAGACGCGCATCGCGATCTCGTCAGGCGCAAGCTCCGTCCCGTCTGCCCAGATGCGCCCCACCCGCGCGATCTCCCCCTCGCAGATCGCGATGGCAAGGCTGACCGAGTAGGAATAGGTCGTCACCGTCGGCCGGCGCGGCGCGCCCTTGCCGCCGCCCCCGGTGGTCTCGCTGCGCTCCTCGAAGCGCGACGCCCAGATGACCTGACCGCCAAGGCGCATCCGTCCGAAGACCAGCGGCACCGCCGCGCCCTCGCTCGCGCTGTTGAGCCGGAACCGCTCGATCCGGCCGGTCTCGACCGCGGCGCCCCCGGCGCCCAGAAGCCTCTGGTCGATCGCGTTGCCGACCGTCGCGCCGACCGCCCGGCCAATGACCGCCGCCGACAGCCCCACGATGCTTCCGCCCAAGGCGCCGCCAAGCGCGGCGCCGGCCGCGGACAGAACGATCGTCGCCATCAGGCCGCTCCTTCAGGAAAGGCGAACACCGCCACCAGCCGCCGCCGCCAGGGGGCCGACAGGCTGTTCTCGACCACCCCGTGGCCGCGGTAGGCATGGATGAAGCGGGGCACGGCCCCGGCCTCGCTCAGAAGCCCCAGATGCTTGGCCACCGCCCCCTCGCGCATCCGGAACAGCAGCACGTCGCCGGGCGACGCCGCCGCGACCTCCCGCGACACCAGATGCGCCCGCGCCGCACGCCACAGCGCCTCCTCGGCCCGCGTCTCGTCCCAGTCGGGCGTATAGGGCGGCACGGCCACGGGCTCCGCGCCGCGCAGCTCCCGCCAGACACCGCGGACAAGCCCCAGGCAATCCGCCCCCGCCCCGCGAACCGACGCCTGATGCAGATAGGGCGTCCCGATCCAGCTCCGCGCGATCTCGACCGCCCGGCTCACCGGTTGAGGCTCCCGCCGTCGTTCCGGTCCTGGCGCGTGGGATAGGCCATCTGCCAGTCTTCTCCCGGAATGTGAGGAAAGCCACGGAAGTTGATGAAGTTCTCGAACTTCTGGCGGCAGGTCTCGGCCCTGCGGTCGCAGCCTGCCTCGACCCTCAGAAGGTCGCCCGGCCGCACCTCGGCCCGCACGTCCTCCCAAAGCTCCAACTCCCGCATCGCCTCCATCACGCGGTCGGCCTTGACGATGCCCGACAGGCCCATGGCACCGCCGGACAGGAACCGCACCCGCCCCCGCTCGAACCATCGCGCCGCGAAGGCTGGGCCCGGCACCACCCGGACGGTGCGCGCGTTCGGCACCTCTACCACGCCGGCCTCAAGCGCGCGCCCCGGCGCCGTCAGGTCGGCCCGGCACCGCGCGTCGCCCAGCACCGCCGAACACGGTCCCTGATAGACAAAGCCCTGCGGCTGGTTCAGCGCCTGCGCCAGCCCCCGCATCTCGGCGCGAAAGCCCACGCCTGACCGCTCGATCTCGCCAAGCGTCCCCCGGAACAGCGGTCGCCGCGCCGCCACGTCCGCCCAGTTGACGAGCCAGAGCTCGACCGCCGCGCCGTCCCATCGTCCGGCGTCGACGTCGGCCTCCGTGATCGCCGCATCGCTCAGGACGCCCACGACCTCGGAGTTGTCCACCGACAGGCCGGTCCGGCTTTCCAGCGCGCGCCCCGTCAGGCCGGTCGAAGCCCGGAAGATCACCCCGCCGAAAGCAAGATCCCCGTCATGGTCGGTGAAGCCCAAACGCGCCCCATCCCGCCGCGTCAGCAGCCAGGCGCGGCATACCGTCGTCGACCCTCCCGCCAGATGCGCGTCGAGCGCCGCCGCGCCGCTCACAGCCGGACCTCGACGACCGGCACCGCCGGCAATTCTCCCGCCTGGAAGCTCGCGAGCGAGACCTGGATGATGTCCGTGTCGAAGCGGACCGGCACGTCGTACTCGAAGCCCGCCGTCACCTCCGCCCCCACCTCGGGCGCCGTCCCGAAGGCCACGATCCCGGTCGTCGCATCGACCGTGTAGTGGACGAGCTCACCCTGCGGTTCGCCCTCCACGCCGATCCGGATCGTGCCCGTGACGGGCTTGCGCACCGGCCGGATGTAATCCTCGAAACCCGACCGGTAGGTCTTGGTCAGCTGGAACGCGGTGCGCACCCCATCGCCGATCCCAATCACCTGGTCCTGGAACCCCACGACCCCCGACGGCAGACAGGACTTGAAGTCCGCCCAGTCCTTCCAGCGGAAGGCGTGCATCCGTCCGCGCCGCGCCTCGAAGAACGCCACCAGCGCCTCGATGTCGTCGAGCGACCGCATGCCTGCGCCCGCATCATAGCGCCGGCGGGAATGAGCCCAGGGCGTGTTGCGCTCCTCGAACCCGTTCGACAGCGTGACGACATCCGTCCGCCGCTCGGGCCCGCCCACCGAACCGAAGCTCAGGTTGGCGGGAAACCGCACCTCGTGAAATGCCATGACCCCTCCTCAGAAGTTCCGCTGCCCGCGCGCCAGCACCCGGCCGACCTGCGCCGCGATCTGGCTGCGCGACCGTGCGAAGCCCTCGACATCCGGCGTTGTCACGTTCATCGTCACGTTCACGGGTCGCCTGCCGCCTTGCGTTGCGACGCCAAGCCGCCCGTCGGCCCCGCGCGCGAGCGGCATGATCGCCTCCGGCCCCGCCTCGCCCATCAGCCCCATGCCCCCCCGCATCGGGAAGCTCACCGGCCCGTTCACGATCCCGCCGGTGGCGAAGGGCATCACGCGCCCTTGCGCGAAACTTCCGCCCTTCTCGAAGCCCGAGACAGCGCCGAACAGCCCTTCCACCCCGCTCGCGATCAGCCCTCCGATCCCGCTCGTCACCGGACGGATGGCCGCAGAATAGGCCGTGTTCACAATCGATTGGCCGACGCCCTTCATGGCGTCCGACAGCTTCGCGCCGTCGAAGATCAGCCCGTCGAAGGACCGCCTCAGCCCCCCGCTGATCCCCCGCGACAGTCCCCCAGCCTCGCGCCCTGCCTCGGACAGGCTCTCGCCCATCCGCGACACCTCGCGCTCGAAGGCTGCCGCCATCCCGGCCGCGCCGCCCAGCGACCGCTCGAGCGCCGCCACCTGGTCGTCGAAGCTGTCGATCCCGTCCACGTCATCCATCGCCCGTCTCCTTGTCCGGCCAGGCCGCCGCCAGTTCGTCGAGCCGCGCGCGCGTCAGCGGCGCCCGGCCCCCGTGCCCCAGAAGGAACGCCAACTCCCCCGGCGTCAGCCGCCAGAACTCCTCCGGCCTCAGGCCCAACCCCCGCACCCCGGCCCGCATGAGCGCCCCCCAGTCGAAGGCGCTCATCCCCCGGGCACCCGGAAGGCGCGGGCGAGCAGCATCCCCGCCGCCCGCGCCGCCGCCACAGGGCCGCCCTCGATCTCGGCGCTGAGCAGATCGCGCGAAGACCCGCGCCAGCCCCCGCCGCGCAAGCCCGCGACGACCAGCATCAGCACGTCCCGGGTCGAAAAGCGGCCCGCCTCGAACCGCTCGACGAGCTCGACCAGCGTCCCTGCGCCGAGCTCGCCTTCCAGCTCGGCCAGCGCCCCCAAAGTCAACTTGAGCACCCGTTCCTCGCCATCGACGACCAGCCCCACTTCCCCTGCGTGAGGATTGGCCATCAGAGCGCCGTGAACTGAAGCTGCCCGGCCGAGGCCAGCGACAGCTCGTAGGTCGCTTCCCCATTGTAACTGCCAGAGTATTCGAGGGAATTCACGTGGAAGGGCCCCTCGAAGATCCCGAAGTCCGGAATGATCACCTGGAACTCCGGCGTTTCTCCGTCGAAGAAGATCTGCCGCGCCCGCGCGTCGCTCTCGGCGTCCTTGAAGACCCCGCTCCCCGAGATCGCGGCCGACTTCACGCCCGCCCCGCCAAGGATCTCGCGCCACCCGCCCGCACTCTCGAGGCTCGTGACATCAACGCTTTCCGCGTTGAAGCTCACCCTCGTGGCCCGAAGCCCCGCGAGGGTCTCGAACTGCCCGCCGCCGGTCAGGTCGATCTTGATCAGAAGGTCTTTCCCA
>DAINOF010000059.1:0-13734 GCA_036735505.1 Paracoccaceae bacterium
GAGGCGGGCGGTCAGGTCGACCGGATCGACGGGGGCGTTCATGGGCCAGCGATAGCGCGGCCCACGGCGCGCCGCAACGCGAAGCTCAGTCGTAGAAGGGCGCGACCTGCGCCACGATCACCGCGTTCTCGGCCAGCGCGCGGTCCATCAGCGCGCGTTCGTCGGCGCCGATCTCGTCCCCCTCGGCCTCGCGGTCGGCAAGCGTGCCGTAGCCCGAGACGTCGAGCGGCGCCATGTCGGCCTGCTTGAGGATGGCCACGGTCTCGCGCACCGCCTCTTCCTCGTCCACGCCCGAGGCGTAGCACATGAGCGCGGCGCCGGTGGCCTTGGCGGGCAGGCCGTCGCCCGCCTTGCGGCCAACCTCGACCACAAGCGTATAGACCTGCTGGGGGCGCTTCGGCTTCTCCATGGCGGCGGTCTGGCAGACCGTCGCGCGCCGCGCAAGTTCAGTCGTGGACCGGTATGGCGGGCACCCTGGTCGCGGCGTCGAGGCGGATCGACTCGGGCCGTTCGTAGAGGTGCCGGAACCCCCTGTGCGCCGCGCGGCGGTGGTCGTCCGACAGGGTGTCGACCGCGCGATGCTGCGCGAGCCAGAGCGTGCCCGCCGAGGCCGGCGGGTGGTTGTCGTTCACCGCGACCGCGACGAGACCGAGCACGGGATGGTCGTTGGCCACGAGCGCCGCCAGCGTGTCTTCGCGCGGGGCGGTCAGGCAGTCAGCGGGCGCCGGCGCTTCGCCCAACCGGATGCGGCCCAGAAGCCCCGCTTCCCGGAACCCGCACATGATGGCGGCCCGGATCGACGGCGGCGCCAGGCGGAAATGTGGCGCAAGGCGGCGCCACTTCCAGAAGGCCTCGTCGGGCCCGTTCCGGGACGTCAGTCGCTCGAGCACGAGAAGGACCGTCGCCGCGACAAAACAGTCGAAATCCTCTTCAGGAAGCGCCGAGGCCATGAGGACGGCACCGAAGGTCCGCGGATCGCTCCGCAGGCTCGACAGAGGAAGCTGTCCGCGGAAGTACCACTCCAGCCGCTGCTGCAGCGTTCCTCCGTCGGTGCGCGTCCCGATTCCGGCCCCGATCCGTCGGACCGATGCCAGGGGGAAGGCGCGGGCATGATGGCGCAGGTCCGCGATAGCCTGCATGTGGCGGAAGTCGCCATACTCTCGGTTGTCCATGAAAAGACAATAGGGGCCCCCCAGAGCCTTCGATACGGCATGCAACCAGAGGCGGTAATTTCTACGCGCGTTCACCATAATCGCCGAACGTTTCCGGCCAAGCTACGATCTTTGTCGCGCAGGCATGAAAGCTCTCGTCACGCCCTGCCGCGAACGGCGCGGTAGCCCCAGATCAGGAGCATGGCCCCGATCGCGCCGATGATGAGCTGCCCGATCCAGCCGCCGAGCGTTCCGCCTGTCAGCAGCATCAGGATGAAGTTCAGCACCAGCGCGCCGATGATGCCGAGAACGATGTTCATGAGGATGCCAAGATCCGCCCCCATGACCTTCTCGGCGATCCATCCCGCGAGCCCGCCGATGTTGATCGCGCCCAACCAGCCTACGCCTTCCATGACGTCCTCTCCTTGCGTTTCCGATCGGGGGAACGCGGATGAGGCCGGGGCAGTTCCCCGTCAGTCGCGGAGGAGCTCGTTGATCCCGGTCTTCGAGCGGGTCTTCTCGTCCACCCGCTTGACGATCACGGCGCAGTAGAGGTTGACCGAGTTGGTCGACGGCATCGAGCCCGAAACCACGACGGAATAGGGGGGAACCTCGCCGTACATGACCTCTCCCGTGGCGCGGTCCACGATCTTTGTGGACTGGCCGATGTAGACGCCCATGCCCAGGACCGAGCCCTCGCGGACGATCACGCCTTCCACGACCTCGGACCGGGCGCCGATGAAGCAGTTGTCCTCGATGATCGTGGGGCCCGCCTGCATCGGTTCCAGCACGCCGCCGATGCCCACACCCCCCGACAGGTGGACGTTCTTGCCGATCTGCGCGCAGGATCCCACGGTGGCCCAGGTGTCGACCATCGTGCCCGTGTCGACATAGGCGCCGAGGTTCACGAAGGAGGGCATCAGCACCACGCCCGGCGCGATGTAGGCCGACCGGCGCACGATGCAGTTCGGGACCGCGCGGAAGCCCGCGGCCTTCCATTCGGCGTCGCCCCAGCCGGCGAACTTCGAATCGACCTTGTCCCACCAGGTGCCGCCCTGCGGGCCGCCCGACTGCTGCGCCATGTCGCGGAGACGGAAGCCCAGAAGCACGGCCTTCTTCGCCCACTGGTTCACCTGCCAGGCGCCGTCGCGATCGCGCTCGGCCACGCGCAGCGTGCCGGCGTCGAGCGCCGCGAGCGTCGCCTCGATGGCGGTCCGGGTCTCGCCCTTCGTCGCGGGCGTGATCGTGTCGCGCGCCTCCCAGGCGGCCTCGATGGCGGCTTCGAGCTGGACGTTCTCCATCGGGGGCTCCTGTTCGTGACTGGTTCACAATCCGCAGTGCCTATAGAGCGGGGAAACCTCGCGTGCAATGAAACCCGGGGAGAGGACATGAACGAAGACCGGCAGAAACCCTTCCGCGACGCGCATGAGGATATCGAGGCCGCGCGCGAGGTGCCCGACAGTCCGCAGGGACGGGCTTCGGCCTACCGGCTCGCCTTCGCGGACCCCGATTTCCTGATGCGGGACGAGCTTCGTCCCGTGCGGCTGCAACTCGAGCTTCTCAAGCCCGAGCTTCTCATGTCGGAATACGGCGTGGAATCGACGGTGGTGCTCTTCGGCGGCGCCCGGATTCCCGATCCCGCCCACAGGGACCGCGCGCGGACCCGGACGCTGGCAGGTCTCGCGCGGCACTACGATGAGGCGCGCAGGCTCGCCCGGATCATGACGGAACGCTCGATCGCCTCGGGGCACCGGCGCGACGTGATCGTGACCGGGGGCGGCCCCGGCGTGATGGAGGCCGGGAACCGCGGTGCGGCCGAGGCCGGGGGCGTGTCGATCGGGCTCAACATCGTGCTGCCGCACGAACAGCAGCCGAATCCTTACGTCACGCCGGACCTCTGCTTCAACTTCCACTACTTCGGCATCCGCAAGATGCACTTCCTGATGCGGGCGCGGGCCGTCGTGGTCTTTCCCGGCGGCTTCGGGACGCTCGACGAGTTGTTCGAGACGCTGACGCTCGTCCAGACGGGGCGGATGCGGCGGGTGCCCATCGTGCTCTTCGGCGAGGAGTTCTGGCGGCGGATCGTTGACTGGGAGGCGCTGGCCGAGGCGGGGACGATCGCGGAGGAGGATCTCGACCTCTTCCGCTTCGTCGAGACGGCGGAGGAGGCCGTGGACCTCATCGACCACTGGCCGGGCGCCGGGACGAAGCGGGACGTCGTGCCGGGCCGATAAGGCGCGTGCACACGCAGCGAAACCGCGCTAAGTAGTCGGGGGGACGACGAAAAGCGGGAAACCGTGATGGGGGTTATCGGACGACTGGCGCGCGGCCTTGCCGCCGCCCTTGCGGTCATTCTGGCCGGGAGCGCCTTGGCGCAGGACGGCATCCGCATGGTCGAGGGCAGCCTGACCTACCGGGAGCGCATCGCGCTGCCGCCGGACGCGCTTGCCGTGGTCGAAGCGCGGGACGCGCGCGGGCGGCTTCTGGGCGAGGCGGTACTGGGCACACGCGGCGCGCAGGTGCCGCTGGCCTTCCGGATCGGCCTGCCAGACGGCGTGGAGGCCGAACTTCGCGCGGCCCTCGTGCTGGGCGGGCGGGTCAGGTGGACGGCGGCGGGCATTGCCGTTCCCGCCGGAACAGGGTCTGGGTCTGTCGGGGAAATCGTCCTGTCCCGCTTCGTTCCAATGCGCTTTGCAAGCCCGCTCCGCTGCGGCGGACGCGAGCTTTCGGTGGGGGTCTTCGAGACCAGCGCGGTGCTGGAGGTGGACGGGCGGCGGACGGTGCTGACGCCCGTCCCCGCTGCCTCGGGCGCGCGATTCGAGGCGCCGGACGACCCGGGAACCTGGGTCTGGAGCCGCGGCAACTCGGTGCTCGTGTCCATCGGGGGCGAGACGCTGCCCGAATGCTCGGTCGTGCCTCCCGCGCCCGCGCGCCCCTACCGGGCGCAGGGCAACGAGCCCGGCTGGGTGCTGACCGTCGAGGCGGGCCGCCTGACGCTCGTCGCCGACTATGGCGCGCGGACCATCGAGGCGCCGCTTCCCGAGGCGCGGTTCGAGGACGGCGCCTTCGTCCATGCGCTCCCCGATCAGGCTCTGATCTTGCAGACGGTGCCCGGCCTCTGCCGGGACGACATGACCGGGATGCCCTACCCCGAGTCGGTGCGCCTGTCGCTCGACGGACGGAGCTTAAGCGGTTGCGGCGGCGATCCGCTGGACCTGCTGGCCGGGGCGGACTGGGTGGTCGAGGACATCGGCGGGCGGGGGATGATCGACGCGTCGCGCGTCACGCTGGCCTTCGGGGCCGACGGCAGCCTTTCCGGCTCGGCGTCCTGCAACCGCTATGCCACGTCGTTCACGATCGGGGGCGAGGGCGTCGCCATCGGCCAGATCGCCGCGACGCAGATGATGTGCCCGGAGGCGCTGATGACGCAGGAGCAGGCGTTCTTCGCCGCGCTGGGCCCGGTCGGCCGCTTCGACATCGACGCGACCGGGTCGCTTCTGCTCTTCGATCCGTCGGCGGCGAAACCGGTGCTGACGGCGCGGCGCTAGGCGCGGGTCGCACGGCCGCCGTTCAGCACCGACATGCGCTCGGCTGCGATCAGGTCAAGCGCCTGCGGCGTGGTGAGCCGCGGATTGGACTGCTTGAACTGGCGGACGAGAGCGCGGAATTCATCCGGCGCGAGACGGGCGTGGGGCGTGAAGAGCTTCTGCCGGATGGCGGGCGCAATGGTGGGGCAGCGATTGAGGCCGACCACCGCGCCGAAGGCGGCGCCGGCAAGGAGCCCGTGAAGACCGGCGAAGCGGCCCACTGCCGCCCCCGTCGCGATCGCACCGAGCACACAGAGCTTGTAGCTCGCCGAGGATTCGAGCGGTTCCAGAAGATCGGCGAAGTCACGGTCGCGAGGCATGGTGATCCTGCCGGGGGCTCCTGGCAAGGATGATACCACAGGAAGCGCCCGAGGTCAGCCCTGCGCCTCCGCCCGGCGGCGATCCGAGGCACGGACCTTCTCGGTCGCGGACTTGAGCTGCCCGCAGGCCGCCATGATGTCCTCGCCCCGCGGCGTGCGGATCGGCGAGGCGTAGCCGGCCTTGTGGACGATGTCGGCGAAGGCTTCGATCCGGGACCAGTCGGACCGCTGATAGGGCGCCCCCGGCCATTCGTTGAAGGGGATCAGGTTGATCTTGGCCGGGATGCCGCGGATCAGCCTGACCAGCCGCCGCGCGTCCTCGTCGCTATCGTTCACGCCCTTCAGCATCACGTATTCGAAGGTGATGCGCTCCGAGTTCGAGAGCTTGGGATACTCTCGCAGCGCGTCGAGAAGCGCGGCGATGTTCCACTTCCTGTTGATCGGCACGAGCCGGTCGCGCACCTCGTCCGTCGTCGCGTGGAACGACACGGCAAGAAGGCAGCCGATCTCGGTCGCCGTCCGCGCGATCTCGGGCACGACGCCCGAGGTCGACAGCGTGATGCGGCGGCGCGACAGGCTGATGCCCTCGCCGTCCATCGCGATCTTCATCGCGTCGCGCACCGCCTCGAAGTTGTAGAGCGGCTCGCCCATGCCCATCAGCACGATGTTGGACAGGAGCCGGTGCCGTTCGCCCATGCCCTCGCCCGGCTGCGGCCAGTCGCCGAGGTCGTCGCGGGCGAGCATGACCTGCCCCACGATCTCGCCCGCCGTGAGGTTGCGGACGAGCTTCTGCGTGCCGGTGTGGCAGAACGAACAGGTCAGCGTGCAGCCGACCTGGGACGAGATGCAGAGCGTCCCGCGATCCGTTTCGGGGATGTAGACCGTCTCGACCTCGTGGCCGCCCGCGATGCGGACGAGGTACTTGCGCGTCCCGTCGGCCGAGATCTCGCGGGTGACGACCTGCGGAACCTCGATCACGAAGTGATCCGCCAGCAGCGCCCGGTAGTCCCTGGAAAGATTGGTCATCGCCGCGAAATCGCGGATGCCCCAGAAATAGACCCACTGCCAGATCTGGTTGACCCGCATCTTCGCCTGTTTCTCTGGCGTGCCCGAGGCGATCAGCGCCGCGCGCAGCGCCGCGCGGGTGAGGCCCACGATGTTGACAGGCCCCTCGGGCAGCTTCCGGGGGATCGTCAGCACGTCCTGCGTGATCGGGGCCGTGGCCGTCATGCGCCGTGTCCTTCGGGGATCGAAGGCGTCACATAGCGCATCCGGCGCCGCGAATAAAGGCCGCTCAGCCAGCGCAGCGCCGCTCGGCCTCTTCGGCGGCGGCCGTGAAGCCGAGGAGCGAGAAGGTGTCCCGCGTCTGCGTCCCGCGCGCGGACCGGCCGACCACCACCGCCTCGGTGCCGCGCTTCATCAGGGTCACGATGCGCGCATCCTCCTCGGGCGAGGCGGCATAGGCGGTCTCGTTGTCGGTGAACAGCTGGAAGGTGCTGTCGCCCACCGTCAGCTCGACAAGCGAGCCCTCGGCGAAGGGATACCCCCCCGCAAAGCTGACCTCGTTGCGCCTGTTGTTCGCGGGAAAGCTGCTGATGAAGAGAAGGATCGTCCCGCGGCGCACCGACACCGGGCGCCCGTCGCGGGTGTTCACCGTCTCCTTCGGCGCCGTCACGGCCCAGCAGGTGCGTTCGGGGTTGCTTTCGTCGTAGACGGCCCAATCGGTGAAGGCCGCCACGCGGTTGGTCGATTCCGTCTGCGCATGGACTGCCGCCGCCCACAGGACGAGCGTCGCAAGGGCTGCGGCAAAGCGGGAAAGTCTCATGGGTTTCTGCCTCCGGGTCTTGCTGCCTCTCGGCGCGGGCCCACGCCCGTTCCGGGTCGTCTTGTGCGGGCCTGCACCGGATCCTAGTGTCGCCGACAGTACTGAAGCACCGGGACCGCGAAAAGGCCCGACGGCAAAAAACGCTGTGAGCAGGAAGGATGAGGATCATGCAGGGCGCCGTTCCGCTTGTCGAGGTCTGGCGCGGGGACATGGTCGAGTCGCTGCATCTGGGTCATGCGGTGATCTGCGACGCGCAGGGCGACATCGTCGAGGCCTGGGGCGATCCGGGGCAGGTGATCTATCCGCGCTCGTCCTGCAAGATGATCCAGGCGCTTCCGCTCGTGGAGTCCGGCGCGGCGGCGGGTCTCGGGGACGAGCACCTGGCGCTCGCCTGCGCCTCGCACAACGGCGCGGCGATCCATACCGGGCGGGTGGCGCGCTGGATCGCGGACCTGTCGCTGGCCGAGGACGCCCTGCGCTGCGGGCCGCAGATGCCCGATGATCCGGCGGCGCGCGAGGCGCTGACCTGCGGCCATGTCGCGCCGGGGCAGGTGCACAACAACTGCTCGGGCAAGCACGCGGGCTTCCTGACGCTTGGCCGGCACCTGGGCGCGGGGCCGGAGTATGTCGAGGCCGACCATCCCGTGCAGCGCGCCGTGCGGGCCGCCTTCGAGGAGGTGACGGGCGAGGACAGCCCGCGCTTCGCCGTCGACGGCTGCTCGGCCCCGAACTTCGCCACCAGCCTCACCGGGCTTGCCCGCGCCATGGCGCGCTTCGCCGCAGCCGAGGGCGAGGGGCCGCGGGACCAGGCGATGCGGCGGCTGCGCGAGGCGATGATGCGGCATCCCGACCTCGTGGCGGGCGAGGGCCGCGCCTGCACGGTGATCATGCGGGGGCTGCAGGGGCGCGCGGCGGTCAAGACCGGGGCCGAGGGCGTCTTCGTCGCGATCCTGCCCGAGCAGCGGATGGGCGTGGCGCTCAAGATCGCCGATGGCGCGACCCGTGCCTCGGAATGCGCCATCGCCGCGCTTCTCGTGCGGCTGGGGCTGCTCGACCGGGACGATCCCGTGACGCGCCGCTACCTCGAGGCGCCGCAACTGAACCGCCGTGGCCTCGTGACCGGCGTGATCCGGGCCGCGCCCGGCTTCGGCTGACCCTCAGACCGAGGCGAGCCGCGCCTTCGATCCCTCGTAGACGCGCCGGATGCGCGCCAGCCGCTCGGCCCAGTCCGCGCCCGAGACGCCGACGGTCTGCCCCTCGCGGCAGAGGTCGGCGAGCTGGACGAAGCCGAGGTTGAGCGCGCTGCCCTTCAGCGAATGCAAGAGCGGATCGGCGTCTTCGGGGCCGGGAAGCCCCTCGAGCGTATCGATAAGCGCGTCGGCCTCGCCAAGGAACAGCTCGACGATTTCGGCGAAATCCTCTTCCCCGACCTCGGACCTGAGCTCGTCGATCCTCTCCATCGATATCATCTGGCTCTCCCCGCTTCCTTCCGCGACTGTCGCCTCCGGCAGTTAATCAGGGGTTGTCCTGAAAGTTTGAGCGACGGGAGCGCCCGCAGTTCAAGCATTCTTAGGGGGACCCGGGACATCAGCGATGCCATCGCCTGGCTGCGGAAGACCGATGCCGACCTCGAGAGTGCGCCCCTCCTTCGATGATTCGCCGCCCGGTGCCGCGCCCGAGCAGCGGCGGCGCGTGCTCGTCGTCGACGACAGCCAGGCGCAGCGGCGCGTTCTGGGCGGGCTCCTGCGGCGCTGGGGCTACCACGTCACCGAGGCCGCCTCGGGCACCGAGGCTCTGGACCTCGTCCGCTGGCAGGAGGTCGACATCGTCATCAGCGACTGGATCATGCCGGGCATGTCCGGTGTCGAGTTCTGCCGCGCCTTCCGACAGCTCGACCGCCGCAGCTATGGCTACTTCGTGCTCCTGACCTCAAAGAGCGGAAAGGAGGACGTAGCGCTGGGTCTGGAATCGGGCGCCGACGACTTCCTGACCAAGCCCGTCAACAGCGGCGAGTTGCGCGCGCGCCTGGTCGCGGGCGAACGGATCGTGGGCATGCAGGCCGAGCTGCACGAGAAGAACGACCTTCTGAGCGGCGCGCTCGACCAGCTGCAAAGCGCGCACGAAGCCATCAACCGCGACCTCGTCGAGGCACGGCGCTTCCAGCAGTCGCTGATCCCGAACCGCGAACGCGTGCTCGACGGGGGCCGCGTGTCCTACATGTTCCGCCCCTGCGGACATGTCGGCGGCGACTTCATGGGGCTGTTCCGTGTGACCGACACGCGGGTCGGTCTCTATTCCATGGATGTCTCGGGCCATGGCGTCGCATCCGCCCTTCTCGCCGCGCGTGTCGCGGGCTACCTGAGCGGCGCCTCGCCCGAGCAGAACATCGCGCTGACGACGGACGAGCTCGGCCTCTACAGCATGCGCCCGCCCGAGGAAGTCTGCGCGCGGCTGAACGACCTCATGCTGACGCAGATGGAGACCGACCTCTACCTCACCATGCTTCTCGCCGACTGCAACCTGCGGACGGGCGAGATCCGGCTGACGCAGGCCGGCCATCCGAACCCCGCCGTGCTCCGCCGGTCGGGCGAGGTGGAACGGCCGGGCCACGGCGGGCTGCCTATCGGGCTCATTCCCGGGGCCTCCTGGACGGGCTTCGACGTCGGGCTCGAGCCGGGCGACCGGCTGCTCGTCCTGTCGGACGGCGTGACGGAGTGCCCCGATCCCTATGGCCAGGAATTCGGCGACGACGGCCTCGCCGCCTTCGCGCGCCGCCACGCCGCGACGCGCGGGTCGGACTTCCTCGACGCGCTCAACTGGGAGCTCGACCGCCATTCCGGTCTGCAGGACCTGCCCGACGATGTGTCCTGCGTCCTGCTCGAGCGGGACGAGGCGGCGTCACCCGAAGAGACGTGACACGAACAGCCGGTCGCCCGCGTTGCCGAGCGCCCGCGCGGCATCGGCCGCCGGTAGCCAGTGTGCGCTGTGCCCGGGTTCGCTCGGCGGGCCCGCGCGCATGACTGGCCGGGCGAGATAGACATGGCACAGCTTCTCGGCCCAGAGGTCGTATTCCGGCATGAAGGTAAAGCGCCGGAACGCGCCGAGGCGGCGGATGCGGCCGATCCGCCAGCCGGTTTCCTCGAACACCTCGCGGTGCAGCGCCGGCAGCGGGCTTTCGCCCGGGTCGATCCCGCCGCCCGGCAACTGGAACTCGGGCACGGGGGCTTCCTGGAACGTCAGGAGGAGCCTGCCGTCGCGGTGCAGGATCGCGTAGGCGCCCGGCCTCTGCCGGTAGCGCATACCGGCCCTGACCTGCTCTCCCACCCTTCGGATCATCGGCTTGGTCCCCTGCTTGCCGCCCCTATATAGTCGCGGTAACCAGAGCGCCATGCGCGAGGGACATCCCATGACCATTGGATCGCAGATCGCCTGGGACGATACCGTCCTGCCCTTTCAACTCGACCGGTGCGACATCCGTGGCCGGGTCGCGCGCCTTGACGGCGTGCTCGACCGGATCCTCGACCAGCACGACTACCCCCCGGCGGTAGAGGCGCTGGTGGCCGAGGCCGCGCTTCTGACCGTGATGATCGGGCAGACCATCAAGCTGCGCTGGAAGCTGTCGCTGCAGATCCGCGGCGACGGCCCCGCACGGCTGATCGCGACCGACTATTACGCCCCCACCGAAGACGGCAAGCCCGCGCGGGTGCGCGCCTATGCGAGCTTCGACGCCGACCGGCTGGACGAGACCGCCGAGCCGTTCAGCCAGATCGGCAACGGATATTTCGCCATCCTTCTCGACCAGGGGCCGGGCACGACGCCCTACCAGGGCATCACGCCCATCGCCGGCGGATCGCTGTCGGCCTGCGCCGAGACCTACTTTGCGCAGTCCGAACAGCTGCCCACGCGGTTTGCCACCAGCTTCGGCCTCTCGTCGCGCCCAGGCGGCGAGAACGGTTGGCGCGGCGGCGGCGTGATGGTCCAGCACATGCCAAAGTCCTCGCCCTTCGCCACGGGCGGCGGGTCGGGCGAGAACGGGCTTCTCGCCGCGACCGACATCGTCTCGGGCGACGACGCCGAGAACTGGACGCGCGTCAACCTGCTGCTCGACACGGTCGAAGAGCTCGAGCTCGTGGGGCCCACGGTTCACCCGACCGACCTTCTCGTGCGCCTCTATCACGAGGAGCAGCCGCGCGTGTTCGACCCTCAGGCGGTGGATTTCGGCTGCACCTGCTCGGAAGACCGCGTCCGCCAGAGCCTGTCGATCTATTCGGCCAAGGACATCGCCTACATGACGACCGACGACGGCGTGGTGACGGCCGACTGCCAGTTCTGCGGGGCGCATTACGTGCTCGACCCCGCGACGGTCGGCTTCGAGGCGGAGGATCCGCCGGATGCGGGCGCCTGACGCGCGCGAGAGACTGATCGCGGCGGCGCGGCTGACCACTGCGCCGTCGACCGACTTCGACCTCAATCCCGGCACCGTCCTGCCCGAGGGCCGCGTCCTGCGCAACGCGGGCGTCCTGATCGGCGTCGTCGCCGGGGCGCGGCCCCAGCTGCTCTTGACCAAGCGCGCCTCGGGGCTCAAGCATCATCCGGGCCAGATCGCGTTTCCGGGCGGCAAGGTCGACCCCGGCGATGACGGCGCCATCGGTGCGGCGCTGCGAGAGGCCGAGGAAGAGATCGGCCTGCCGCGGGCCTGCGTCGAGGTCGTCGGCACGCTGCCGCCGCACGAGACGGTGACGGGCTACCGCGTGACGCCGGTCCTCGGCTGGATCGCGGCGCCCTTTGCGCCCATCCCCGAGGCGGGCGAGGTGGCCGAGGCGTTCTCGGTCCCGTTCGACCACGTGACCGATCCCGACCGCTTCGTCATCGAATCGCGGATCTGGCGGGGCCAGCGGCGCCGCTACTACGCCGTGCCCTGGGGCCCCTACTACATCTGGGGCGCCACGGCGCGGATCCTGCGCGGGCTCGCCTGTCGGATGCAGGCGTGACGCGAATCGCGGGAGACTGGATCGCTGCGCCCGCCACGCAGGCGGTCTTCGACGCGCTAGAAGGCGGCGGCCACCGCGCCTTCTTCGTGGGGGGCTGCGTGCGCAACGCGCTTCTCGGCCAGCCGGTCACCGACATCGACATTTCGACCGACGCGGTACCCGACGAGGTGATGCGGCTCGCCGAGGCGGCCGGCCTCAGGCCCGTACCGACCGGGATTACGCACGGGACGGTGACGGTCGTGTCGGGCGGCGAGGGCTTCGAGGTCACCACCTTCCGCCGCGACGTCGAGACCGACGGGCGGCGGGCCGTGGTGGCCTTCTCGACCGACAAGCTCGACGACGCGCGGCGGCGCGACTTCACGATGAACGCGCTCTACGCGGACCGGAGCGGTGCCGTCATCGACCCGCTGGGCCAGGGCCTGGCCGACCTCGCCGCCGGCCGCATCCGGTTCATCGAGGACGCCGAGGCGCGCATCCGAGAGGACTATCTCCGCATCCTGCGCTTCTTCCGGTTCCATGCCTGGTACGGGCACCCCGAGTCAGGAATAGACCCTGATGCGCTCGCACCCATCGCTGCCAACTCGGCTGGATTAGGGTCGCTTTCGCGAGAAAGGGTGGGGCATGAGATGCTGCGCCTTCTGGGGGCTCCCGACCCGTCGCCGAGCCTCGCGGCCATGGCGGCCACGGGCGTGCTGGCGCGCGTGCTGCCGGGGGCAGAGGCGCGCTTCGTGGCCCCGCTCGTCCATGGCGAGGCGCATCTCGGCGTCCCGCCCGATCCGGTCCGGCGGCTTTCGGCGCTGGGCGGACAGGAGGCGGCGGAGGCGCTGAAGCTGTCGAAGGCCGAGGCGCGGCGGCTGTCGCTTCTGGCAGACCTGACCGGCGCCGAGGCCGGGACGGCGGTGCTCGCCTACCTCCACGGCGCGGAGGCTGCGGTGGACGCGGCGCTTCTGCGCGCGGCCGTCGCGGGGCAGCCGCCGGACCTTTCCGTCCTCGATGAGGCGCAGCGGGGGAGCGAGGCGCGGTTCCCGCTCACCGCCGCCGACCTGATGCCGGGTCTCACCGGCCCCGCCCTCGGCGCGCGGCTGAAGGAACTGGAGGCGCTCTGGATCGCTTCGGACTTCTCGCTGAGCCGGGAAGCGCTGCTCGGGGGCTGACCCCCGTTTCCCTCGGACGGCGGACGGTCTATATCCCTCGGGCAAGCGGAAAGGCGCCTCCCCGTGTTCCGGTTCTTCGAAAATCTCGTCGACCCGTACGTTTCGTACGTGGAAAGCGACACGCCCCCGCAACGGCTCTGGCCGTTCCTGCGGGAGTATGCGCAGCCCTTCCGCGGCGTCTTCATCGTGGCCACAGTGGCGAAAGTGATGGTTGCGATCATGGAGGTCGCGCTCATCTGGTACGTCGGTCGGCTCGTCGATCTTCTGGCCTCGGGCGCGCCCGGCGAGGTCCTGGCGCGGCACGGCACCGAGTTCCTTCTTGCGGCGGCCTTCGTCCTGATCGCGCGGCCCGCGATCGCGGCGCTCGACACGCTTCTCCTGCACAACGCGGTGCTGCCGAACTTCGGCACGCTGATCCGCTGGCGGTCACACCGGCATGTCCTGCGCCAGCCGGTAGGGTGGTTCGAGAACGACTTCGCCGGCCGCATCGCCAACCGGATCATGCAGACCCCGCCCGCGGCGGGCGAAGCGGCGTTCCAGGTGTTCGACGCGGTGGCCTTCTCGGTCTCGACCTTCATCGGGGCAATCGCGCTACTCGCGGGCGCGGACCCACGGCTCGTCCTGCCGATGCTCGTCTGGGTCGTGGGCTATCTCGCGCTCATGCGCTGGACGATCCGCCGCGCCGGGCCTGCGTCCAAGGCGTCGT
>DAINOF010000060.1:0-10030 GCA_036735505.1 Paracoccaceae bacterium
GCCGCCCGAGAGGTCGGCCACCGCCCGGTCGGCCCATTGCGCGAGGTTCACGAGGTCGAGCTGCGCCGCGACGCGGGCCGCGCGTTCGGCCTTCGGCACGCCGGCAAGCTCGAGGCCGAGGCCCACGTTCTCGCGCACCGTGCGCCAGGGCAGGAGACCGAACTGCTGGAAGACCATCGCCACACGGGCCTGGCGGATGCGCCGGAGCGTGGCCGCCTCAGCCCGGGTGACGTCGACGAGCCTGTCGCCGTCGCAGACCTGGACCGCGCCGCGGCAGACCGGATTGAGCCCGTTGACCGCGCGCAGGAGCGTGGACTTGCCCGAGCCCGACAGCCCCATGAGGACGAGGATCTCGCCCTCGGCCACGTCGAGCGTGCAGTCGTGGACGCCGAGGACCTGCCCGGTGCGGGACTGGATCTCGGGCCGCGAGAGCCCCTCGTCCATCAGCGGCAGCGCCGTGTCGGGGCGGTCCCCGAAGACGATCGAGACGCGGTCGAAGCGGACGGCAGTGGCGGGGGCGGGCGCGGCCGGTGGCGTCATCGCGTCACCCGGAGCATGCGGTCGAGGATGATGGCGACGACGACGATGACCATGCCGCTCTCGAAGCCCAGGGCCGTGTTGACCGAGTTCAGCGCCCGGATGACCGGCACGCCGAGCCCGTCGGCGCCGACGAGGGCGGCGATGACCACCATCGACAGCGACAGCATGATCGTCTGGTTGAGCCCGGCCATGATCTGGGGGAAGGCGAAGGGCAGTTCCACCTTCCAGAGCGTCTGGCGCGGCGTCGCGCCGAAGGCCTGAGCGGCTTCGAGGAGCGGCGTGGGCGTCGAGGTCACGCCGAGATGGGTGAGCCGGATCGGCGCCGGCAGCACGAAGATCACGGTGGCGATGAGGCCCGGCACCATGCCGATGCCGAAGAAGACGATGGCCGGGATCAGGTAGACGAAGGTCGGCAGCGTCTGCATCAGGTCGAGGACGGGCCGCATCCAGGCGTAGAGCCGGGGCCGGTGCGCCGCCGCGATGCCGATCGGCACGCCGAGCCCCATGCAGACGATGCAGGCGGCGAGCACCAGGGTGAGGCTTTCCGTCGTCTCTTCCCAGTAGCCCTGGTTCAGGATGAACAGGAACCCCGCTGCCACGAGGAGGCTGGTCTGCCAGGACCGCTGCAGGACCCAGGTCAGCGCGACGAAGAGGCCGACGATGGCAAGCGGGTGGGGCGTCTGGAGGAGCCACAGCACGCCCTCGATCAGCGCCTCGAGGCCCGTCGCCAGCGCGTCGAACACGCCCGACGCGTTCGACTGGAGCCAGTCGAAGGCCAAAGCCGCCGTCTCGCCCACGGGAATCTTGTTGTCGGTCAGCCAGTCCATGTAGCCTTACCCTGCTCGGGCTCCAGCATGACGGCTCCGGCGCGCGATGGAAAGGCTGCACCCGATGATCGACCTCTACACCTGGACGACGCCCAACGGGCGCAAGGTCTCGATCCTGCTCGAGGAGCTGGGTGTGCCCTACGAGGCCCATGCCGTCGACATCGAGAAGAGCGCGCAGTTCGCGCCCGAGTTCCTTGCCATTTCGCCCAACAACAAGATCCCCGCGATCCGCGACCGCGACACGGGCTTCACGCTGATGGAATCGGGCGCGATCCTGATGTGGCTCGCCGAGCGGCACGGGCGGTTCCTGCCCGAGGGGGACGAGCGGTGGCGCACGGTCGAGTGGCTCATGTGGCAGATGGGCGGCTTCGGGCCGATGATCGGGCAGGCGCACCACTTCCTCTATCCCTCGCGCGGCAAGTCGGCCTATGCCGAAGAGCGCTACGCCAGGGAGACGCAGCGGCTTTACGGCGTGCTCGAGGACCGCCTGCGCGCGCGGGATTTCGTGGCGGGCGCGGGGCGGGGGGACTACACCATCGCCGACATGGCGATCTGGCCGTGGGTCGCGCGCTTCGAGCGGCACGAGGTGGACCTGACCGGCTTCCCCGCCATCATGGACTGGTATCTGGGGATCGCCGCGCGGCCCGCCGTCCGGCGCGGCTATGACGTGCCGCAGGCCGTTGGCGGAATTCCGATTCCCTGAGCCGGGTCCCGTCACGGATGGCACGGGCGGCCGGGTATCCCGGCCGTGCCGGCCGGCGCGCGGAGGAACCCCGATGGCCCTGACACTCTGCAACAACCCGCAGTCGGGGGGACAGATCGCCCGCTGGATGTGCGAAGAGCTGAAGGCTGCGGCCGGCCTCGACTACGAGACCGTCGTGCTCGACGACGACCCCACGATGCAGGCGCCCGACGACCTTGTCATCAATCCCATGGGCAAGGTGCCGGCCATCGTCCATGACGACGCAGCGCGCGGCCGCGATGGGCGGGGCGCGCGCGACCGCCGGCCGAGGCGTCAGAGGCCGAGCGCGGCCCGCGCCGCCGGCAGCGCCTCGGCCCCGTCCTTGGTGGTGACGCCCGCGAGCCAGGTGTCGAGGACGCCCGGGTTTGCCTTGAGCCAGGCGGTCGCCGCCTCGGCCGGATCGGCGCCGTCGTTCAGGATCGCGCCCATGATCTCGTTCTCCATCTCGAGCGTGAAGACGAGGTTCCCAAGGAACGTGCCCAGGTTCGGGCAGGCCTCGGCGAACCCGGCCGTGGTATTGGTGTAGACCGTCGCGCCGCCGAGGTCGGGGCCGAACCAGTCGTCGCCGCCTTCCAGATAGGTGAGGTCGAAGTTGGCGTTCATCGGATGCGGCTCCCACCCGAGGAAGACGATCGGTTCGTTCCGGTCGGACGCGCGGCGGACCTGCCCCAGCATCCCCTGTTCCGAGCTTTCCACGACGTCGAAGTCCGAAAGCCCGAAGGCGTCGGCCGCGATCATGTCGAGGATCAGGCGGTTGCCGTCGTTGCCGGGCTCGATCCCGTAGATCTCGCCCTCGAGCGCCTCGCGGTGGTCCGCGATGCTTGCAAAGTCGGTGATGCCGATTGCCGCGCCGGCCGCGTTGGTGGCGAGCGTGTACTTTGCGCCCTCGAGGTTCGCGCGCACCGTGTCCACCGTGCCGGCCTCGCGGTAGGGGGCGATGTCGGCCTCCATCGTCGGCATCCAGTTGCCGAGGAACACGTCGATGTCGCCTGCCGCGAGCGCGGTGTAGGTCACCGGGACCGACAGGAGCCGCGTCTCGGTCGCGTAGCCCAGCGCCTCGAGCACCACGGTGGCGGTGGCGGTCGTGGCGGTGATGTCGGTCCAGCCCACGTCGGCGAAGGTGACCGTGTCGCAATCGGCCACCGCAGCGCCGGCGGCGGAGGCGAGGGCAAGGGCGGACAGTGTGGTCTTGAGCATCAGGTCTCTCCCATCTATTTTGTTGATTGACGGGTCAATCAGGACCCGTGCGCTTGTCCGAGTCCAGCGGAGCCTGAACGTGCCGAAACTGGGGATGGAGCCTATCCGACGTGACGCTCTTGTAAAGGCAACGATCCGGGAGGTCGGGGCGCGCGGGGTCGCGGACGTGACCGTGGGCCAGATCGCCCGTGCTGCCGGCATGTCGAGTGCGCTCGCCCATCACTACTTCGGCGGCAAGGAGCAGATCCTGTCGGCGGCGATGCGGCACATCCTCGTGCTCTACGGCGCCGAGGTTCGGGCGGCGCTGGCCCGCGCGGACGGACCGCGCGCCCGGATCCGGGCGATCCTGGGCGCGAGCTTCTCGGCGCCGAACTTCCGCGCCGACGTCGTCTCGGCCTGGCTCGGCTTCTACGTCCAGGCGCAGACGGCGCCCGAGGCGCGGCGGCTTCTCACGATCTACCAGCGCCGGCTGCGCTCGAACCTGCGCGAGCCGCTCCGGGCGCTCGTCGGCGCGCGGGCCGACGAGGTGGCCGAGACGCTCGCGGCGCTCATCGACGGCATCTACCTGCGCGCGGCGCTCGATCGGGCGGGGCCGGACCCCGCCGCGGCGCTGGCCCGCGCGGAGGCGGCGGTCGAGGCGATCCTTGCCCGGGAGGCCGGCGCATGAGGCCCGACGTCCAGCCCGCGGCCAGCCATTTCGTGAACGGCGCGGGCCTCGAGGACCGTGCGGGCGAGGCGATCGACTGCCTCTATCCCTTCGACGAAAGCCCCGTGGCGCGGGTTCACGCGGCGACGCCCGCCGTGGTCGAGGCGGCGCTCGCGGCGGCGGAGGCGGCGCGTGCGGGCTGGGCCGCGGTTCCGGGGGCCGAGCGCGGCCGCATCCTGTGCCGCGCGGCCGCGATCATTCGGGCGCGGAACCGCGAGTTGTCCGAACTCGAGACGCTCGACACCGGCAAGCCGCTGCAGGAGACGCTGGTGGCCGACGCCGCGAGCGGGGCCGAGGCGCTCGAGTATTTCGGGACGCTGGCCGGCCACATCGCGGGCGCGCGGATGCAGTTCGGGCCCGACTGGGGCTACACGATGCGGGTGCCTCTGGGCCTCTGCGTCGGCATCGGCGCCTGGAACTATCCGACCCAGATCGCCTGCTGGAAGGCCGCGCCCGCGCTCGCCTGCGGCAACGTGATGGTGTTCAAGCCCTCGGAAGAGACGCCGCTCGGCGCGCTGAAGCTGGCCCAGATCCTGGCCGAGGCGGGCCTTCCGCCCGGCGTCTTCAACGTCGTGCAGGGCGGCGGCGCGGTGGGGCAGGCGCTGGTGACCGACCCGCGGGTGCGGAAGGTGTCGCTGACCGGGTCTGTCGCCACGGGGCGGCGGGTCTATGCGGCCGCGGCGGACGGCATGCGCCACGTCACGATGGAGCTTGGCGGCAAGTCGCCGCTCATCGTCTTCGGCGACGCCGACCTCGAGGCGGCGGTCTCGGGCGCGATCCTCGGCAACTTCTATTCCTCGGGGCAGGTCTGCTCGAACGGGACGCGGGTCTTCGTCGAGCGCGGGCTGCGCGAGGCCTTCGTGGGCCGGCTGTTGGAGCGGCTGCGCGGCGTGGTGATGGGCGATCCGCTCGACGAGGCCACGAACTTCGGGCCGATGGCGAGCGCGCGGCAGATGGAGATCGTGCTGGGCCATGTCGAGCGGGGCGTGGCCGAGGGGGCGGAGCTGATCGCCGGCGGGCGGCGGGCGAACCGGCCGGGCTGGTTCGTGGAGCCCACCGTCTTCGCCGGCGTGACCGACGCCATGGCCATCGCGCGGGAAGAGATCTTCGGGCCGGTGATGTGCGTGCTCGACTTCGAGGACGAGGCGGAGGTGGTGGCGCGGGCCAACGCCACGGCCTACGGGCTCGCGGGCGGGGTGTTCACGCGCGACATGGTCCGCGCGCACCGGGTGGCCGAGGCGCTGGAGGCGGGGACGGTCTGGATCAACGCCTACAACCTGACGCCGGCGGGGTTTCCCTTCGGCGGGTCGAAGCTGTCGGGGATCGGGCGGGAGAACGCGGCGGCGGCGGTGGAGCACTACACCGAGCTCAGGTCGGTCTATGTGGGACGGGGGGCGGTCGATGCGCCGTACTGAGAGAGGTTCCGCCCCGGCGGCTGCGCGCTTGCGCGCTTGCCCCCGGGTCGGCCGCGGGCGCGCGGCTGCGCCGCGCGCCCGAAAGGGAGAGGCGTTGCGCGCGGCTGCGCCGCGCGCCCGACAGGGAGAGGCGTTGCGCGCGGCTGCGCCGCGCGCCCGGGAAGAAGGCGGGATGCGTGCGGGGTGCCTCTGGTCGGCCGGCGGGCCGGCGGGACGGGGCGCGCCCGTCCGCCATGAGGCGTCTGAAGAGCAGGATGCTCTCCAGATCGCCTCTCCGAGCGTGGGTCGGGACCGGGCCGCGTCAAGGACGCTGGCGCGCCGGCTTCGCCGGTGGCCTGCGGCCCTCCTTGACCCGGCCCGCTCCCTCGCCCGGGGGGCGTGGTGATGGAGGCCGATGTCGTCGTCGTGGGCGCGGGCTCGGCCGGATCGGCGCTCGCCTTCCGCCTCGTCGAGGCGGGGCTGTCGGTGATCGTCATCGAGCATGGCGGCAGCGATGCGGGGCCCTTCATCCAGATGCCGGGCGCGCTGTCCTACCCGATGAACATGGCGCTCTACGACTGGGGGTTCCGGTCGGAGCCCGAGCCGAACCTCGGGCACCGCCGCATGGCCGTGCCGCGCGGCAAGGTGCTGGGCGGATCCTCCTCGATCAACGGGATGGTCTATGTGCGCGGCCATCCGCGCGACTTCGACACCTGGGCCGAGCTGGGCGCGGCGGGCTGGGGCTTTGCCGACGTGGCGCCCTACTTCCGGCGGATGGAGTGCTGGCACGGCGCCGAGGGCGATCCCGACTGGCGGGGCCGCGAGGGGCCCCTGCACGTGATCCGGGGCGGGCGGACGAACCCGCTCTTCGACGCCTTCATCGCGGCGGGGATCGAGGCGGGATATGGCGCGACCGCCGACTACAACGGCGCGCGGCAGGAGGGCTTCGGCGCCATGGAGGCGACGATCTGGCAGGGGCGGCGCTGGTCGGCCGCCTCGGCCTACCTGAAGCCGGCGCTGCGGCGGCCGGGCTGCCGCATCCTGCGCGGCCTCGCGCTGCGGGTGGTGATCGAGGGGGCCCGGGCGCGGGGAGTCGAGATCCGGCGCGGCGGGCGGGTCGAGGTGATCCGCGCGCGCAAGGAGGTCGTCGTCGCGGCCTCGTCCGTCAACTCGCCGAAGCTCCTGATGCTGTCGGGGATCGGTCCCGCGGCGCATCTGGCCGACCATGGCATCCCGGTCGTGGCGGACCGGCCCGGGGTCGGGGCGAACCTGCAGGACCATCTCGAGGTCTACGTCCAGATGCGATCGAAGCTGCCGGTCACGCTTTATGCGCACTGGTCGCTTCTGGGCAAGGCGCGGGCGGGGGCGACCTGGCTTCTGACCGGCGGCGGGCTTGGCGCGTCGAACCAGTTCGAGGCGGCGGGCTTCATCCGGTCGCGCGCGGGCGTCGACTATCCCGACGTGCAGTTCCACTTCCTGCCGCTCGCCGTGCGCTACGACGGGACGGCGGCGGTGCGCGGGCACGGCTATCAGGTGCATGTGGGACCGATGCGGTCGAAGTCGCGGGGCGAGGTGCGGCTGAGGTCTGCCGATCCGGCGGCGGCGCCATCGATCCGGTTCAACTACATGAGCCACCCGCAGGACTGGGAGGAGTTCCGCCGCGCGATCCGGCTGACGCGCGAGATCCTGGGCCAGCCCGCCTTCGCGCCCTATGCGGACGGCGAGATCCAGCCGGGCCCCGGGGTGCAGAGCGATGCCGAGATCGACGCCTTCGTGCGCGACCACGCCGAAAGCGCCTATCACCCCTGCGGCACCTGCCGGATGGGGCGGGCGGACGACCCGATGGCGGTGGTGGACCCCGAAGCCCGAGTCATCGGCGTGGAGGGGCTGCGCGTGGCCGACAGTTCGATATTTCCCCAAGTGACGAACGGAAACACCAACGCGCCCTCGATCATGGTGGGCGAGAAGGCGGCCGACCACGTGCTCGGCCGGCGGCTCGCGCCCCTGAACCTCGTGCCATGGGAGCATCCCGCGTGGCGCAGCGCGCAGCGGTGAACAGCGGCTGTGCGGCGCGCCCCTCGACAGGGCGCCCGCCCGCGCCTAGGTGAGCGCGCATGGACGACCTCGAGAACCGCAAGGGCCTTCCCGACGCGCTGCGCGTGCTGGCCGAGACGCTGCCCCGTGCCGGGTGGGAAAGCCACCCGAACTTCGACGCGCTGATCCGCTTCTGGCTCGACCGGCACCTGATGTTCCGGGACGTGCTGGGGCGGCTGAGGACAGGATCGCAGCTTTACCTCGACGACCGGGCCGACCCGAGGCGCCATGCGGCCGAGACGGCGCGCTACGCGGGCTTCCTGCTCAACGAGCTGCACGGGCACCACGGGATCGAGGATCACCACTACTTCCCCGCGCTGATCGGCCTCGACGGGCGGCTCGTGCGGGGGTTCGAGCTTCTTGACGCCGACCACCAGGCGCTCGACGGGCACATCCACCGGATGGCCGGGACGACGAACGCCTTCCTCGGGCGGCTGGGGCAGGGGGACGAACGCGACCGGGGGGCGGATCTTGCCGCCGCGCTCGCACGGTTCGAGACCTTCCTCGACCGCCACCTGACCGACGAGGAGGACCTCGTCGTGCCGGTGATCCTCACCTACGCGCCGAAACTGCACTGACTGGCCCTGGTGCCGAACGGCCACGGCACCGTTAACCTTGCTTAACGACACGGGTTGCCCCGGCGGCGCCGCGCACCGATATCGGGGGCGTGGTGAGATGGGGAAGCAGGATCGCGGCCGTTCTGGTCGCGGGCGCGGCATGGGCCGGGCCAACAGGTGTCGTTGGCGTTGTCGACGGCGACACCATTCGTGTCGGTGGCGAAGACGTGCGTCTCTTCGGAATTGACGCGCCTGAACGTAACCAAACCTGTCGCTGGCCCGACGGCCCGGTGTGGCCATGCGGCGAGTGGGTGCGAGAGGAGACGCTTCGTCTATTCCAGGGAAAGTGGGCGGTCTGCATCGCAATTGGTGGCAAGACCTATGGCAGGACCGTGGCCACCTGCACGGTCGGAGGGCAGGACATGGGCGCGGTGCTGGTGACGCGCGGCCTCGCGCGGGCCTACCTGCGCTACTCGGACCGCTACGCCGAGATCGAGAAGGCGGCGGTCGTCGCGGGGCGGGGCATATTCGGCTCGGACATGGCCGCGCCCGAGGCGCATCGCGAGCAAGGCGCGGCCGTGGCCCAGACGGCTCCTGCCGGCTGCGTGATCAAGGGCAACATCTCGGCCAACGGGCGCATCTACCACCTGCCCGGGCAGGAGCACTACGACCGCACCCGCATCGACGAGGCGCGCGGCGAGCGCTGGTTCTGCTCGGAGGCCGAGGCGCAGGCGGCGGGATGGCGCCGCGCGCGGCGCTGAACTTGACACGCATCAAGGTCGCGGCGCCCGCCCCGGGGCAAGGTCGTGGCCGGAACCAGGGAGACCAGAGATGACGCACACGCCCCATGAACTCGCGGCCGACTTTCCCGAGCATGCCGACCGGATCCACGACCTGAAGGCGTCCGACCCGCACTTCGCCCGGCTGATGGACGAGTATCACGAGATCAACCGGCAGGTTCACCGGGCCGAGACGCAGGTCGAGCCGATGTCGGAAGAGGCCGAGACCGGGCTCCGGAAGAAACGCGCGGCGCTCAAGGACGAGCTTTACCGGATGCTGACGGCCGAGGCATAGGCTCCCTGGGCCAGCCTCATCCCGCGATCTCGTAGGGCAGCGTCCCCCGCCGGTCGGGGTCGACCGTGAGCCGCCGCTCGAGCGGCGGGACCGAGCGCTGGTGGCAGCCTTGCCGCTCGCAGATCCGGCAGGAGATCCCGATCGCCTCGAAGGCGCGGGGGTTCGTCAGGTCCATCCCGTCGGCATAGACGAGCTCGGGCGCGTGCCTGACCTCGCAGCCGAGCCCGATGGCATAGCGGCGCACCGGCGCGCGGAAGCTGCCGCCGGGCTTCTGCACGTCGCGGGCGAGGCAGAAGTAGCGCACGCCGTCCGGCGTCTCGGCCAGTTGCCGCAGGAAGCGGCCCGGCGTCTCGAAGGCCTGGTGGACGTTCCAGAGCGGGCAGGCGCCGCCGTAGCGGGCGAATTGCAGCCGCGTGGCCGAGTGGCGCTTGGTGATCGTGCCGGCCTGGTCGACGCGGACGAAGAAGAACGGAAGGCCCTTCGCCCCCGGGCGCTGCAGCGTGGACAGCCGATGCGCCACCTGCTCGACCGAGGCGCCGAAGGCATGGGCCAGCGCCTCGAGGTCGTGCCGCATGGCCCGCGCGGCGTCATGGAAGCGGCCGTAGGGCAGAAGCGCCGCGCCGGCGAAGTAGTTGGCGAGCCCGATCTTGGCGATGGCGCGCGCCTCGTCGGTCTGGAAGCGGGCGAGGTCGAGTGTGGCCTCGAGCAGGTCGTTCTGGACGAGAAGCGCCACCTGGTGCAGCAGCTGGAACCGCCGCGTGGCCGGCGCCGCACGGTCCGAAAGCACGAGCCGACGCGCGGCGATCGCTCCGGAGCTAGACCGGTGACGCGCGTTCAGTTGCCCGCGACCGGCTCGCCTTCGACCACGCGGTAGATCACACCCGCGATGCGATCGGACT
>DAINOF010000060.1:10040-13655 GCA_036735505.1 Paracoccaceae bacterium
GCCAGCGCGACCGAGACCCCCAGCGCCTCGAGCCGCGCCAGCGCCGCCGCCTCGGGGTCGCCCGCGCCCGCGAAGCGCTCGGCCGCGCGGTCGATGGCGTCGATGTAGTTGTCGCAGTAGTGGAAGAAGTCGCGCACCTCTTCCCAGGGCGAGGCGCGCACCCGCGCGTCCGCCCGCCCCAGCGCCTCGTCGAGCGAGGCGAGGCGCTCGTGGGTCTGGCGGTAGGCGCGGTGCAGTTCGAGGAAGGCCCGCGCGAGGACCGGGGCGTTCGAGGCGACGAGCCGCAGGTCGGGAAGCGGCGGCGCGGCCGCCCCGAACACGGGGTCCCCAAGCGCCTCGCGCATGTCGGCGACAAGCCGTTCGGCCTCGCCGCTGGACAACTCGGTCACGTCGAAGCCGAATTCGGAGGCGAGCGCCAGCACCACCGCGGTCGAGACCGGGCGGTTGTTGTTTTCCATCTGGTTCAGATAGGGCAGCGACACGCCGAGCTTCTCGGCGAAGGCCCGCTGGGTGAGGCCAAGCCGGTTCCGCGTCTCGCGGAGCTTGGCCCCGGCGTAGAGCTTCTGCGCGGTCATCCCTTGCCCTCCGCATGGTTAGCGGCGGCAAACTAGCCTTTGCAAAGGCCTGCGCGCAAGCGTCAGATGCCGCGGACCTCGCGTTCGCGCCGCATCACGTAGAGGATCGAGACGAGGCCGCAGGCCGAGGAGGCGAACATCAGAAGCTGGAGAGGCAGGCTTGTCGTGCCCATCTTCAGCACGATGCCGGCAAAGACCGACAGCGCCGCGCCGCCGCCGATCATGATCGCGCTGCCGAGGCCCGAGGCCGACCCTGCCAGATGCGGCCGCACCGACAGGAGGCCCGCCGTCGCGTTCGGCATCGTCAGCCCGTTGCCGAGGCCGATGAAGGTGCAGAACCCGAAGAACACCAGGGCCGAGCCGTAGCCGGCCGCGGTGATCAGGATCGACACGGCGAGGCCGCCCAGCGTGATGACCGAGCCGTAGAGGATCATCGCGTTGATCCCGATCCGCACCGAATAGCGCCCCGACAGGAAGTTGCCGAAGGCATAGCCGACGGCCGGCGCGCCGAAGGCCACACCCGCCCAGACGGCCGACAGGCCGTAGACCTCGCTCGCCACGTAGGGCGCGCCGCCGAGGAAGGCGAAGAAGGCGCCCGCGGCGAAGGCGGCGGCGAAGACGTAGCCCCAGAACCGGCGCGAGGTGAGCAGCTCGGGGTATTCCCGCGCCTGTTCGGCGAAGCTCGAGGAGCGGCCCGCGAAGGTCTCGCCCTGGTCGGTCCAGACCAGCGCCAGAAGCCCCGCGCCCGAGAGCGTGAGGAAGACGAAGGTCGCCTGCCAGCCGAACGCCTCTTCCAGCGCGCCGCCGATCATCGGGGCGACCATCGGGACAAGCGACATCCCCATGGTGACGTAGCCGATCATCGAGGCGGCCTCGGCCTGCGGGACCATGTCGCGCACGATCGCGCGCGACAGCACGAAGCCCACGGCGGCGGTGGCCGAGATCATCCGGAAGACCAGGAAGGTCTCGGCCGAGGGGGCGAAGATGCAGGCGAGCGAGGCGAGGGTGAAGATCACCGTCGAGCCGATCACGACCGGGCGGCGCCCGTACCGGTCCGAGATCGGCCCGATGGCGAGCTGGATCGCGGCCGTCACGGCGAGATAGGCCGAGACCGACAGCTGCATCACGGCGTAGTCCGTGCCGAAATGGGCGGCCATCGCCGGAAGCGAGGGCAGGAAGGCGCTCATGTTCATGGCGCCGACGCCGGCCATGAGAACGAGGGTCATGATGTGGGGCGGGGTGGTCCGGTCGAGGAACCGGACCGTTGGGCGCGCGGTCATTGCGCCGGGTTAGCCCGCCCGGCGCGGCTTGTCCATGTGCGCGGGCGCACAGGTGATCCGGCTAGCGGCGGACCATCTCGACGCGCCGATTCATCTGCCGCCCGGCATCTGTGGCGTTCGAGGCGACGGGCGAGAGGTCGGCGACCCCGGCGGGAACGGTCCGCGACGCGTCGATGCCGCGCAAGGTCAGCGCCGATACGACCGCTTCGGCCCGGGCACGCGACAGGGCGAGGTTCGAGTCGAAGCCGCCCACGTTGTCGGTATGGCCGACGATGTAGACCGACAGCTCCGGCGTCTCGCCCAGAAGCTTGGCCATCTCGTCGAGGGTGGCCGCGCTTTCGGGCGAGAGCGTGGCGGTGCCGAAGTCGAACAGGATGTTCTCGAGCGCGATCTTGCCCGTGTCGTCGAGCGCGCTGCGCATGGCGGCCGCGTCGATCATCCGCGCCTCCATCGCCGCGGGGTAGACGATGTCGAGATGGACGATGGCGCGCTCGAAGGTCTCGGGGAAGCGCTTGAAGGTGTTCCGGGCGACGTAGATCCCGGTCCAGGTGCCGTCGGGGCTGCGCGCGGCGAGGTAGTGGTCGTCCTCGAGCCCGGTGAAGGCGTAGCGCGAGAGATCCCCCAGCGTCTCCAGCCGTCGCTCCTGCGTCCAGATGATGCGGCTTCCCATCGCCTCGTTGCGGCCGCAGTCGGCACCCGAGCAGTCGAAGGCGACCGTCCAGCCCGCGGCCGTCAGCGCGTCGCGGTAGTTGCGGATCACCTCGAGCGGCGAGCGATCGGCCGGCGCGGCGTAGAGGCGCCGCTCGGTGCGGCCCTCGAGCCGCTCTTCCGTCTCGCCGCGCCAGGCATCGCCATCGCGAATGGCGGGTCCGGTGGGAAGGGCGAAGGCGGCGAAGCTCTGCGCATCCCCGCCGATCAGGCAGGCGCCCTCGTAGACCGGAACGCCCTCGGCATGGGGCAGGTCGATCGCGGGGCACTCGGCCGCGGCGGCCGAGGAAAGGGTCAGGGCGGCAAGAACGGCCAAGGGGCGCAGCATGTCGGTCTGCCTTCTGCAAGTGGCAGGGATCTTGTCGCCGCGCACCGCCCATGCGTCAAGGACGGGCGCACATTTGCAAATTATCCGATCCGCCTTAGCGCGACTATGCAAATTCACGGGAATCCCCTTTCCGGACCCCGCAGGGCTGCGCTATGAGCGGCGGGACCCGGGGAGGAGAAACCCATGAAGATCCTGCAGGAGCTGGAACAGCGCCGGGCGGCGGCACGGCTGGGCGGGGGAAAGCCCCGGATCGCCGCGCAGCACGCCAAGGGCAAGCTCACCGCGCGCGAGCGGGTCGAGCTTTTGCTCGACGAGGGGTCCTTCGAGGAATACGACATGTTCGTCACCCATCGGACCACCGGGTTCGGGATGGCCGACATCCGCCCGCCCGGCGACGGCGTGGTGACCGGCTGGGGCACGATCAACGGCCGCATCGTCTATGTCTTCAGCCAGGACTTCACCGTGCTCGGCGGGTCGGTCTCGGAGACCCATGCCGCGAAGATCTGCAAGATCATGGACATGGCGATCAGGAACGGCGCGCCGGTGATCGGGATCAACGATTCGGGCGGGGCGCGCATCCAGGAGGGCGTGGGATCGCTCGCGGCCTATGGCGAGGTGTTCCAGCGCAACATCATGGCCTCGGGCGTGGTGCCGCAGATCAGCCTGATCATGGGCCCCTGCGCGGGCGGCGCGGTCTATTCGCCCGCGATGACCGACTTCATCT
>DAINOF010000061.1:0-2133 GCA_036735505.1 Paracoccaceae bacterium
GCCGGGCCGCCGATGTCGATGTTCTCGACGCAGTCGCCAAAGCCCGCGCCGGCGGCGACGGTGGCCTCGAACGGGTAGAGGTTCACGACCAGAAGGTCGATCGGCTCGATCCCGTGGGCCGCCATCGCCGCGACATGCGCGGGGTCGTCGCGCAGCGCCAGAAGCCCGCCGTGGACCTTCGGGTGCAGCGTCTTGACGCGGCCATCCATCATCTCGGGGAACCCCGTGAGGTCCGCCACGTCGCGCACCGCAAGCCCGGCAGACCGCAGCATCCCGGCGGTGCCCCCGGTGGACACAAGCTCGACCCCGCGCCGGACAAGCGCGGTGCAGAGCTCGACAAGGCCCGTCTTGTCGGACACCGAGACAAGCGCGCGGCGCAGGGGCTGGAGGTCGGACATGCTGGGCTCCCGGTCTGGTGCGGTCAGTCGGACAGCGGATCGTCGGTCACGAAGTCGCGGATGTTGGACGGGGTATCCTGCGCCTTCGAGATCGTCCAGCCGATGCGCGTCGACAGGTCGCCCGCCAGACCCGACAGCACGATCTGCCGCGTCGCCCGCGGCGCGAGGCGCCCCTTTTCGAGATAGACGCTCGCCTCGAGCGACAGCGCGGCGCGGCCGTCATGGCGGAAGACCCAGATCTCGCCCGAACGAAGCTCGAGCGACATCGCGGTGCCGCCGAGGTCGAGCTCGGCGTCGACGTCGGGGTGGAGGTGGAACCGGATGGCGAAGCCGAGCCCCGCGGTCCGCGTCGCCCGGCACGCGCGCTCGAAGGCGCGGCGGGCATCTAGCCCCGGCACCTCGATCGTGTCCTCGCCGGTCACGCCCCGGCCGTCGAGGCTCAGCCGCAGGCTGCGCCCATGCAGCACGCCGTGCGAGCGGAGGTACCCGTCGTGGCTGGCTGAGAGGCCGGTTGTGCCGTCGTCGCCCTCCCACGTCACCCTGACCTCCCGCGGCCCGTCGGCGAGAAGCTCGCGCGCGCGGCCCATCTCGGACCCGGCCGGCGCGAGGCGGGCCGAGCTGTAGCCGTCGATGGCGAGGGTGGAATGCGAGGCCGTCGCGCGGCCCGCGCGGCGCCAGTTCTGGCCGAAGGACCGCCCCGACCCGCAGTTGACCACGATCGGACGGCGGCCCGAGGTGATCTCGATGGCGAGCGTCGAGGCATGGGCGTTGGCCGAAGCACGACCCAGGGGCGGCGGGGCGGCATCCACGACGATGGTGGTCCGCCCGTGCGAAATCCGCGCGAAGCCCATGGCGAGCCCCTCGGTCCGGATCGTCTTGACGCCCGAGGTGGCGAGCGCGAGGTCGAGCCGCCCGTCCGACCCGCGCCCGCCGCCGTGGAACCGCGCGAGCCCGCCGTCGGCATGGCGCAGCGCCCGAAGCGTGGGCGCAACGCGCTCGACCGACGACAGCAGCGCCGGCCCCGCGATGCGGCCCTCCTCGGCCAGCGCGGCGATGCACCATGTCAGCAGCGTGAAGACCTCGAGCAGGTCTTCCGGAGAGCGTGTCGGGATCCCGCCGTCCGCGCCGATCTGCGACCGGCATTCGCGGTCGAGCCCCTGGATCGCGGGGCGGATATGGCGCTGCATGCCGGTCAGGCTCAGCCCCGCGTAGACGAGGCCGGTCAGCGCCTCGAAGCGCGGCAGGCCCGGCGAGGCGGCCGGCCACCGGCGAGCAAGGAAGCGGGCCTGCCGCGTCAGGGCGCGGAAGAAGGCGCGGTTCTCCTCGCGGCTCGCGCCGTTGAGCAGAAGGATCGCGTGGTTGATCCAGCGCACCATGCGCCGGCCGGCGAGGTCGGGGGTCCAGCCGGGCCCCTCGCCGTTGCCGTAGCGGGCGATCCAGTCGTGCGTCCAGGCCTGCGCGCGGTTGGTCGCGGCGCGATCGCAGACCGCCGCGAGATCATCGAGCCAGGCAAAGCCGTGAAGCTCGGCCTCGAAGACCGCGTCGGGCACCGGCAGGTTCCAGATCGGCGTCTCGGGCGCCTCGACAAGGTAGCCTGCGAACAGGAAGTTGCCCGCCGAGAGCTGCCGCCCCCGGTGGAAGCTGCCCATCGAGCGCGGCTCGGGCGTGGTCACGAAACCCTGCACCACCGGTCCCCATCCGGCGCGCCGGGCATGATAGCGGTTGAGCCAGCGCG
>DAINOF010000061.1:2233-13648 GCA_036735505.1 Paracoccaceae bacterium
TGCACCACCGGTCCCCATCCGGCGCGCCGGGCATGATAGCGGTTGAGCCAGCGCGCCCGGCGTTCGGACCAGCTTTCGTCGGATGCCACGGCCTCGGGTCTTCCCTTCTCGCTTGAGTGCGGCGGGACCATAGTGGCTCGTCCGGGGAGTGTCATCGCGAAATCGGGTCGTGGGGGGGGACCTGCAGGCAGGCGATGAAGAACCCGTCCATCCCCCCGCGGTCGGCCCAGAAATCGGGCCGAAGACGCAGGCCCGCGGCCGAAATCCAGTCCGGCTCCACCCCCGGCAGGGCGAGCGCCCCGGGCACCGTCGCGAGCCCCGGATGCCGGGCGAGCGCGGCGGCGACCTGCGCCTCGCCCTCCTCGGGCAGAAGCGCGCAGGTGCAGAAGACGACCCGCCCGCCCGGCCGTACGAGGCCCAGCGCGCGGTCGAGCAGCGCGGACTGGAGGCGGATCAGCGCCTCGATCTGGGCGTCGTCCTTCGCGAAGGGCAGGTCGGGGTGGCGGCGGATCGTGCCCGTGGCGCTGCAGGGCGCATCGAGGAGCACCGCGTCAAACGGCCCGCCTTCCCAGGTCAGCGCGTCGGCGACGACGATGTCGGCCGACAGCCCGGTGCGGGCGAGGTTCTCGGCCACCCGGCCCATCCGCGCCTCGGAGATGTCGAGCGCGGTGACATGGGCGCCGGCGGCGGCAAGCTGCATCGTCTTGCCGCCCGGAGCGGCGCAGAGGTCGAGGACGCGCATGCCGGGCCTGGGCGCCAGCACGCGCGCGGGCAGCGCCGCGGCCGCGTCCTGCACCCAGAACGCGCCCTCGGCATAGCCCGGCAGCGCCGTCACATGCGCCGCGGGCAGCCGGACCGAGCCTGTGGGCAGCACCGCCCCGCCCACAAGCGCCGCGAGCCCCGCCGCGTCGCCGTCCCGCGGCGTGAGGTCCAGGGGCGCGCCCGCCGCATGCGCGGCCTCCATGGCGCGCACGGCGTCCCGGCCCCAGGCGTCGAGCATGCGTTTCCGCAGTCCCTTCGGCAGCTCCGGCACCGGCAGGCCGTCCCATGCCGCGGCCCCGGCGGCGACCTTCCGCAGGACCGCGTTCACGAGCCCCGCCATGCGCCGCGCGCCGATGCTTTCCTTGGCCAGCGTCACGGCCGCGTCGACCGGCCCGTGCGGCAGGGCGCCGTCGACGCAGATCTCGACGGTGGCGAGGCGCAGAAGGTTCAGCACCTCTTCGGGCGGGCGCTGGCGCAGATGCGGTCCGAGCATCCGGTCCGCACGCCCCGACCAGCGCAGCGTCTCGGCCGCAAGCCGCCCCGCGCGGGCACGCTCCTCGGGCGCGAGCCCCTCGGGCAGCGCGAGATCGGACAGCGCCCGGCCGTCGCATCGCACCCCGTTCACGAGGTCGAGCGCGGCGCGGCGCGCGGCAAGTCCGGGTCTGGGCATGGCGGCGGGGTCCGGGTTGATCGCAGGTCGGGTCCGGTTATATGACCCCAGGTCTGCCAGCAAGGACCCGACGCCATGACCGACAGCCCGGCCCCCCAGGACCTTCCCCCCGAGGCGCAGCGCGCGCTGGCCGAGGCCGAGGCGCGGCGGAAAGCCGCCAAGGCACTCGCCCTGCCGACCGAGCTCGGCGGCCGCGACGGGCCCGAACCCGTCCGCTATGGCGACTGGGAGAAGAAGGGCCTCGCCATCGACTTCTGAGCCTAGTCGAGACGCAGGTCGGCATAGATCCCCGTGCCCCGGTCCGAGATGAAGCGGACGGTTTCGCCGTCGACCCGCACCTCTTGGCAGTTCGGACCGAGGTCGCGCTCGCCCCAGGCGAGATCACGGCAGAAGTAGCCGTCGCTCCAGCGCCACGCCCCGGTGACCGGCCGGCCGAAGGCGTTGCCGCGGATCTCTCCGGTCGGGGTCACCTCGAGGCGGATACCGAAGCGCGTCAGCGCGCGCCCGGTGACGACCTTGACGAAGGCCGACTGGTCGCGGACCGGCTGGAATTCCTGGGCCGAGGACAGCGCCGGCACCGCGGCGAGAGCTCCGGCGAGAACGGCAAGACGCAAGGACATGGCAGAGGGCCTCAGAGATTAACGAATGTTGTACGGCCGGGGCCGCGATCGGATCACTCGAGACCGAGGACGTCCAGCATGTCGTATTCGCCCGGCGCCCGCTCCTGCCCCCAGAGCGCCGCCCGCAGCGCCCCATGGGCGAAGAGCGCCCGGTCGGTGGCCACGTGGCGCAGGACAATGCGCTCTCCCGCCCCGGCGAAGATCACGTCGTGCTCGCCCACGATGTCGCCACCGCGGACCGAGCTGAACCCGATGTGCCCGGGCACCCGCGCCCCGGTCTCCCCGTCCCGCCCGCGGTCGGCCACCTCGGGCAGCGCGACGCCGCGCCCGGCCGCCGCGGCCTCGCCCAGCATCAGCGCCGTGCCCGAAGGCGCGTCGACCTTGAGCCGGTGATGCGCCTCGACGATCTCGATGTCGAACTCAGGTCCCAGAGCCGCCGCGACCCGCCGGGTCAGGCCGACGAGCAGGTTGACGCCGAGGCTCATGTTCCCCGCCCGCACGATCACCGCATGGCGCGCCGCGGCCGCGAGGCAGCGCAGGTCCGCCTCGGACAGCCCCGTCGTCCCGATCACGTGCACGAGCCGCGCCTGCGCCGCCATCGCCGCAAGCTCGACCGTGGCCGCGGGCGCAGTGAAGTCGAGCACCGCATGCGCCCGCGCGAAGGAGGGCAGCGGGTCGTCGTCGACCGTGATGCCGAGCGGCTTGCCGCCGAGCGCGATCCCCAGGTCCTGCCCGATCCAGTCGTGCCCCGGCCGCTCGAGCGCACCCGCGAGCCGCGCGGCGTCGCTGTCGAGCACCGTGCGGACCAGCGTTCGGCCCATCCGCCCCGATACGCCCGCGACGACGATCCCCGGTCTGTCCTGCATCCTGCGCCCCCTTCTGCCTCATCCGCTCCTTTAGCCCCTGCCGCCGGCGCTGGCAAAGCCCCCGCTTGCGGCCGGCGGACAGAGGCCCTAGATCGGGCGCATGGCCTCCAGACGATCTCCGACGCCCGGGTCCGGGCCGTCCCACCGCCAGCTCCGGGTGGGCGAACTGCTGCGCCGGCGGCTGTCGGAGGTGCTCGCGCGCGGCGAGGTGCACGACCCCGAACTCAACGCGCTCTCGATCACCGTGGGCGAGGTGCGCGCCACGCCGGATCTCAAGACCGCTACCGCCTGGGTCATGCCGCTCGGCGGCCGCGGCGCGGACCACGCGCTCGAGGTGCTCGCCCGCAACCGGGGCGAGATCCGCCGCGCCGTGATCAAGGGCCTCGAGCTCAAGTTCGCGCCCGAGTTCCGCTTCGTCCTCGACGAGACCTTCGACCGCCTCGACGAGACGCGCCGGCTTCTGTCGGACGAGACGGTGCGGCGCGACATCGACAGCGACTGATGCGCGGGCTTGCCCTCGCCGCCGCGCTTGTCGCCGGACCGGCCGACGGCCAGTGCCGCGATGTCGTTTTCGAGGGCGCGCGCTACACCGCCTGCCGCATCGACCCCGCGGCCGAGGATCTGCGGCTCTGGCTGCGCGACGACGCGGGGCAGGTGCTCGGCACCTTCGACCGGGTGAACGCGCGGCTCGCCGCCGAGGGCCGCACCTTGGGCATCGCGATGAATGCAGGGATGTACCACCCCGACCGCCGGCCGGTCGGCCTCTACGTCGAGGACGGCGCCCCGTCGGCCGACCTTGTCACCCGCGCGGGCCCCGGCAACTTCGGCATGCTGCCCAACGGCGTGCTCTGCCTCGGCGACGACACCGCGGCGATCCTCGAATCGCGCCGCTTCGCCGAGGTGCGCCCCGCCTGCCGCTTTGCCACCCAGTCGGGGCCGATGCTGGTCACCGGCGGCGCGCTGCATCCCCGCTTCATCCCCGGAAGCGACTTCCGCAACATCCGCAACGGCGCCGGCGTCGCGCCGGACGGCACGCTCTGGCTGGCGGTCTCGGACGAGCCGGTCAATTTCCACGACTTCGCGCGCCTCTTCCGCGACGTGCTCGGCACGCCCGACGCGCTCTATCTCGACGGCCGGATCTCGCGCCTCTACGACCGCGCCTCGGGACGCCACGACCGCGGCCTGCCCATGGGCCCGATCCTCGGCACGACGGTGCCCGCGGATTGACGCGCCGGGGCGGGGCCGCTAGGACCCCGGCTTTCCCGACACGAGGCGCACATGGGACGACGCAGGAAGGGCAGGAACATCTCGGGCTGGCTCGTCGTCGACAAGCCGTCCGGAATCACCTCGACCGCCGTGGTCAACAAGGTCCGCTGGGCCTTCGGCGCGACAAAGGCCGGCCATGCCGGCACGCTCGACCCCGCCGCGACGGGCGTGCTCGCCATCGCCCTCGGCGAAGCGACCAAGACGGTGCCCTTCGTGACCGACGCGCTCAAGTGCTACCGCTTCACGGTGCGCCTCGGGCAGGCCACGAACACGGACGACGCCGAGGGCGAGGTCATCGCCGCGAGCGACCGCCGCCCGACCGACGCCGAGATCTCCGCCGCCCTGCCCGGCTTCGAGGGCGACATCCTGCAGGTCCCGCCGCAGTTCTCGGCCGTCAAGGTCGAGGGCGAACGCGCCTACGCCCGTGCCCGCGACGGCGAGGCGATGGATCTCGCCGCGCGCCCGCTGCGGGTCGAGAGCCTGACCTTCGTTGCCCGCCCCGATCCCGACCACGTCGAGCTCGAGATGGTCTGCGGCAAGGGCGGCTACGTCCGGTCCGTCGCCCGCGACCTGGGCGAGCGGCTCGGCTGCCACGCCCATGTGGCCGCGCTGCGCCGGCTCTGGTCGGGCGCCTTCGACGCCTCCGACGGCCTCGCGCTCGACCGGATCGAGGCGCTGGCCGGGACCGACGCGCTGGACGCCTGCCTGCGCCCGCTCGAGGATGGCCTGTCGGACCTGCCCGAGGTGCGCTGCACGGCCGCCGCGGCGGCGCGGCTTCGCAATGGCAACCCCGCACCCGTCATTGCCTCCGAGGCCGATTACGGCGACATCGCCTGGGCCTCCGAGGGCGGCCGCGCCGTCGCCGTGGGCCAGTACCGCGCCGGGGAACTCCATCCCACGCGGGTGTTCCTCGCCTGAGGACGCGGCCTGCCCGATCACTCCCGATCCGCCTGAAGCGCCGCAGGCGCGGAAGGCCAGATGGCGTGCGCCGAAGGCGCTCATGAAAAACCCGGGCGCGCGAGGCGCCCGGGCAGGGTCGGGCTGACAGGAAGGAGGATCAGCCCTTGGTGAAGTCGGGATAGGCCTCCATGCCGAGCTCGCTCGTGTCGAGCCCGCGGATCTCGGCCTCCTCGTCGACGCGCAGTCCCATGATCCCCTTGAGGATCATCCAGACCACCAGCGACGCCACGAAGGTGAACACGGCGACGATGACGATCGAGATGATCTGCGTGCCGATCGAGGCGTCGCCGTTCGTCAGCACCACCGCGAGCGTACCCCAGATCCCGGCGAAGAGGTGCACCGGAATGGCGCCCACCACGTCGTCGATCTTCAGCTTGTCGAGCAGCGGCACGCCGAAGACCACGATCACGCCACCGATCCCCCCGATGATCATCGCCATGCCGAGCGAGGGCGTGAGCGGTTCGGCCGTGATGGACACCAGACCGGCAAGCGCGCCGTTCAGCACCATGGTGAGGTCCGGCTTCTTGTAGAGCACCTGCGTCAGGATCATCGCCACGATCGCGCCGCCGGCTGCCGCCGCATTCGTGTTGGCGAAGATCCGGCTCACGTCGGCCACGTCGCCGATCGAGCCCATGGCGAGTTGCGAGCCGCCATTGAAGCCGAACCAGCCGAGCCAGAGGATGAACATCCCCAGTGTGGCCAGCGCGAGGTTCGACCCCGGCATCGGGGTGACCTTGCCGTCCTTGGCGTATTTTCCGAGCCGCGGCCCGAGGATGATCGCGCCCGCGAGCGCCGCCCATCCGCCGACCGAGTGCACAACGGTCGAGCCCGCGAAGTCGAGGAAGCCCATCCCGTCGAGGAAGCCGCCGCCCCACTTCCAGGAGGCCTGGAGCGGGTAGATGATCGAGGTGAGGAGGATCACGAAGATCAGGAACGGCCAGAGCTTGATCCGCTCGGCCAGCGCGCCCGACACGATCGAGGCGGTGGCGGCGCAGAACATCAGCTGGAAGAAGAAGTCCGACCCGGTCGAGGCGTAGGAATAGTCGTCGACGCCGTCGGCGGCCACGCCCACGGCCTCGAGCACCGCCGGGGCGGGGAACAGGGCCGAGAAGTAGCCCTCGATCGCCCAGGACCCGAGCGGATACATGAGGTTGTAGCCGATGAGGTAGTAGAAGATCGTCGCGAGCGAGAAGAGGCCGACGTTCTTCATCAGCTGCATCGTCACGTTCTTCGACCGGACGAGCCCGGCCTCGAGCATCGCAAAGCCCGCCGCCATGAAGAACACGAGGAAGCCGCCGATGAGGAACAGCAGCGAGTTCATCATCCAGACCACGTCGGTCGGGACCGCGGCCGGCACCTCGGCGGCCGCTTCCGCCTCCTGGGCGAGGCCCAAGGACGGCAGCGCGGCAAGGAGCGCCGCTAGGGGAAGATACTTCAAATGTTTCATCGAGTTGTCCTTTCGCATGCCGTCAGAGTGCGTCGTCGTTCATCTCGCCCGTGCGCACACGCAAGGCGCTTTCGAGGTCGAGGACGAAGATCTTGCCGTCGCCGATCTTGTCGGTCTTGGCGGTGGTCGCGATCGTCTGGACGACCTGGTCGGCCATCTCGGCCGGAACCGCGATCTCGAGCTTGACCTTCGGCACGAAGTTCACGGCGTATTCCGCGCCGCGGTAGATCTCGGTATGGCCCGACTGCGAGCCGAACCCCTTGATCTCCGTGACCATCATGCCGCGCACGCCGATGGCGGTAAGCGCCTCGCGCACCTCCTCGAGCTTGAACGGCTTGATTGCTGCAATGATGAGCTTCACGTGCATCCCCTTCCGTTACGCGGAGTGCGCCCCCGCAGATCCACGCCGCAACAAGAACGGAGAGAGGCCGCGACTCAAGGCGACCGGTAACGGTTCGGTGACGAATTGCTCATCAGATTGCACATTTTTTGCACAAATTGAGACTGACGCCCAAAGAACAGGCACCAAGTGAATTTCTTCCCGCGACGATTGGAGGTCCACATCGCCCGGCAGAGCGACTATCTTCCTTGAAAAAGCAGACCCCACGGACCCACGCATGAGCACCAAAGGCAGGCGGCCGCCCCTCGTGGCGGATCGCCGGGCACAGAAGGCGGCCGCCGCGGAAAGCCGCGCAGCGGCCGCATCGTCCAGGACGACCCGACGGTCCGCCGCGCCGCGCGCGAGGCGGGGGATCTTCGGTCGGCTCGTCTTCGGCGTCTTCGGCTGGCTTTTCCGGCTCGTCTGGTGGATCGGCAGCCGGACGGCGCTCGCCACCGCTCTCGTCGTCGGGCTTTTCGTGCTCTACTACATGGCGCAACTGCCGCCCTACACCTCGGTCCTCGACGCCCGCGCGCGCGGCTCGGTCACGCTTCTCGACCGCGACACCCAGATCTTCGCCTGGCGCGGCGAGCAGTTCGGCGGGCAGATCACCGCGAGCACCGTCTCGCCCCACCTGCGCAACGCGATCATCGCCACCGAGGACCGGCGCTTCTACAGCCATCCGGGCCTCAGCCCCCGCGGCATCCTCGGCGCGATCCGGATCAACCTGCGCGAGGGGCGCGGCCCGTTCGAGGGCCACGGCGGGTCCACGATCACCCAGCAGACGGCCAAGCTCCTCTGCCTCGGCGTGCCCTACGACCCCGCCTCGGGCATGACCGAGGCCGAGTACGAGGCCGACTGCCGCCGCACGACGCTGAAGCGCAAGGCGACCGAGGCCGTCTATGCGCTGGCGATGGAGCTGCGGTACACCAAGGACGAGATCCTGACGATCTACCTCAATCGTGCCTATCTCGGCGCCGGCACGCGGGGCTTCGAGGCGGCCGCGCAACGCTATTTCGGCAAGTCCGCGAACGAGGTCGCGCCCTCCGAGGCCGCGATGCTCGCAGGTCTCCTGATCGCGCCCTCGCGCTTCGCCCCCACCGCCGACCTCGAACGCAGCCGGGGCCGCGCGGCGGTGATCCTCGGCCTGATGGAGTCGCAGGGCTACCTGTCCGCGGCAGAAGCGGCCTTCGCCCGCGCCAACCCCGCGCGCCTGTCCGAGGCGGCCGAGGCGCGCGCCGGCGGCTATTTCGCCGACTGGGTCATGGACCAGGGCCCCGCCTTCCTGACGCGCGAGACGACCGAGGACGTGGTCATCCTGACGACGCTCGACCAGCGCATCCAGAACGCGGCCGAGGCCGCGCTCCAGCACATCTTCGACACCAAGGTGTCGCAGGGCTCGGCGGCGCAGGCGGCGATCGTGGTGATGAGCGCCGACGGCGCGGTCAGGGCGATGGTGGGCGGGCGCAAGTTCCGCGGCGTCTCGGGCCAGTTCAACCGGGCGATCCAGGCCAAGCGGCAGACCGGATCGGCCTTCAAGCCCTTCGTCTACGCCGCCGCGCTCGACCAGGGCTGGTCGCCGCTCGACCCGATCCTCGACGCACCCATCACCATCAACGTCCCCGGCTCGGGCCCGTGGAGCCCCGGCAACTTCACCGACAGCTTCCTCAACCGCGAGGTGACGCTGACCGAGGCGCTGGCGAGGTCGCTCAACACGCCCGCCGTCCGACTGTCCGAGGCCGTCGGCCGCGACGCGGTGCGGCAGGTGGCGCGGCGCTTCGGCATCGAATCCGACATCGCCGACGGGCCGGCCATCGCGCTCGGCACCTCCGAGGCCACGCTGCTCGAGATGACGGGCGCCTATGCCGGCATCCTCAACGGCGGGACCTCGGTGACGCCCTACGGGCTCATGGAGCTTAGGCTGCAGGGGCGGTCCGAGCCGCTCATGGGGCAGGAGGGCGGCATGGGGGCGCGCGTCGTCTCCGAACGGGCCGCGCGCGAGCTCGTCTACATGCTCCATGCGGCGGTGCAGCAGGGCACGGGCACGCGCGCGGCGCTTCCCGACCGGGCGGCGGCCGGCAAGACCGGAACCTCGCAGTCCGCGCGCGATGCCTGGTTCGTCGGCTTCACGGCCGACTATGTCGCGGGCGTCTGGATGGGATACGACGACAACACGCCGCTTCGGGGGGTCACGGGCAGCGGCCTGCCGGCCGAGATCTGGCGCGAGACGATGATCCGGGTGCACGAGGGCCTGCCGCCGCGCGACCTGCCGATGAGCGCCCCCGCGCCGCGCGACCGCATGATCGCGGGTCAGTCCCCGGCCGACCGGCACCTGCCGCGGTCAGAGCGGCAGCCCGACGCGCAGCGGCCGCGCACAGCGGTGGACAACGCCATCCTCGACGTCCTGAACACGCTCTTCGGCGGCGTCGGGCGCTAGCCTGCCTGCCGCAGGTCCTGGATCAGGAGGTCGATGTCGCGCCGGCGGCGGTCGAGCATGGCGCCGATCTCGGTGCGTTCGGTCCGCAGAAGGCTGATGCCCTCGATCACGATGTCGAAGAACTTGGGCTGGCCGGACCGGTCCGAGACGAGGAAGCTCACCGCGAAGGGCGCCTGTCCCCGCAGCTCGGCCGTGGAGGCGACCTCGATGAAGGACTGCACGGGCCGGGCCTCGCGCACGACGATCTGCCCGCCGATGAATTCGCGGAACCGCGCACCGTACTTGCGCGCCATGTAGCCCGCGAAGGCGTCGGTGAAGGCCGAAAGCTGCTGCTGCGAAGCGCCGCGCGCATCCGGCCCGAGGGCGGAGCGCGCGATCGTGGGCACGTCGGCATAGCGCGCGAAGATCCGCTCGAAGTCGCCATACATTGCCGCTTCCGCCCGGCCGGAATTGATCACGCCGTTGATGTCGGCCACGACCTGGTCGATCAGCTGGCGCGCCTGCGCCTCCGTCATCGCCCGCGCGGGCCCGGGCAGGGACAGGGCGGCGACCAGCGCGAGCCCGGCCGTCAGGAGAAAGCGGCGATCCATGGTCATTCTCCGAAAAGCTCCTCGTAGGGATCGAAATACTCCGTTGCATCCCCCTCCGCGAGGAAGAAGCGTCGGTTCTGGAGGTAAATGCTTTGTGACAGCGCGTAGCTGTCGGCGCTTTCGTAGAGTATCCCGTCGATGCTCTGGCCCAGCTCGTAGCGCAGGTCGACGACCTGGACCACCGCCGACGTGATGCTCGGCGTCTCGACCGGCAGCAGGGGCCGCGCCGGATTCAGCACGAAGTCGACGACCGTGCCATAGGCATGGCGTTCGGTTCGTCCGCCGAAGAACGGCAGCTCCACATAGTCTCCCTCCTCCGCTCCCCAGACGAAAAGCGTCTGCCCGAAGTCCGAGGCCCGCGCTTCGAGACCCATCGACGTGGCCGGATCGAAGAGGCCCGCTACCCCGAGCGTCGAGTTGATCGCGAAGCGGAAGAGGTTGTGGACGGCATCGTCGACTTCCCCCTGCAGGATGTCGTTGAGCACATGTCCGGGCGTGTCGATGTTGCGCGCGAAGTTGACCGCGCCCTCGCGCACGGGCGGGGGAACGACCGCGCCCCAGACCTGGGACGCGGGGCGGACAATCGCCGAATCGGCTGCCCGGTTGAACGCGTGCATCTGGCGATTCTGCGCCTCGAAGGGGTCGTTGTCCGCATCCGAGGACGGCACGGGCGGCGTGCCGCATCCCGCGACCAGCGCAGCGAGCGCCGGTCCAATCACGAAGCGACGAAGATTTCTCAAGACCCGGGTTCCGAAGCTGAAGGCATGACAAATTGTAGCGGTCGACGCGCGAAAGGCTAATACATCTTGCCCTGCATGGCCATGGCGTCGTTGTTGGCCACTCTTGCTTTTCGCGCCCCGAACTGCCGGGCGCGCGGCGCGACACGGCGGATGCGGCTTTCCTGCCGCGCCCCGAGCGTCTAGCGTCGCGCCCGGGCATGATCGGGGGGAGATCAGGGATGGGCGGAACGGTCGAGACCAGGTTGCAGGCGCTGGGCGTCGTCCTGCCCGACGCGCCGCCGCCCGCGGCGAACTATGTGCCGTTTGTTCGCGCGGCCGGCCTCGTCCACGTCTCGGGCCAGCTGCCGCGCGACGCGGCAGGCTTCGTCACGGGCAAGCTCGGGCAGGACCTCGACGTCGCGGCCGGGGCCGCAGCGGCGCGGCTCTGCGCGATCGCCCTTCTCGCGCAGGTCCGGGCCGCCTGCGATGGCGACCTCGACCGGCTGGTGCGGGTGGTGAAGATCGTGGGCTTCGTGAACTCCACGCCCGACTTCGGCGACCAGCCGAAGGTCATCAACGGCGCGTCCGACTTCCTCGTCGAGGCGCTGGGCGAAGCCGGGCGCCACGCGCGCTCGGCCGTCAGCGCGGCCTCGCTGCCCTTCGGGGCGGCCATCGAGATCGAGGGGGTCTTCGAGATCC
>DAINOF010000062.1:0-13568 GCA_036735505.1 Paracoccaceae bacterium
CCAGTCGAGCCAGAGGTGGTAGGAGGCCACCGCCACCAGCATCGACCGCATGCGGAAGTTCAGCCAGCCCGTGGCGCGGAGATAGCGCATGCAGGCGTCCACGAAGGGAAGGCCGGTCTCCCCCGCCTCCCAGGCCGCCAGCCGCACGGCGTCGGGCGCGCGCGGGCGCAGGCCCTCGCAGGCCGGATGCAGGCAGCGCGTCTCGATGGCGGGCTCGTCCTCGAGCTTCTGCATGAAGTGGTCGCGCCAGGCGAGGCGGGCCTGGAACGAGCGCAGGCTTCCGCCCCAACCTTCGCGCGTGCCGCGCACCTCGCGCTGCCGCGCGGCCGCCGCCTGCGCCGCCTCGCGCACCGACAGCGTCCCCATGGCAAGGTGCGGCGACAAGCGCGAGCAGGCGGTCTCGCCCTCGACCGGCGTCGACATCGCGCGCCGGTAGTCCCGCCCGCGCTCGGTCAGGAAGCTTGAAAGCATGCGCTCGGCCTCGCCCCTCCCGCCCCGCTGGCGCGCAACGCAGCCGTCGGGGCCGAGCCCGAGATCGGCGGCCGAGGGGATCGCGCCCGGCTCGACCGCCACCGGCGCGAGCCCCCCCGGCACCACGGCGCGCGCACCGAAGACGAACCCGTCGCGCGCCCGCGCCCAGCCGTCGCGGGAGGCGAGCCGCCGCACGACGCCCGACTGCGGCAGTTCCGTCCAGCGCACGCCCCGCGCCCGCGCCCAAGCCGCGACGCGGCGGTCGCGGGCGAAGGTCCAGAGGTTGCCGGTCTCCTCATGGCTGACGACCTCCGTCACCCCATGGGCCGCGCGCAGTTGCTCCAGCACCTCGACCACATCCCCCACCCGCACGACAAGCGGCGCGCCGAGCCGCCCGAGCGCGTCGCGAAGGTCCGCGAGGCACTCCGCCGTGAAGGCCCATTGCCGGTGCGAGGTGTCGGGAAGCCGCCAGTAGTCGGGCTCGACCACGTAGAGCGGCAACACCACGCCGCCCGCCTCGGCCGCGCGGGCGAGCGCGGGGTGGTCGGCGACGCGCAGGTCGCGCTTGAACCAGAGGATCGTGGTCATGCCGGGGCATCTAGCGGCGCGCCGGGTCCGCGCAAGTCCGGAGGGGCCAGCCGAACGCGCAGCTCCCCGCGTCCGACAGCGCCCTGACAGCGGAACCGCCACGCTCATCTACACCTGGGATCCGGCCCCGAACCCGATCCCGGCGTGATCCCCCTGCCCGGCAGCCACCATGCCATGGCATCTGGCCGCGCCCCGTGGTCGCTCAGGGGCGCGGAGACGTGGCGAGGCCGCAGTCCTCGTCCTCCATCCGCCGGTAGAAGGCAGCGAGAGTCTTGTCGCGCTCGACCGCGAAGCTCTCGCCGACCGCCATCGGCCCGATCCGGTCGAGCCGGAACATGCGGAAGTCCTTCCGGAGCTCGCACCAGGCCACGAGCGTCCAGACCCGGCCCCAGAACCACAGGCCAAGCGGCCGCACGACCCGCTGCGTCTCGTCCCCCCCGGCGTCGCGATAGCCGAGCACGAGCCGATGCCGCGCCTAGACCGCCGCCTCGATTTCGTCGATGCGCACGCGCAAGACGTCGCCCAGGTCCCAGGCGGCGGCGTGGACGGGCACCGCCCGCGCCCGGGCCCGCGCCGCCTCGGGCAGCACCGCCTCGATCTTCACGAGCGCCTCCTCGGCGGCACGCGCCATTGCCGCCCCGCCCCAGGCGCGCACGATCCGCGCCCCAGCGACGACCGCCACGACCTCGTCGCGCGTGAACATCAGCGGGGGAAGGTCGAAGCCCTCGCGCATCACGTAGCCCACGCCCGCCTCGCCCTCGATCGGCACGCCGGTCGCCTGCAGGTCCGCCACGTCGCGATAGACGGTGCGGACCGACACCTCGAGCCGCTCTGCCAGACCGCGCGCAGTCACGAGCCGGCCGCTCCTCAGATGCTGGACGATCTGGAAGAGACGGTCGGCCCGCCGCATTCACGGGACCTCGAAAAGACTGATCGAGTTCCCGAACGGGTCGATCGCGTAGAAGAACCGTCCCTCGGGAATGCTGATCGGGGGAGAGACCACGTCGCCGCCCGCGGCCGTCACGCGCGCCATCGCCGCCTCGAGCGGGCCGGCGGCGGCAAGATGGATCGTCGGACCTTCCCCGCGCGCCGCAGGCTTGCCGGGGTAGAGGTTGCCCGCGACGCCGACCTTCGGGTCCTTCGGCTTGAAGATGGCCATGGGATTGGGTCCGGATGTCTCGAGCGTCAGCTCCGCCCCCGTGGCGGCGGTGTAGAAGGCCATCCCGGCCTCCATGTCGGTGACGGGGATCTCGGTCCAGACGACGAAGTTGGCAGGTGCGAAGGTCATGCAATCTCTCCGGTTCAGGATAGGGTGGAGACCCCTTCTCGCACAGCCCTGCTGACAGCGTGGCGTCAGCATCCGGCAGGAGACCCCGCCTTGCCCCCCCCGCGCGCCCCTTCTACCTTCCCCGCAACCAACGGAGGACCGATGAAGGACGCAAGCCCCGCCGCAGTCTACCTGTCCGACTACACGCCCCCCGCCTTCCTCGTGGAGCGCGTTGAACTCACCTTCCGCCTGCATCCAACCGCGACCCGCGTCCTGTCGCGCATCGCCTTCCGCCCGAACCCGGCGACCCCCGACCGCACCTTCCGGCTCGACGGCGAGAACCTCACTCTCCTCTCCGCGAAGATCGACGGCGCGCCCGTCACCCCCGAGATCACGCCCGAGGGCCTCACCTGCCCCGCGCCCTCCGCGCCCTTCCTCTGGGAGGCCGAGGTCGAGATCGCGCCCGAGGCGAACACGGCGCTCGAAGGGCTCTACATGTCGCGCGGCATGTACTGCACCCAGTGCGAGGCCCAAGGGTTCCGCAAGATCACCTTCTACCCCGACCGCCCCGACGTGATGGCGCCCTTCCATGTCCGCATCGAGGGCGACGCCCCCGTGATGCTGTCGAACGGCAATCCCGCCGGCGCGGGCCCCGGCTGGGCCGAATGGACCGACCCCTGGCCGAAGCCCGCCTATCTCTTCGCGCTCGTGGCGGGCGACCTCACGGCCCATGCCGACAGCTTCACCACCGCCTCCGGGCGATCCGTCGCGCTCAACGTCTGGGTCCGTCCGGGCGACGAGGACCGCTGCGACTATGCCATGGACGCGCTCACGCGCTCGATGCGCTGGGACGAACGGGTCTACGGCCGCGAATACGACCTCGACGTCTTCAACATCGTGGCGGTCGACGACTTCAACATGGGCGCCATGGAGAACAAGGGGCTCAACATCTTCAACTCGAAGTACGTGCTGGCGAGCCCCGCCACTGCGACCGACCGCGACTACGAGATGATCGAGGGCATCGTCGCCCACGAGTACTTCCACAACTGGACCGGCAACCGCATCACCTGCCGCGACTGGTTCCAGCTCTGTCTCAAGGAGGGGCTCACCGTCTTCCGCGACCGCGAGTTCACCGGCGACCAGCGCAGCCATGCGGTGAAGCGGATCGAGGACGTTCTGCAGCTGCGCGCGCGCCAGTTCCGCGAGGACAACGGGCCGCTCGCCCATCCGGTGCGGCCCGCCTCCTACATCGAGATCAACAACTTCTACACCGCGACCGTCTACGAGAAGGGCGCCGAGATCATCGGGATGCTGAAGCGCCTCGTGGGGGACGCGGACTACAAGGCCGCGCTCGACCTCTATTTCGCGCGGCATGACGGCGAGGCCGCCACGATCGAGGACTGGCTGCGCGTCTTCGAGGACGCGACGGGGCGCGACCTTTCGCAGTTCCGGCTCTGGTACACGCAGGCGGGCACGCCGCGGCTGACGGTGGCCGAGGACTTCGCGGACGGCCGCTACACGCTCACTTTCACGCAAGGAACCCCGCCCACGCCCGGCGAACCGCAGAAGAAGCCGCAGGTCATCCCGATCGCGCTCGGTCTTCTCAACCCCAACGGCGACGAGGTCCTGCCCACCACCGTTCTCGAGATGACCGAAGGCACGCAGAGCTTCACCTTCGACGGCCTCGCGGCACGGCCCGTCCCCTCGCTCCTACGCGGGTTCTCTGCGCCCGTCATCCTCGACCGCCCCATGACGACCGAAGAGCGTGCCTTCCTCCTCGCCAACGACACCGACCCCTTCAACAGGTGGGAGGCCGGGCGGCAGCTCGCCCGCGACGTGCTCTCGCGCATGGTGACGGAAAACGCGAGCCCGGGCCCCGCCTATCTCGACGCGCTTCTCCGGGTGGCGCGCGACGACGGGCTCGACCCCGCCTTCCGCGCCCTCGCCCTGCGCCTGCCGTCCGAGGACGACATGGCCCAGTCGCTGCACGATGCCGGGCACACGCCCGACCCCGACGCGATCCACGACGCGCGCGAGAAGCTGACCCGCGCGGTGGCCGCGCATCTCGCGCCTGCGCTGCCCGTGCTCTACGAAGAGATGGACATCCCCGGCCCCTACTCCCCCGACGCCCGCGCGGCGGGCTGTCGGGCGCTGCGGCTCACGGCGCTTGCCTATCTCTCCCGCCTGGACGAGGGCTGGGCGGCCGAGCGCCAGTTCCGCACGGCCGACAACATGACCGAGCAGACCGGCGCCCTCGCCGTCCTGCTCGACCTTGGGTCGGGCCAGCCCGAGGTGCAGAGCTTCTACCGCCAGTGGCGCCACGACCGGCTCGTGATGGACAAGTGGTTCTCGCTCCAGGTGGCCCATGCCGCGCCGCGCGCCGCTGCCGCGACCGCCCGCGAGATGACCCATCACCCCGATTTCGACTGGAAGAACCCCAATCGCTTCCGCGCGGTCTTGGGCGCCCTGTCGATGAACGCCGCCGGCTTCCACGACGCCTCGGGCGCCGCCTACCGGCTTCTGGCAGACTGGCTGATCCGGCTCGACCCGGTGAACCCGCAGACCGCCGCGCGCATGTGCACGGCCTTCGAGACCTGGCGGCGCTACGACGCCGGCCGGCAGGCGCTGATCCGCGACGAACTCGGCCGGATCATGCGGACGGAGGGTCTGAGCCGCGACACCGCCGAGATGGTCAGCCGCATTCTCGGTGACTGACGCCTTCCGCTTCGAGCGGCGCGCGCGGGATCCGCAGGCGCTCGCGCTTCTGGGCCTCGCTGTCCTCGCCGTCGTCGTCCTCACCGTCGTGGTCGAGGCGGCGTGGTGGATCCCGGCCGGCATCGGCCTTCTCGCCCTGCCGGGCCTCGTCGAGGCGCTGCGCGATTCGCGCTCCGGCCTCGTGCTCGACGACGACGCCCTGACCTGATCGAGCGGCCGCCGGACGCAGCGGATCCCGCGTGCGCTCATCGCCGAGGTCGAACTCGCGACCGCACTCGACTTCTCGCAGCGCGCGACCGTCCGGCTCCGCACCGGCGAGCGGGTGCGGATTCCGCCCGAAAGCCTGCCGCCCGCGCGCCGCCTCGACGCCGCCCTCGGGGCGGTTGGGCTGCCGCACCGTCGCAGCCTCTTCGGCTTCTGAGCGCCACGGTCGCGCCGGCCACGCCAGCCGCGCCGGTCGCGAGAAAAGTCTTTGAGCTTAAAGGATATGAAAGGGATTGGGCTTAGTCATCGCCGGAAGTTCAGACCCGCAGTCCAGAGGAGAATTCCATGCGCCTTCCCATCATCGCCCTCGCCGCGACCCTCGCCGCGTTTCCCGCTCCGGCCGACGACATGATGTCGGCGGTCAGGACCTATCTCGACACCGAGATCCGCACCTGGTCGGGCGACCCGCAGATCGTCGCGGCGATCGTCAGCCAGAACGCGGTGACCTCTGGCTACTCGCAGGCCGACATCGACCGGCTCGACCTGTCCTGGCGGGCCGACGTCGGGGTGACCGACAGCGCGCTCATCAGCGGGGTGATGGATCACCCCTTGTCGGAGATTCTGCGCGAGCGGATCGCCGCCTCGGACGGCATGCTGACCGAGCTCTTCGTCATGGACGCCCGCGGCCTCAACGTCGCTGCTGCCGCTCCCACCTCGGACTACTGGCAGGGCGACGAGGAGAAGTTCACCGAAACCTTCCCCCTCGGCCCCGACGCCGTGCACATCTCCGAGGTCGAGTTCGACGAATCCAGCCAGACCTACCAGAGCCAGGTCTCCATCACGATCGTCGATCCGGCCTCCGGCGCTGTCGTCGGCGCGATGACCATCGGCATCGACGCTGGGCGCCTGCTCTGACGCGACATCGGAACGAAATTCTCAGGAGCGCCTCATGAACAAGGCCATCGACACGCCCACCAGGCAAGTCAAGTTCTCGATCTTCGTGCGATGCGCCGTCATCATCGCGTCGGCCGCGACGATCGTCGCCACCACGGTCACCCTGTCGAGCTTCGACCGGACGCGCCAGATCGCCTTCGAGGGCCTTCTGGCGAAGGCGGAAGCGATCACGCGCTCGATCGCCGCCCCGGCCGGCGGCGCTATCCGCTTCTCGAGAACCGAAAGCGTCGCCCAGGAACTCGACCTCCTGTACACCGCCAATGGCGGACATGCCGTCGCGGCGGTCGTGACCGATGCGGCGGGCAGCCGCGTCATCGCCGACGGGCCCGGCCTCGCCGGCCTCGCGGACGATCTCGCCGCCCTTGCTGCCGAGGCCGTCGCAACCGGGCGCGACGTGACGGACGCCGCACGCTTTCTCGTCGCCGAACCCGTCCGCTTCGGTCCCGAGGGCGAGGTGGTCGGCGCGGTGGCCATCGCCTGGTCGACCGATGCCACGATGAACACCCTCGCCAGGGCCAAGATCGAGGTCCTCGCCCTGGCGGCGCTGGCCCTTGGCGCGGCTCTGGCTGGCGCCATCCTCTACCTGCGCCGGACCGTGACGCGGCCGCTCCGCGAGATCGGCCACGCCATGAAGACGGTCGTCTCCGGCGCCTACGACATCGCCATCCCGCAGACCGGGCGGCGCGACGAGATCGGGCTGATGGCCCGCGACGTCGACTTCTTCCGGGGCATGATGTCGGACGCCTCGGGCGCGACGCGGTCCGCGATGTTCCAGAGCGCGGCCTTCCGCTGCTCTTCGGCCGCGATGGTCCTCGCCGACCGAGACTTCAACATCACGATGACGAACGCGGCCTTCGATACGCTCTGCGGGAACAACGAGGCGGACTTCAAGTCGACCTTTCAGGGATTCGAGCTGGCTACCCTCGTCGGCAGGAACATCGACGTCTTCCACGGCAATCCCACGCGAAACCGCAAGATGGTGCTCGAGCCGGGCGCGCTGCCGATGAAGACCGATATCCGGATCGCGTCGAGGGTGATGCAGCTGTCGATCGACGGGATCGCCGACGAGAAGGGCGAGATCGTCGGCTACGTCGTGGAATGGAACGACGTCACCGATATTCGGCGCGACGCAGCCGTTCTCCGCGGCCTCGAGATGCGCCAGGTCGGCATGCGCTTCACGCCCGAGTGGATCTTCGAAAGCGGGAGCGGCCAGTTCGACGCCTTGGCGGGATCCAACGCGGTGCACCTCAAGGGACGCAAGGCGCAGGACCTCGTGAAAGCCGAAGGCATGGACTTCGAAGCAGTGAAGTCGCGGCTCGCCAAGGGCGAGACGGTGAACGGGCGGTTCCATCTGACGCTCGATGCCGGCGCCGCACGGATCCTAGACGGCAGCTTCCTGCCCATTCGCGACGCCAAGGGCCGCGTTCTCGGGAATTACCTTCTCGGCATGGACATCACCGAGCAGAGCCGCGCGCTGGCCGCCGCGGAAACCGCATCGCGCGAGATGCAGGCGGCGCAGATGCGGGCCATCGACATCCTTCGCACGGGTCTTTCCCGGCTGCGCGACGGCGACCTGACCTTTACCATCACGCAGCCGCTCGGCGAGGAGTACGAAACGCTCCGCGCCGACTTCAACGGCGCCTGCAGCGGGCTCAAGTCGACGATCCTCGGCGTCGGCGAGATGGTCGAGACCGTGCAGAGCGACGTCCGCGAGATCGCCAGCGCGTCCGACAACCTCTCGCGCCGGACGGAGCATCAGGCGGCCACCCTCGAGGAGACCGCCGCTGCGCTCGCCCAGATCACCGCCGCCGTGAACTCGGCCAGCGAGGCCGCCCGCAACGCGCTCGCGGTGGTGACCGAAGCACGCGGCAATGCCGAGAGCTCGGGCCGCGTAGTCGAGGAGGCGGTTTCCGCGATGGGCGAGATCTCGCAGTCATCGCGGCAGATCTCGCGCATTGTCAGCGTCATCGACGACATCGCGTTCCAGACCAACCTTCTCGCGCTGAACGCGGGCGTCGAGGCGGCGCGGGCCGGCGACGCAGGTCGCGGCTTTGCGGTCGTCGCCTCGGAAGTGCGCGCGCTCGCCCAGCGGTCCTCCGATGCGGCGCGCGAGATCGGCGGCCTCATCTCCGCATCGGGGCGTCACGTCGACAAGGGCGTGGACCTCGTTGGCGAGGCGGGAGAGGCGCTGCGCCGCATCGCGGCCTCGGTGAACGGCATCTCGGATCATGTGGCCAACATCGCGCATTCTGCGCAGGAACAGTCCTCGAGCCTGAACGAGGTCAACACCTCGATGATCCAGCTGGATCAGGTCACGCAGCAGAACGCCGCCATGTTCGAGGAAACCACCGCCGCGAGCCAGAGCCTGATGTCGCAGGCCGAGGCGCTGGCGGCGCAAATGGCCCGTTTCCACGTAGGCGACAAGGCGCCGACGACAAGGCGGCCGGAAGCGCAGGCCGCACCCGCAGCAGCACCGCGCGCACCGGCAGCATCCCTGCGTGTCCCCGAAGTTGCGCCGGCACGAGGCAGCGCCGCAGGCGCGAAGGCCCGAAAGGCCACCGACGGTGCGCTTGCGCTGCGCGTCACCGAGGACAACTGGGAAGACTTCTAAGACCCGCGGCGCCGCGTCCAAATGCGGCGTCCGGAACCAAAGGCAGGGCGGCCGGCGGGTCAAAGCGCATGCCTCCGACCGCCGGGACCGACAACACCCGGGCGCTAGGCGGGACACACCAGACAGGTCGGCGTGCGGCAGGTCCTCGCTGTCACGCCCCGGCCCCCTGGACGGCGCCCGCCCGCATCCCCGCCCGGGGTCATCCCTGGGGCGTCTGAGACGGCCGCGACGAAGCCGCCGGTCCCGACCCGGCGCGACCGGATCCCGCGCGGTACCAGCGCAGGATCGCCGCCCGCTCCTCCGTCTCCATCCAAGTGAGGTTTCCGGGCGGCATCGCGTGGCTCGCGGCCGACTGGAGATAGACCGCGCGCGCTTCCCGCGCGATGTCCCGATCCAGCTCGAGGTAGACCCCCTTGGGGGCCCAGTGGAGCCCAGGCCAGCCCGGCTCGCGCGCATGGCACATCGAACAGCGGCCAAGGACGATGTCGCGGACCTCCTCGAACCCCTCGACCTCGGTGAACCTCCGTTCGGTCTCGGTCATTGGCCGGGCGGCCGCCTCGTCGTAGTCCGGCACCGCACCGGCGGTCGAGAGCCACATGATGGCGATGAAGATCACCGCCGTGGCCGCCCAGGTCCACCAGGGCAAGCCCCGCCGCGCATGCATGGTGTTGAAGAAGTGCCGGATCGTGACCCCCATCAGGAACACGAGGCTCGCGATCACCCAGTTCCATTCGGTCGCGAAGGCCAGCGGATAGTGGTTCGACAGCATCAGGAACAGCACGGGAAGGGTCAGGTAGTTGTTGTGCGTCGACCGGAGCTTGGCGATCTTGCCGTACCTGGGGTCGGGCGTGCGCCCGGCCTTGAGGTCGGCGACGACGATCTTCTGGTTCGGAATGATGATGAAGAAGACGTTGGCCGACATGATCGTTGCCGTGAAGGCGCCGAGGTGCAAAAGCGCCGCACGGCCGGTGAAGACCTGGTCGTAACCCCAGGACATCGCCACGAGCAGCGCGAAGAGCAGCAGCATCAGCACTGTCGGGCTGTCGCCGAGCGGCGACTTGCAGAGGAGGTCGTAGATCACCCAGCCGACGGCGAGCGACGCGGCCGAGATCAGGACCGCCTGCCAGACCGAAAGGTCGGCCTTGTCGGCGTCGATCAGGAACAGCTCTGCCCCCGCCCAGTAGACCACCGCGAGAAGCGCCGCCCCCGACAGCCAGGTCGCATAGGCCTCCCACTTGAACCAGGTCAGGTGCTCGGGCATCGCCGCGGGCGCGACCATGTACTTCTGGATGTGGTAGAAGCCGCCGCCGTGGACCTGCCACTCTTCGCCGTCGGCCGGGCCCGGCACCGTGCGGTCAAGCCCGAGGTCGAGCGCGATGAAATAGAACGACGACCCGATCCAGGCGATCGCGGTGATCACGTGCAGCCAGCGGACCGCGAAGGCAGACCACTCCCAGATGATGGCGAGGTCGAACATCAGCTGCCCCGGTAGGTCGAGTAGCCGAAGGGCGACAGGAGCAGCGGGACATGGTAGTGCGCCGGCTCGGCCATGCCGAAGCGGATCGGCACCTCGTCGAGGAACAGGGGCTCGGGGCCCGCCTGTCCCGTCGCGCGCAGGTAGTCGCCGGCGTGGAAGACAAGCTCCCAGAGCCCCGTGGCGAAGCGCTCGCGCGGCAGGATCGGCGCGTCGGTCCGCCCGTCAGCGTTCGTCACCGCCTCGGCCGCCTTCTCGCGCCCCGTCCCGTCGAGCCGCCAGAGCTCGATCCGAAGGCCCGCCGCGGGGCGGCCGCGGCCGGTGTCGAGCACATGCGTCGTGAGGAACCCCTCGGCCATCCCGTCCCCGCTTGCCAGTCCGTTCACGTCCGGTCTAAGCCGGAAGCGGACCACAAGGAAGCCCGAGATGACCACGCCCCCCCGCTATCCCCGCGACCTGACCGGATATGGGGCACATCCGCCGGATGCTGCCTGGCCGGGAGGCGCCCGCACGGCGGTGCAGGTCGTGATCAACTACGAGGAAGGCGGCGAGAACAACATCCTGCACGGCGACGCGGCCTCGGAAGCCTTCCTGTCCGAAATCGTGGGCGCCGCCGCCTGGACGGGCCAGCGCCACTGGAACATGGAGTCGATCTACGAATACGGCGCGCGCGCCGGCTTCTGGCGGCTTCACCGGCTCTTCACCGGGATGGGCATCCCCGTGACGGTCTACGGCGTCGCCACCGCGCTCGCGCGCTCGCCCGAACAGGTGGCCGCGATGACCGAGGCGGGATGGGAGATCGCGACCCACGGGCTCAAGTGGATCGAATACCGCGACATGCCCGAGGCCGAGGAGCGCGCGCAGCTGCAGGAGGCGATCCGGCTTCACGCCGAGGTCACCGGCGCGCGCCCGCGGGGCTGGTACCTGGGGCGCTGCTCGATGAACTCGGCGCGGCTCGCCGCCGAGGAGGGCGGGTTCGACTACATTGCGGACAGCTATGCCGACGACCTGCCCTACTGGATCCGCATCGCGGGCCGCGACCAGCTGATCGTGCCCTACACGCTCGACGCCAACGACATGCGCTTCGCCACGCCGCAGGGCTTCAATTCGGGCGACCAGTTCGAGACCTACCTGAGGGACAGCTTCGACGCGCTCCATGCCGAAGGCGGGCGCATGATGTCGGTCGGCCTGCACTGCCGGCTGATCGGGCGGCCGGGCCGGATCATGGCGCTGAGGCGCTTTCTCGACTACGCCGCCGCGCAGGAGGGCGTCTGGTTCCCGCGGCGGATCGACATCGCCCGGCACTGGGCGGCGCATCACCCGCCGACCTCAAGGCGCCGCCCGTCCGAGATGGAAAGGGACGACTTCGTCGCGGCCTACGGCGGGATCTTCGAGCATTCGCCCTGGATCGCCGAGGGCGCGTGGACGCTGGAACTCGGCCCCGCCCACGACACCGCGGCGGGGCTTCACAACGCCCTCGCCCGGGTGTTCCGCGCGGCCTCGGATGATTGCCGTCTGGCCGTGCTCGCGGCCCACCCCGACCTCGCGGGCAAGCTCGCTCAGGCGCGGCGGCTGACCGAGGCGTCGTCGGCCGAACAGGCCTCGGCCGGGCTCGACGCGTTGACCGACGCAGAACGCGCGGAGTTCGAGCGCCTGAACGCGGCCTACACGGAAAAGTTCGGCTTCCCCTTCATCATCGCCGTCCGCGACCACACCAAGACCACGATCCTGTCGGCCTTCCAGCGCCGCCTCGGACACGACCGCCCGGCCGAATTCCCCGAGGCCTGCGCGCAGGTCGAGCGCATCGCCTGGCACCGGCTCAAGGCGCTTCTGCCGTGACGCGGATCGCCGCCGAGCCGCTCACGGCCGCGGCCTTCGCGCCCTTCGGCGACGTGCTCGAGGCGGCGGGCGACCCCGACCGGCTGATCAACGACGGGATGTGCGGCCGCTTCCACGACCGCGCGCGGCTCGATTTCGGGGACGGCCGCGCGGGGCTATCGGTCTTCGACGCCCGGCCGCGCAGCCTGCCCTACCGTCTCGACATGGTCGAGCGCCATCCCGAGGGCAGCCAGGCCTTCCTGCCGCTCGCAGGCCACCCTTTCCTCGTGATCGTGGCACCCGATGCCGATGGCCGCCCGGGCACGCCGCGCGCCTTCCTGACCGCGCCGGGCCAGGGGATCAACCTTCTGCGCGGCACCTGGCACGGGGTGCTTACGCCGCTTCACGCGCCCGGCCTCTTCGCCGTGCTCGACCGGATCGGGCCGGGCGCGAACCTCGAGGAGCACCGCTTCGAGGCGCCCTGGGAGGTGGTGGGCTGAGCCTCAGGCGCTCGCGCGCTCGGGCACCTCGGGGACGAGCGCGAGCGCGGCCTCGACCACCCCAGGCCCCGCGCCGGCGCGCGACGCATGTTCCGACAGGTGGCGACGCCAGTGCCGCGCCCCGGACCGCCCCGAGAATAGTCCCAGCATGTGCCGGGTGACGGCGTGCAGCGGATGTCCCTCGGCCATCTGCCGCGCGATGTAGGGGATCATCGCGCGGGCGATGTCGTGCGGCGTGCGGTCGGGTCCGGGGTCGCCGAAGATCACCCGGTCGGCCGGCAGAAGGATGTCGGACGGCGCGTGGTAGGCCGCCCGCCCGATCATCACGCCGTCGAGGCCCGATGCGAGGAAGGCGCGCGCCGCGTCAAGCGACGTGACGCCCCCGTTGACCGAGATGTGAAGATCGGAAAACCGCGCCTTCATCTCCTGGACGAGGCCGTATTTGAGCGGCGGGATCTCGCGGTTCTCCTTTGGGCTGAGGCCCTGGAGCCAGGCCATGCGCGCATGGATCGTCACGCGGCGAAGCCCGGTGTCGCGCAGCCGCGACAGGATCTCGGGCAGGATCTCGCGGGGGTCCTGGTCGTCCACGCCGATCCGGCACTTGACCGTCACCTCGACGGGCGCGGCCGCGATCATGGCGGCGACGATGCGCTGCACGAGGGCGGGCGTCTCCATCAGGACCGCGCCGAAGCAGCCGGAGCGGACGCGGTCCGATGGGCAGCCGACGTTGAGGTTGACCTCGTCGTATCCCCGGGCGGCCGCAAGGCGCGTCGCCTCGGCGAGCTCCTCCGGATCGGCGCCGCCGAGTTGCACGGCGACGGGATGTTCGGCCGGATCGAAGTCGAGAAGCCGCGTCGCGCCCCCCCGCACCAGTGCCGGCGCCGCGATCATCTCGGTATAGAGCAGTGCTTGCCGGCTCATGAGACGGTGCAGATACCGGCAGTGCCGGTCCGTCCAGTCCATCAT